>NZ_PVBL01000013.1:0-161625 GCF_002968555.1 Neorhizobium sp. T6_25
TCACCACCCCTCCCGCCTGCCGGCCACCCTCCCCACAAGGGGGCGGGCTAGGATCGCAGCACCGCCACAGTTTTTCATGGGATTCCACTTCGTCTAACAAGGAGATTCCAACATGACCATCACCGGAGGCGATTCCATCGTCGCTTCATTGCGCGCCCACGATGTGGATACCGTGTTCGGCATACCGGGTGCCCAGCTCTACGGCCTGTTCGATGCCTTTCAGCGCGACGACATGCGGGTGATCACGCCGCGGCACGAGCAGACATGCGCCTATATGGCCTTCGGTTATGCCCGCGCCTCGGGCAATCCCGGTGTCTATTCCGTCGTGCCCGGTCCGGGGGTGCTGAATACCGGCGCTGCGCTTCTGACTGCCTGGGGCTGCAACGAGCCGGTTCTGTGCCTGACCGGGCAGGTGCCGACCGCGTTTCTGGGCAAGGGTCGCGGCCATCTGCACGAGATGCGCGACCAGCGCGCCGTTCTCGCCGGCATCGCCAAGTCCGCCGAACGCGCCGACAGGGCAGCGGACGTTTCGGCCGCCATCGCCCATGCGTTTCGCGAGATGCGCTCCCTGAAGCCCGGCCCGGCGACGGTTGAAATGCCCTGGGAGCAGTTCGTGGCGGAGGGCGAATTCGAGATCGCCCGGCCGTTCGAAAACCATCCGGATCCGGTGGCGGATGTCGCGATCGGCGAGGCGGCAGCGGCGATCAGCCGAGCGGAACGGCCGATGATCTTCGTCGGGCCCGGTGCATTCGAGGCCCGTGACGAGGTGCTGCGGCTTGCGGAAATGCTGCATGCGCCGGTGGTCGGCTTTCGTTCCGGGCGCGGCGTGGTCTCAAACCGCCACGAACTCGGCCTCACCATCGCCGAAGCACGAAAGCTCTGGCCGGCCGTCGATTGCGTCATCGGCATCGGCACCCGGCTCGAGGTGCCGAGCTGGCGTTGGAAGCCGAGAGCCGACGTGCCGGTGGTGCGGCTGGAAATCGACGCGGAGGAACTGATCCGTACACCGGAGGCCCTCGGCGTGCTGGGCAGGGCGAAGACCTCCCTCACGGCGTTGCTTGCCGAACTCAAGCCGCGGACGCCTTCCGACGACTGGCAGGAAGCGATCCAAAAGGCGCGCGCGCAAACGGCGCAAGCCATCCAGGAAATCTCGCCGCATTATGGATATCTGGAGGCGATCCGCGCAGCCCTTCCCGACGACGGCATCCTCGTCGAAGAGGTCTGCCAGTCCGGTTTCGCCTCCTGGTACTGCTATCCGGTTTACGAACCGCGCACCTTCATCTCGACCGGCTTCCAGGGCACGCTCGGTTTCGGTTTCCCCACCGCACTTGGCGTCAAGGTCGCCCGGCCGAACGTGCCGGTCGTATCGATCGCCGGCGATGGCGGCTTCATGTTCGCGGCGCAGGAACTGGCGACCGCCGCCCAATACGGCATCGACGTCATCACCGTCGTCTTCAACAATTCCGCCTTCGGCAACGTGAAGCGCGACCAGAGCGAAGCTTTCGGCGGACGACTGATCGGTTCGGAACTGAAGAACCCGGATTTCGACAAGCTCGCCGCCGCCTTTCATGTGGATTTCGCCCGGGTGAATGCACCGGAGGATCTCCGCACCGCAATCGAGACCGCCATCACCCGCGGCGGGCCCTGGCTGATCGAAGTGCCGCTGTCGATCGAAACCGAAGTCAGCCCCTGGAAATTCATTCATGGCTGATCCGTCGATGACGAATTCCGTTCGACATGGACGAAAATACCTATCGTCATGGCAGGGAGCCGTATAAAGTAGGCTTCAAGATTTCGATCCGGGGAGGGCATCGTTTCCGTGACATCAGACCAGAAAACCATGCGTGTCGTTGTGCTGACGGCGGTCCTGCCGGCTTCGGTGGTCTGGACGCTCGAAGGCATGGGCGGGCGGCAAATGTCTGTCGCGGAGGTCGCTGCAGGCGGCGAGATGCCGGGCGTGCAGGTGCTGGTCACCGATCCAGGGGTCGGCGCAAACGCGGATGTACTCGCAAAATTCCCCGACCTGAAGCTGGTCGCCTGTTACGGCATCGGCATCGACTCGATCCATATGCCCACCGTCAAGTCGCGTGGCATCGGCATTTGCAATACGCCGGGGCTGCTGACGGAGGATGTCGCGGATCTCGCGATGGCGCTGATGCTGGCTTCTGCCCGCGATATCGTGCCTCAGACCCAATATATCCGCGACGGCCGATGGACGGCGATCGCGGCAAAAGTCCCGCTCGGTCGCTCGCTCAGGAACAAGGCGATCGGCATTGTCGGGCTTGGCAATATCGGCGCGGCGATTGCGGAACGGGCTAGCGCCTTCCGGATGCGGGTCTCGTATCATGGGCCGCGGCAGAAACCTGTCCCCTATACCTACATGCCGGACCTCGTCGCGATGGCAAAGGAGAGCGATTTTCTCGTGGTCGCCAGCCGCGGCGGCGAGGACACCAGGAAAATCGTCAACCGCGAAGTGCTGGAGGCGCTCGGGCCCCAGGGCACGCTGGTCAACGTCTCGCGCGGTTCGACCGTCGACGAGGCGGCGCTGGTGGAGGCGCTCAGGACCGGCAAGCTCGGTTTTGCGGCGCTGGATGTATTTGCCAACGAGCCGAAGGTTTCGGAAAAGCTGCTGTGGATGCCGAATGTGATCATGACGCCGCACCAGGGCAGCGCGACTGCGGAAACCCGCCTGGCCATGGCCCTTTTGCTGGTCGAGAATGTCCAGGCCTTTTTCAAGGGAACGCCGCTGCCGACGCCGGTGGTCCCGATCGCGATCTGGGCTTTTGAACTCTAGGGAGGAATTCAAATGGCATTTCAACGTCACGTCATAGGACTGGCAGGACAGGACGACGGGCAGGAGGTCGTCACCGAATTCGACCGGGCCTCGGTCACCGACGAGGAATGGGCCGTCCGCGTCGATCTCGCCGCCGCCTATCGTCTCGCAGCACTCTACGGCTGGGACGACCTCATCTACACGCATATCTCGGCCCGTGTCCCGGGCACGGACAATCACTTCCTGATCAACCCGTTCGGGCTCGCCTTCGACGAGATCAAGGCGAGCAACCTCGTCAAGATCGACCACGAGGCGAAGATCATCGGCAAGTCGGACTATCCGGTAAACGGTGCCGGTTTCGTCATCCACCACGCCGTGCACAAGGCGCGCCACGAGCTCAACTGCGTCATGCACCTGCATACCGAGGCTGGCATGGCGCTTTCCATGCTCGATTGCGGGCTGCTGCCGCTCTCCCAGCATTCGATGTTCTTCTACAACCGCATCGGTTATCACGGCTACGAGGGCCTGGCCCTCAACATGGAAGAGCAGGAAAGGCTGATCCACGATCTCGGCCCGCACAAGAACATGATCCTCAAGAACCACGGCACGCTGACCTCGGGCGAAAGTGTCGGCGAGGCGTTCGTCTGGACCTTCTGGCTGGAAAAGGCAGCTCGCGCCCAACTCGCCGCCATGGCCGCCCAGCCGCAGTGTCTCACCGTTCCGGCCGAGAAGATCGCCGAGCTGACCGCGCATATGTACGAGATGTCGCCGGCAAAGCCGGGGCTGAAGGAATGGCCGGCGATGCTGCGCAAGCTGGATCGGATCGATCCGAGCTATCGGGACTGACATCCGATACGACCGCTTGCCGGGAACTGGCGGGCTTTTCTCTCATTCTCCGCAACGAAAAAAGCCGGCGTTTCCGCCGGCTTTTTTATCTGCTTCAGCAAGTCTTACTGCTGCGGAATCTGGGCGATCGCCACGTAGTCCTTCCACTCCGCGATCGTCTTGATCATCAGAGCCTGGGCTTCGGCAGGAGTAGAGATGTAGGCGTCGCCGCCCTGGTCGGCCAGGAACTTCTGGGTTTCCGGCTGCTGTAGAACGGTGTTGAACCAGCCGTTGATCTTGGTGGTGATGTCTTCCGGCGTGCCCTTGGCAACCATGGCACCCCACCAGCCGAGCTGGTCGACGTCAAAGCCCTGCTCCTTCAAGGTCGGAATGTTCGGAGCGCCCTTCATGCGTTCCGGCGAGCCGACACCGAGAAGGCGGAAGCGGCCTTCGCGCTGCTGGGCGAGGGCGAAGACCGGATCGTAGGAACCGAAGTCCATCGCGCCGCTGGTCATGTCGTTAAGCGAGTCGGCGGCGGTCTTGTACTGGACCGAAACGGTCTCGAGGCCGGCTTTCTGCTTGTAGACTTCGGCCATGACCTTGCCCGAAGTGGCGTTGACGGCATAGGAGCCACCGTCGCCCTTTTCCTTCATGGCGGCGGTCAGTTCCTTCAGGTCCTTGTAGGGCGCGTCCTTGGCGACGGCGATCATGAAGGCCTGCTTGTTGATGGTGGCGATCGTCATCAGGTCCTTGCCGACGTCGATCGGCGGCTTCTTCATGATCCACATGTTGCCGGCGATCGAGTTGCCGGAATGGACGAAGATCGTGTAGCCGTCCGGCTTGGAGCGCGACGTGTATTCAGCGGCGATGTTGCTGAGCGCACCCGGCTTATTTTCGACGATGATCGTGGCGCCGGCAACCTTGGACACCTTGTCCGCGAAATAGCGGACGAGAACGTCGGCGCCGGAGCCGGCCGGGAAGGCGCAGACGAAGGTGATCGTCTGCTCCGGATAAGCGGCCTGGGCGGGCGTAACGTTTGCAATCTGTGCAACCGCCAGCATCGCCATGGCGGCGGTGGCTTGCGCGATCTTCTTAAGCCATTTTGTCACTTTTCATCTCCTGTGGCGGTTCGTAAGGGTCCCTGCGAAAGAACCTGCCGCACTATGGCGAGAGGGTCTTTCGAATCGGTTGATTAATTTTGCGGAATCTTGGCCATGGCCACATACGTCTTCCACTCCTCGACGGTCTTGGCGAGCAGCGCCTGACCCTCGTCCGGGGTGCCGACATAGACGTCCCCGCCGAATTTCGCGAGGAAAGCGACGGTATCGGGCTGAGCCAGAACTTCGTTGAACAGCGCGTTGATCTTGTCGACAACCGGCTTCGGCGTCGCCTTCGGAACGAAGGAGCCCCACCAGCCGAGCTGGTCGATGTCGTAACCCTGTTCCTTGGCGGTTGGGATGTTGGGCAGCGACTTCAGCCGGATCGGCGAACCGGTCGCAAGGATCCGGACACGCTTCTCGTTGGCCTGCGAGAGGGAGAAGACCGGATCGTGGACGCCGTAGTCGAGAGAGCCGCTCAGCATGTCGTTGAGCGAGTCCTTGGCGTCCTTGAACGAGACTTCGACCGGATCGACACCGGCGACCTGCTTGTAGATTTCTCCGAGAACCTTGCCGGACGTCGCAGCTGTTGCGTAGCTGGCATTGTTGCCCTTTTCCTTCAACACCTTGGTCAGCTCCTTCATGTCCTTGATCGGGCTGTCGTAAGCGACCACGAACATGAAGGCCTGCTTGTTGATGAAGGAGGTGGTCTGCAGCTCCTTGACGACGTCGATCGGCGGCGCCTTGAACAGCGACATGTTGGCCGCCGTCGAGGTGCCGGAATGGACGTAGATCGTATATCCGTCCGGCTTGGCGCGGGCGGTGTACATGGCGGCGATGTTGCCGGCGGCTCCCGGCTTGTTCTCGACGATCACCGTCTGGCCGGCGACCTTGGCGAACTTGTCGGCAAAGAAGCGGACCAGGACGTCGGCGCCCGAGCCGGCCGGGAAGGCGCAGACGAACGTGATCTGGCCATTCGGATAAGCACCCTGCGCGAACGCACCAAAGGGTGCGAGCGCGGCCGCCGCGGCAGTCACGATCATCAGGTTTCTGCGTGAGATTTCAGTGGTCATCGGTACAAGTTCCTCCCTTGAACGCCCCAGTCATTCCCGTAGCAAGCTTCCGTGAAGCCCGTTGAACCAGCCTCAGTTTTGCGGGATCTTCGCCAACGCCACATAGGCACGCCACTCCTCGACGGTCTTTGCAAGAAGCTCGTCGACCTCCTTCGGCGTCCCTTTGTAGACGTCCCCACCGAACTTGTTCAGGAAGGCTTCCGTTTCCGGCTGGTCGAGCACGTCCCGGAACAGCGCGTTCAGCTTCAGAACGACATCGTCCGGCGTCTTGGCCGGCACGAACACACCCCACCATCCAAGCTGGTCGACATTGAGGCCATATTCCTTGATCGCCGGAATCTCCGGCGTCGATTTCATGCGCTGCGGCGAGCCGACCGCGAGCAACCGCAGGCGCCCCTCACGCTGCTGGCTGAGCGCGAAGACCGGGTCGAGTGCCGCGAAATCGAGCTGGCCGCTGGTGATGTCGTTCAGGGAATCCGGACCGGTCTTGTAGGCGACTTCGGTCGCCGAGACCCCTGCCAACTGCAGGTAGACTTCGGCGAGAACCTTGCCCGAGGTCGCGGTCGAGCCATAGGTGGCATCGCCCGCCCTGGCCTTCAGATGCTCGGTGAGCTGCTTCATGTCCTTGATCGGGCTGTCTGCCGCGACCGCGATCATGAAGGGCTGCTTGTTGATGAACTGGACGCCGCGCAGCGCCTTGGTGACATCGATCGCGGGCTTCTTGAACAGCGACATGTTGGCTGCGGTCGAGGTGCCCGAATGGACGTAGACGGTATAGCCGTCCGGCTTGGCTCGGCTGACATATTCGGCGGCGATATTGCCGTTGGCGCCCGGCTTGTTCTCGACGATCACCGTCTGCTTTGAAACGGCCGCCACCTTTTCGGAGAAGAAGCGGACCAGAATATCGGCGCCGCTGCCGGCCGGAAAGGCGCATACGAAGGTGATCGTACCGTTGGGATAGCTTGATTGCGCGAACGAGACACCGGGGAGCACGGCGGCCATCGCGGCCGCCGCAATCAGGGTGCGTCTGGTCAGTTTCAAATCTTGTTCAGTCATTGGTTCCTCCTCCAAAAAACCGTTGCGGAACGTCTGTTATTCCTCCTGGAACGCCTCCTCGCGTGTCTTGCGGAACTGCGGGAAGATGATCAGGCAGAGCATCAGGACCGTCGCCGCCAGAAGCGTGGCCGAGATCGGACGGTCGATGAAGATCGTCGGATCGCCGCGCGAGATGACCAGCGAACGGCGCAGGTTTTCCTCCATCAGCGGACCGAGAATGAAGCCTAGCACCATGGGTGCCGGCTCGCAGCCGAGCTTGTAGAGGATGTAACCGAAGACCGTGAAGACGATCATCAGAACCATCATGAACGGCTCGGTGCTCGTCGAGTAGACACCGATCGCGCAAAACAGCAGGATCGCCGGGTAGAGCAGGCGGTAGGGAACCGACAGCAGCTTCACCCAGATGCCGATCATCGGCAGGTTGATGACGACGAGCATCAGGTTGCCGATCCACATCGAGGCGACCATGCCCCAGAAAAGGTCCGGACGGGTCGTCATGACCGCCGCACCCGGCTGGATGCCCTGGATGATCATCGCGCCCATCATGATCGCCATGATCGGGTTCGACGGAATGCCGAGCGTCAGGAGCGGGATGAACGAGGTCTGGGCGGCAGCGTTGTTGGCCGCTTCCGGGCCCGCGACGCCTTCGACCGCGCCGGTGCCGAACTTGCGCGGGTTCTTCGAGATCTTCTTTTCGAGCGTATAGCTGGCGAAGGAGGCAAGAACCGCGCCGCCGCCCGGCAGGATGCCGAGAAGCGAGCCGAGGCCCGTGCCGCGCAGGGCGGCCGGATAGGCTTCCTTGAATTCCTTCTTGGTCGGCCACATGTCACGCATGCGGGTGCTGATCGCTTCGCGCGGCGGCGGCGGGTTCTCGAGATTGCGGATGATTTCCACGATACCGAAGAGGCCGAGAACCAGCGGCAGGAAGTCGATGCCTTCCCACAGGCCCGAAAGGCCGAAGGTATAGCGGGTAAGACCCGTGTTGATGTCGGTGCCGACGAGGCCGAGCAGCAGGCCGATCAATACCATGGCAACGGCCTTCAGGACCGAACCGTGCGCCAGAACGATCGCCATGGTGAGACCAAGCAGCATCAACGCGAAATAATCCGGCGAATTGAACTGCTGGGCGATCGAGGCGAGCGGTGGACCGAAGGCGGCGATGAACACGGTGCCGATCGTGCCGGCGAAGAACGAGCCGAGAGCGGCGATCGCGAGTGCCGCACCCGCACGGCCCTTGCGGGCCATCTGATGTCCCTCGATACAGGTCACCACAGAGGAGGCTTCACCCGGCATGTTGACCAGGATCGAGGTGGTGGAGCCGCCATATTGTGCCCCGTAATAGATGCCGGCCAGCATGATCAGCGACGAAAGCGGATCGAGCCCGAACGTGATCGGCAGCAGGATGGCAAGCGCAGGAATGGGTCCGATGCCGGGAAGAACGCCGATCAGCGTGCCGAGCACGACGCCGATCAGACAGAACATCAGGTTCTCGAGCGAGCCTGCAGCCATGAAGCCGGTTGCGAGGTGTTCAAAGACTTCCATGGATTACCTGCCCCACCAGACGGGCATCGGCTGCCCAAGCGCGTATACGAAGATGATGACGACGAACGCCGCCGTGGTGACCGCGAAGATGACGGTCTCGACCGGGTTGACGTCGCGCCGTGCATAGGCAGCCAACATGATCAAAAGGATCGAGGAGATCACCGCGCCGATCTCAGCGATCAGGATGCCGAATGCGGCAATCGCCAGCAGGATGAAGATGATCGGGCGGAACTGGATGCGTTCGATGGCCGGACCTTCGATCGCCAGCGACTTTACCGCGACGATCAGCCCGATCAGCGCGATCAGGCCGCAAATGATCATCGGGAAATAGCCAGGGCCCATGTTGCGGGCGGAACCGAAGGTGAGGTCAGACCCGACATAGAGGCCGACCGCGCCGAAAAGGATAAACAAGATGCCCGCGCCGAAATCCTGCGGACTTTTGATGACCATGGTTTCCTCCCTGAAAACCCGACGGTGTGAACCGGTCTGACCCCCGTGGGCGCCGGCCAAACCGTCATTATGCATGTTCCTCGGGCCGCGCCTCGAATTCGCCGCCCTGAATTCGTCTATAGGCAACTAGATTTGACTATATACAAGAGTATTCCTCTTGTCAGTCAATCGAATTCCGTAGTCTCCCCTGTCGATCAGATACCACAGCCGTCCGCCGTTTTCGATCCTATCGCATTTATATCAGGAAGCCAGATATCCCAGGTGTAGTTTCGTGACATCGTTTCCTGTTTTTGGTCCGTGGATTGAAACTTTCAATTGCAGGTGCCGTCTCCCAAAGGCCGGTTCGAAAGCTCCGGCGGGAAGATATGAAATTGGTTTTGAACAAAGTCAATTATACTTTATCAAAAATAGTTGACAGGCGCATGCGCGTCGGGAGAGATTGCCGTCAGGATTTCAAAGGATAAAAAAATGAAGATTTCTGTCGTGGGAGGAGGGATTGGCGGACTGACGGCGGCATTGTCGCTGCTCCGCCAGGGGTTTGACGTCGACGTGTACGAACAGGCGGTCGAGCTGAAAGAGGTCGGCGCCGGCGTTCAGGTCAGCGCCAACGGCACGCGGGTTCTGTTTTCGCTCGGGCTTGAAGAAGACATCATGTCGATCGCCTCGCAGGCGCAGGGCAAGGAGATTCGTCTCTGGAACACCGGGCAGACCTGGAAACTGTTCGACCTCGGCCCGCTTTCGATCGAGCGCTACGGCTTCCCCTACATCACCATCCACCGCAACGACCTGCACCAGACGCTGGCCGCCGGCGTGCGTCGCATCAGGCCCGATGCGATCAAGCTGTCCAAGAAATGCGTCGGGATTACCCAGGACGACAAGGGCGCGACCATCACCTTCGCCGACGGCACCACCGCCATCTCGGATATCGTCGTCGGCGCCGATGGGGTGCATTCGAGGATCCGCGAGACGCTGTTCGGCCGCGACGACCCGAAATTTACCGGCATCGTCGCTTGGCGCGGCGTCATTCCGGTCGAGCGCCTGCCGGAACGCATGCTGCGGCCGGTCGGCACCAACTGGATCGGCCCCGGCGGCCACGTCATCCAGTACCTGCTGCGCGGCGGCAAGCTGATGAACTACGTCTCGGTCGTCGAGCGCGCCGACTGGCAGGTCGAGTCCTGGTCAGTCGCCGGCACGACGGAAGAATGCCTTGCCGACTACGAAGGCTGGCACGAGGATATTCATACGCTGATCAAGGCGATCGATGTGCCCTACAAATGGGCGCTGATGCTGCGGCCGCCGATGGACGACTGGACCCGCGGCCGGGTGACGCTGCTCGGAGACGCCTGCCACCCGACATTGCCGTTCCTTGCCCAAGGCGCGGTAATGGCGATCGAGGACGGTTTCGTGCTCGCCCGGGCGCTTGCCGAGCACAACGGCAATTACGAAGCGGCTTTTGCCGGCTATGAGGCCGCCCGCGTCGAGCGCACCGGCAAGATCGTTCGTGGTGCGGAAGGCAATCTCAGCCGTTTCCACAATGCCGCATTGAAGGATCCGAAGCTTGCCGAGGACTACGTCAATGCCGAATGGCAGGAAGACAAGGTCAAGCAGCGCTACGAGTGGTTGTTCACCTACGACGCCACCTCGGTGCCGGTGGTGGCGGGAAGCAGGTCGCCGGAAGCGGCCGCCTGAGGCCGCGATCACATTCAATCTTGAAAGCCCGTTCGCCGGCTTACCGGCCGAGCGGGTGAAGCATAACGGGTAGGACATCATGACCACCAAGGCGGACTGGCAGCGAATCCCGCTGATCATCTCCTTTCCGGAGACCGCGAAATATACCGAGACCTACGGCTTTGCCGGCAATTCCGGCAGGGTCAATCTCGAGGGCCAGCTTCTGCGTGGCACCGGTGCGCCGTCGAAGACGGTCTATGTCTTCATGCACCCAACCTCGACGCTCCAGCTCCTGCCGATGCCGACGGCGCTTGCCGATGCCGGCCTGCACGTGCTTTGCGCCGCCAGCCGTTATCCGAAGAACGACACCGCTCTCATCATGGAAAAGGTGGCGATCGACCTCGGCAAGTGGCTCGATTATGCCCGTGGCGAGCTCGGTTACGAGAAGGTGGTGCTGGTTGGCTGGTCGGGCGGCGGGTCGCTGTCGCTGTTCTACCAGGCGCAGGCCGAGAGCCCGACGATCACCCACACTCCGGCCGGCGACGAGGTCAACCTTGTCGAAGCGGGGCTGAAGCCCGCCGACGGCGTGATCTTCATCGCTGCCCACCTGTCGCGTGCCGAAACGCTGACCGAATGGCTCGACCCGTCGGTTCTCGACGAACTCGACCCGGATCTTCGCGACCCGGAATTCGACATTTATTCCCCGGACTGCCCGCACCAACCACCCTATTCGGCGGAATTCATCCAGCGCTTCCGGGCCGCCCAGGTCGCCCGCAACCGCAAGATCACGCATTGGGCGCTCGACATGCTGGCGGAGTTGAAGCGCCGCGGCTCGTTCGAGCAGGAGCGCGCCTTTATCGTTCACCGCACCATGTGCGACGTGCGCTGGTTCGACGGCACCATCGACCCCAACGACCGGCCGATCGGCAGGAGCTATATGGGCGACCCGCGTACGGTCAATGTCGGGCCGGTTGGGCTTGCCCGCTTCACCACGCTGCGCTCCTGGCTTTCGCAGTGGAGCTACGATCTGTCGAATGCCAAGGGGCCGATGAACGCGTCGCTGATCAAGAGCTCGCCGGTGCTGCAGATCGAGAACAATGCCGACGAGGCGGTCCCGGCGACCCACAATCCGACGATCCGGGCAGCCCTCGCGACCGAAAACAAGGAATATATGACGATCCCGCACGCGACCCACTATTACCTCGGCCAGCCGGAACTCTTAAACGCCTGCATCGACCGGGTGATCGACTGGAGCAAGCGGCAAGGGTTGTTGGCATGAAAGACAAGCTGGAGCTCGTCAGGGGCGGGGCTCCAGATTTTCGGGAGGTTTGCAGTCGGGAGGCTGAACGTGAGCTTTAGCAAAAAGCACCACCGTCCATTCGGGACCGGTGGTGCTCCAAGTTCGTCTTCCGCCTTCATGGCGGTATCAGGGACCGGCCATTCGTCCGGCCCCCAATTGGCTATCTCAAGCCGCAGCCGATTTCCGGGCGATCATGCCGGCCTTCTTCTGAATCCATGCCTTCATCGCGTCATGAGCTTCCGAAGCGGCCTGTTCCAGATAGCCGGGCTCTTCCGTGCGCGCGGTGATTTCCAGGCGCAGGCCGTTGGGGTCGAAGAAGTAGATCGAGTTGATGAACTCGTGGTCGATGACGTCGGTCGTCTTCACGCCAGCATCCTGCAACCGCTTCTTGAACGTCAGGACCTCCTCGACCGAATCGACCTCCATCGCGAAGTGCTGGACCCAGTCCGGCGTGTTCGGCGAGGGAAGCGGCATTATGTTTTCGCCGAGGTCGAAGAAGGCCATGTAGGAGCCGTCGCCCATTTCGAAGAAGAAATGCGCGTAGGGCTTTTCTTCGCCCGTCGACGGCACCTTGTCGGCGGTCATGCAGTTGACCAGCGGCAGGCCAAGCAGGTCCTCATAGAACTTGCGGGTCTCCTCGCCATCTCGGCACGGGTAGGAAAAGTGATAGAGTTTGCGAAGCTTTGGTGCGTCGACCATGGTGATTCCTCCATATCCAGGCTTGTTGCATTGGCCGTGATGGTAGACCTTTGCCGACCCTCCCATGTCCACCTTGCAGGTGGACATGCCCCCGACAGATTTGTTCTCAACCCTGGAGGCGTCAATGCCTGCGCTTGATGGAGACAACTTGACCGGCATGGCTGCCCTCATGGACGAGCTCGGCGAGCCCGGCTTCCCCGAAAAATTGCTGGAAACCCTGCGCGCCATCGCCGGCACCGATTTCTGTTCCGCCTTCCAGGCCGAGGAAGACGGGTCGCTCACCTATCTCTTCGCCTGCGGTTATCACTCGACCATTCCGGGTTTTGCCGAGCGCGCCTCGCTCGATTACGCCCGCCGCTACTGGCAGCGCGACCAGGTGACCCGGCAGATGCTGAACGGCGCCCCTGGACTTGCCAAGGTGCAGGTGGTGCGCCAGGCCTGGAACGGCATCCGCGATCCCGAATACCGCCGCGACTGTTATGAACGCGCCCATGTGCTCGAACGCCTGACCATCTATCACTCGGAGGAGCCGCGGATCTTCGCCAGCCTCTATCGCACCCGCGAAAGCGGCCCGTTCCCGCTCTCCGCGGTCGAACGGCTGGAGGCCTTTGCGCCGCTGCTGATCGCCATGGTCGTCAAGCACGTGCGGCTCCAGGGCCGGCCGCCGACGGCGCCACTGCATCCGCCACAGCAGGAGATCGCCGGGCGGCTGCTGCAGGCGGGATTTGCGCTTTCGGGCCGTGAGGCGGAGGTTTCCGCCGGGCTGCTGCTCGGCCGCACACATCGGGAAATTTCCGAAAAAGTCGGGCTCGCGCTTTCGAGCATCGTCACCTACCGTCAGCGCGCCTACCGCAAGCTGGGGGTCAGCGACCGGCGCGGGCTCGAAGCGCTTTATAAGGGAATTTCACGCGCTTAAGCGTATTGATCAGGGGAGAAGTTTCAGATGATTTCGATCAAGGACCGTATTGCCATCGTCACCGGCGCCAGCTCGGGCATCGGCTGGGGCATCGCCAAGGCGATTGCCGCTGAGGGCGCCGTCGCCGTGCTTGCCGCCCGCAGCGTCGACAAGCTTGAAAAACTGGCGGCCGAGATCGAGGCCGAAGGCGGCCGCGCGTTCGTCGTGCCGACCGACGTCACCGACGACGCGCAGGTCGAAAAGCTGTTCGCCGCGGTAAAGGAGAAATACGGCCGGCTCGACATCCTGATCAATAATGCCGGCATCGCCGACCATACGCCGGTCGAAAAGCTCACCAACGAGCGCTGGCACGAGGTGATCGGTGCCAACCTGCACTCGGTCTTCTATTGCAGCCGCGCCGCCTTCGTCATCATGCAGGAACAGAAGCGCGGCCGGATCATCAACATGGGCAGCCTGTCGTCGAAGGTTCCGCGCGGCCATACCGCCGCCTATACCGCGAGCAAGTTCGCGCTCGAGGGCCTTACCCGTTCGCTCGCCGTCGATGGCCGCGAGCACGGCATTGCGGTCTCCATGGTGCATCCGGGGTCGACGGTCAGCTCGCTGGTTCCCGGCATTACCGACAAGGTCCGGCCCGCAACCATGATGCCTCTGGACGTGGCGCGGATCGTCGTGCTGATGGCGACCCTGCCGGACGACGTGAACCTCTACGAAAGCATCATCCTGCCGGTCGAAATGCCGTTCCTCGGCCGCGGTTAAGCATCGGTTCAGCACGACGTCAAACGGGTTTTCTTTTCGCCAGGCCCGAGATGGAAAGCCGCTTGACGCATATTCGGGTCCCTGATATCCATTTCCCCAGTAGGGAGAATTTGCTATGGAAAACCAGACCGAATCCGCTGCCGCCGGCCAGAACAATGGCAAGTGGGGCGAATATGTTACCGTGGATTTCGACGAGGGCATCGCCTGGGTGACGCTCAACCGTCCGAAGCAGCGCAACGCCATCAACCCGGGCATCGTCTGGGAAATGAACGCGATCATGGACGCGCTGGAAGAAGACGACCGCTGCAAGGTTATGGTCGTCACCGGCGCCGGCGAATCCTTCTCGGCCGGCATGGACCTGAAGGAATATTTCCGCGCTACCGACAAGGTGCCGCCGATCCAACGCGAACGCCTGTTCCGGGCGAACGCCGCATGGCAGTGGCGCCGGATGATGTATTTCCCGAAGCCGACCATCTCCATGGTCAACGGCTGGTGTTTCGGCGGCGCCTTCCAGTTCCTGGTCGGCTGCGACCTGGCCATCGCCTCGGAAGACGCCATCTTCGGCCTTTCTGAAATCAACTGGGGCATTATCCCGGCCGGTATCGTCACCAAGTCGGTGCTGGAGACGATGAGCTTCCGCGACGCGATGTATTATATCATGACCGGGGAAACCTTCACCGGCCAGCAGGCTGCCGACATGAAGCTGGTCAACAAGGCCGTTTCGCCGGACGAGTTGAAGGCCGAGACCCGCAAGCTCGCCATGACGCTGATCGGCAAGAACCCCTTCGTGCTGCGCCAAGCCAAGACCGCCTGCCGTTTCACCCGCGATCTCACCTGGGAACAGGCCGGCGAATACCTGATGGCGAAGTCCGACCAGACGGAACTCCGCGACCCGGAAAACGGCCGCAATACCGGCATGAGTCAGTTCCTGGACGAGAAATCCTTCCGCCCGGGCCTCGGTGCCTACCGTCGCGACTAAGAAGTGCTCCCATGGCTGATACGATGACCACCGCTCCCAAGACGCTCGATCCGGCCAAGCCGTTCGATCTTGACCGTCTGCTGCGCCCACGATCGATCGCGATCGTGGGCGCATCGCCGGATCCCGCCTCGATCGGCGGCGGCGTGCTCGCCAATCTCGAACTCTTCAAATATGCCGGCGACCTGCATCTCGTCAGCCGTTCGCGCGACGAGATCAACGGCCGCCCCTGCGTGAAGACCATCGGCGACCTGCCCAAGGGCGTCGACGTGGTGATCCTCATCGTGCCGCAGGTGGCGATCAAGGACTCGGTTCTTGCCTGTGTCGAGCGGGATGTAGCGGGCGTCATCGTCTATTCGTCCGGCTTCGCCGAAGCCGGCGAGGAAGGCCGCCGGCAGCAGGACGAGCTTGCCGGGATCTGCCGCAAGGCGGGCATGGCCATGCTCGGACCGAACTGCATGGGCTATACCAATTATGTCGACGGCATTCCGCTGACTTTTGAGCCGGTCGACCTGCGCGGTGTCGGCGAGCGCTCGCGCGTCGCGATCGTCGCCCAGAGCGGCGCAACGGCGGCCAATATCCGCTTCGCCATGCATTCGCGCGAAATCGCGGTTTCCTATGTGATCGCCACCGGCAACGAGGCAGTGATCGCCGCCGAGGACCTGGTCGGCTGGCTGATCGAGGACAAGGACAACGCCGCCGTCGCGGTCTATGTCGAACAGGTCAAGAACCCCCAAAAGTTCCTCACTGTGGCGCGGCGCGCCCGCGAGCTCGGCAAGCCGATCGTGATGCTGCATCCGGGCTCCAGCGAGCGCGGCAAGCAGGCGGCGCAATCGCATACCGGCGCGCTTGCCGGCGACCATGCGCTGATGCAGACGGCCGTGCGCAACGAGGCTGTCGCGCTGGTCGAGACGACCGACGAACTGTTCGACGTCACGGCGATCCTGGCGCGTTATCCGTCGCCGCCGCCGGGCGAGGCGGGCATCGTTACCAATTCCGGCGCCATCCGCGGCCTCTGCTTCGATTTCTGCGAACGCGTCGGCCTGCCGATCGCGACGCTGTCGGACGAGGTGCATGCCGAGCTTGCAACACAAGTGCCGCCTTACGTCCATGTCGACAACCCGTTCGACATCGGCACGACCGGCTTCTCCAATCCCGGAATTTTCGGAACGTCCACGGCATCCATGCTGAAGGATCCGAATGTGGGCATCGTGTTCCTGTCGCACGCGGGCGGCTCGCCGCCGATGCAGATCAAGAAGTCGGACGCCATCATTCCGGTCGCCGCGACCGCGACAAAGCCCGTCATCCTCAACATTGTCGGCGACGACTATCCGCTCGATCCGACCTTTATGAAGGCGGTGCGCGACAGCGGCATTCCGTTCTTCCGCTCGCCGGAACGCGCCATGCGCGCCATGGCAGTGGTGATGAATTATGCGGCTGCGCTCGCCGCCACCAAGGACCGGGCGCCGGAAGGCGGACGGATCGCCAAACTGCCGCCCTCCGGCCTCGTGGTCGAGTATGAAGGCAAGCGTATTCTTACCGATCTCGGCATCCACATCCCGAAGGGCGCTTTGGCCAGGTCCATCGACGAAGCCGCGACGATCGCAGCCGATGTCGGCTATCCGGTGGTCATGAAGGCGCAGGCAGCCGAACTCGCCCACAAGAGCGATGTCGGCGGCGTCATCGTCAATATCGCCGACGAGCCGGCGCTACGGGCGGCGCATGACAAGATGTATGCCAGCATCGCCAAGCACAAGCCGGGCCTGAAGCTCGACGGCGTGCTGATCGAGGGCATGGCGCGCCAGGGCCTTGAAATGGTGGTCGGTGCCAAGCGCGATCCGCAATGGGGTCCGGTCGTGCTGGTCGGCCTCGGCGGCGTCTGGATCGAGGCTCTCGCCGATGCCCGCCTGCTGCCGGCCGATATCAGCCGCGAGCGGGCGATCGCCGAAATCCACAAGCTGAAGGCATCGAAGCTGCTGGGACCGTTTCGCGGCCAGCCGGCCCGCGATGTCGAGGCAATTGCCGACGTGGTCGTCAAGCTCGGCGCGCTGATGCGCTCGGAGCCGCAGATCGTCGAGGTCGATATCAATCCCCTCGTTGTCTATGGCGAGGGGGACGGGGCTTTGGCTCTCGACGCGCTATTCGTGGTGCAGTGAGGATAGGGGGAGTTTCCCCCTCGTCCGCCTACCGGCCTCTTCTCCCAAGGGAGAAGAGATATGCCGCGGGGTCTCCGTTCCTCCTCTCCCAAGCGGGAGAGGGTGGCCGAGCGAAGCGGAGGCCGGGTGAGGGGGGTGCTACGCCCGCTATTTTATTTTGGCAGTCACGAGGGAGGAAGCCGTGATGCAGACCCAATCCTATGGTGAATTGAAGCTCTTTGTGGATGGCGAGTGGCTCAGCGCGGAAGGCCGGGTGACGGAAGACGTCATCAATCCGGCAACCGGCGAGCCGATCGCCGCCCTGCCGCATGCAACCACGGCGGATCTTGAGCGAGCCGTGGCAGCCGCCACCCGTGAATTCAAGGCCTGGAAGGCTACGACCGCCTTCGACCGCGCCAAGATCATCCGCAAGGCAGCCGATATCCTGCGCGAACGGGCAAACGAAATCGGCCGGCGCATGGTGCTCGACCAGGGCAAGCCGCTCGCCGAGGCGATACCGGAAGTCCATATCTCGGCTGACATTCTCGACTGGACCGCCGACGAGGGCCGCCGCATCTATGGCCGCATCGTGCCTTCGCGTGTGCCCGGCGCCCGCTGGATGGTCACTAGGGAGCCGGTCGGCCCCGTCGCCGGCTTCACGCCCTGGAATTTTCCGGGCGTCATCCCCGCGAGAAAGATCTCGGCAGCGCTTGCGACCGGCTGCACCATGGTCATCAAACCCTCGGAAGAAACGCCCTCGACCGTGCTCGAAATTGCCCGCGCATTGCAGGATGCGGGCTTGCCGAACGGCGTGCTAAACGTCGTGCACGGCAAGCCGGCGGAGGTCTCCGAACACCTGATTGCCGCAGACGGCATCCGCAAGATCACCTTCACCGGCTCGACTGCCGTCGGCCAGCATCTCGCCGTCCTCGCCGCGAAAGCCGGCGTCAAGCGCGCCACGATGGAGCTCGGAGGCCATGCCCCCGTGCTGATCTTCGAGGACGCCGACCTCGACCACGCCATCCGCGTCATGGTGCACGCGAAATACCGCAATGCCGGTCAGGTCTGCATCTCACCGACCCGGTTCTACGTACATGACAGCGTCCACGACAAGTTCGTCGACGGCTTTGCCAAGGCGGCTTCGGCTTTGAAGGTCGGCGACGGCATGGACCCGTCGAGCCAGATGGGACCGCTTGCCAACAGCCGCCGTGTGCCGGCGATGGAGCGCATGGTCGCCGATGCCGTGCAGCGCGGCGCCAAGGTGAAGGCCGGCGGCGAGCGCGGCAGCAATCGCGGCTATTTCTTTCAGCCGACGGTGCTGTCCGACGTGCCGCAGGACGCGATCATCATGAATGACGAGCCTTTCGGTCCGGTCGCCGTCACTGCCCGCTTCACCTCCTTCGACGAGGTGATCGAACAGGCCAACCGGCTGCCTTACGGGCTCGCCTCCTATGCCTTCACCCGGTCCAGCCAGACCGCAGCGATGGTCAGCGACGCGCTCGAGGCCGGCATGGTCGGCATCAACAACAACTTCATCTCGATGGCCGAAACGCCGTTCGGCGGCGTCAAGCAGAGCGGTTACGGCTCTGAAGGCGGCTCCGAGGGCATGGACGCCTATCTCGTCACCAAAATGACCAGCCTGTCATAAGGTCCCGGACCTTTTAGGAGAACATGATGACCATTGAAGCAAGCGATCTGGGCGGAGAGAACGTCAAGGTTGAATTCGAGGACGGCATTGCCTGGGTAAAACTGAACCGCCCGGACAAGCGCAACGCCATGAGCGTCGGCCTTGCCGAAGACATGATCCGGGTGCTCGATGCGCTTGAAATCGACGACCGCGCCGGCGTGATCATCCTCACCGGCGAGGGCGACGCCTTTTCCGCCGGCATGGACCTCAAGGACTTCTTCCGCGCCACCGACGGTGTCTCGGACGTCAAGCGCATGCGCGCCTACCGCTCCACCCGCGCCTGGCAGTGGCGCCTGCTGATGCACTACGCCAAGCCGACCATCGCCATGGTCAACGGCTGGTGTTTTGGCGGGGCCTTCACGCCGCTGATCTGCTGCGATCTCGCGATCGCTTCCGAAGACGCCGTTTTCGGCCTTTCGGAAATCAACTGGGGCGTCATTCCCGGCGGCGTCGTCTCCAAGGCGATCTCGACGCTGATGAACGACCGCAAGGCGATGTATTACGTCATGACCGGCGAAAAGTTCGGCGGCAAGATGGCCGAACAGCTCGGCCTGGTGAACGAGGCGGTGCCGGCCGACAAGCTGCGGGAGCGCACCGTCGAAATCGCCCGCGTGCTCCTCGAAAAGAACCCGACCGTGCTCCGCCAGGCCCGCATGGCCTACAAGTATGTGCGCGAGATGACCTGGGAGGAGTCGGCCGAATACCTGACCGCCAAGGCCGACCAGACGACGTTCGTTGATCCTGAAAAGGGCCGCGAAAAGGGACTGTCGCAGTTTCTTGACACTAAGACCTATCGTCCGGGGCATGGGGCTTACAAGCGCGAGGATTGAGTTACGCTCTTCGCTGAGGGGGCAATCGCAGTGAAGTCCCTCATCCGATCCTTCGGCACATCTCTTCTCCCTTGGGGAGAAGGTGGCGGAGCGAAGCGGAGGCCGGGTGAGGGGCGGCACCCGCTGCCTCCAAGACTAAAACGCGAGACCAAATTATGGACCTGAACTATTCGGGCGAGCAGCTTCTGTTGAAGGAAAGCGCCGAGCGGTTCCTGAAGGATCGCTACGACTTCGAAAAGCGCAACAAGATCGTCGCATCGGAAACCGGCTTCGATGCTGGCATCTGGTCCCAGATGGCAGATCTCGGCTGGTTGGCGCTACCATTCGCCGAAGAGAATGGCGGGCTCCGCGGCGGGGCGATGGAAATCTCGATGATCATGGAAGCGCTCGGCCGCGCGCTGGTGGTCGAGCCCTTTCTTGCATCCGTCATTCTCGCCGGCGGGCTGGTCGAAAAGCTTGGCTCCGAAGATCAAAGAGCCGAGATCCTCGGCGGCCTGATCGCCGGCACCTTGCGCCCGGCGCTGGCGCATGCGGAGCGCCAGACCGGTTTCGACCTCGGCAACATCGCCACAACCGCCACGAAGAGCGGGGATCGCTACGCCATCATCGGCGAGAAGCCACTGGTTCTCGGTGGCTCCTTTGCGGAAATCTTTCTGGTCTCGGCCAAGCTCGACGGGACGGTAAAATTGTTCGTCGTACCTGCGGATGCCGCCGGCTTGACTTCAACACAGGTGAAACTCGTCGATGGCAGCCGCGCCCGCGATCTCATTCTCGACAACGTCTCCGTACCCGCTTCGGCGCTGCTCGACGCTAAGGCCGATACGCTCGCCGAACTTGAAGCGGCTTACGACCGCGCCAATGCGGCGCTCGCCACGGAAGCGGTCGGCATCATGGATGCGCTGATGGACGCGACCGTTGCCTATACCAAGGAGCGCGTGCAGTTCGGCAAGCCGCTCGCCGCCTTTCAGGCACTTCAGCACCGCATGGCCGAGATGGCGGTGAAATGCCAGGAAGCCCGCGGTTCCGCATTGCTCGCCACGCTTTCCGTCGACGCGCCGCGCGCGATACGCATTCGCGGCGTTTCCGGCGCACGTGCCAAGATCGGCAAGGTCTCCCGCTCTGTCGCACAGGAGGCGATCCAGCTGCATGGAGCCATGGGCTTTTCGGAAGAGATGCCGATCGGCGCCTGGTTCCGCCGGCTTTACGCGATCGAAAACACGTTTGGCACCACCGCGGACCACCTGAAGCGCTATGGCGAGATCATCCGCGATCCCGCCATGCTCTCCGGCAGCCTGCTGCGCGAACCCGTCTGAGGAGGTTTCCATGGATCTGTTGATGACGGAAGAAGAGGTTCGGTTCCGCGACGAGGTTCGGACATTCCTCGACGCCCATCTGGATAACGATTTGAAGCGCGCCGAGCGGCTGAACCCCAGCTTCCTCGCCGACCCCGCTATCGGCCTCAAATGGCAGGCGAAGCTCAACGACAAGGGCTGGGCCGCCCCATCCTGGCCGAAACAATATGGCGGCACGGGCTGGACGCTCGCCGAGCGCTACATTTTCGACCAGGAATGCGAACGCGCCGGCGAGCCGCATTTCCGCGGCGCCTCGATCAAGATGATTGCCCCGGTGATCATGCGCTACGGCAACGATGCGCAGAAGAGCTTCTACCTGCCGCGCATCCTGAGTGGCGAGGATCTCTGGGCGCAGGGCTATTCCGAACCGGGCTCCGGCTCCGACCTCGCCTCGCTGAAGACCAGGGCGGTGCTCGACGGCGACCAATACATCGTCAACGGCTCAAAGATCTGGTCGACGCTGGCGCATCACGCCACGCGGATGTTCGCGCTGGTACGCACCGCCGACACGGGCAAAAAGCAGGAAGGCATCACCTTCATCCTGATCGACCTGAAATCGCCCGGGGTCACCATCCAGCCGATCCGCTCGATTTGCGGCACGCATGAGTTCAACCAGGTCTTCTTCGACGACGTGCGCGTGGCCGTCTCCGACCGTATCGGTGACGAGGGCGAAGGCTGGGACATCGCAAAGTACCTGCTCGAATTCGAGCGGGGCGGCGCCTTTGCTGGCGGCGTGCTGCGCGCCATGCTGACCCGACTGCACCGGCTTGCCTCGGAACCACTGCCCGACGGGCGAAAGATGATCGACGATCCGCTGTTCATGGCACGCTTCGCCGAGATCGCCACGGATGTCGACGCCAACGACATGCTGGAGCTTTCGGCCATGTCCAAGGTCCAGGCGGGCGGCAATCCGGGGTCGGTGCCGTCCTCGACCATGAAAGTCGAGCGCAGCCGCATCCGCCAGTCGATCGCCGAACTCGCGGCCTCGATCCTCGGCCCAAATGCGCTGCGCTTTGAAGAACACCGGCCGCTACACGAACTGCCGGAGGAAAGCGAGATCGACGAAGAGCGCAAGGTCGCCTCCGCCGTCTATTTCAATTCCCGCTCCCAGAGCATTTTCGGCGGCAGCAACGAGATTCAGCTGGAGATCATCGCAAAGACACTGCTGAGATGAGCGTCTTCTGAAACCATATCCCATCCAGCGCGTTACCGGCCGAATCTATCAACCCGGAGAACGCCCGTTGGATATCATCCGCATTCTGCTCGCCTTCATCCTGCCGCCGCTCGGGGTGTTCCTTCAGGTGGGGCTCGGCCTGCATTTCTGGTTGAACATCCTGCTCACTCTCTGCGGCTGGCTTCCCGGCATCGTGCATGCGCTGTGGGTGATCCTCAAGAAATAGCCGGATCGAACCCGCGTCGCCTGTGAAAGAAGCAGCCGGCTCCGGGGCTAGGCGGCGATATCGGCGATTTCGCCTGTCTGCCAGAGGATGCGCGGATCCGACATGTCGCCGCTTTCCATGTCGACCTGAACCGAATAGGCCGCGACCCCGACGAACCGATCGGCCATGGCGCGGGCGATTTTCTCGGCCGAAGCTGCGTTCGAGGCCACACGCATCTCGCCAGGCGTCACGTTGCCCCGGACTTTCTTGAACGGCAGCACGATGAATTTTTCTGACCTGGACATGGCGTTTCCTTCTTTGCGCCACTCTGGCGATATGCGTGCTGCGAAGTCAACAGCGGCCATCGGAAATAGCCTTGTCCCCAAGTTGACACGGAGTTTGCGCCACCGGAATAGTGGCTCCGTTCCAGCGGTCCAGTTCGACCGGAAGGAGGCTCGGGTCTTCCACCGGTGAAAAGCTGAAGGCGCTGGCCGGTCGGGAATAGCAATTCCTTATGGCCGCGATATTGCGGCAGATCGTCGGTGATGTCGTACCAGGGCGCCTTGGACGCGACGAATAGGACAGCAGCCTGCCCCAAGGGCAAGGTAGTAGCCAAAAGGGCAAATCAGCGTGGCAATCGACATGTATGCAAAGGCGTCCTCCACCTCGTAGGCGACCGCGCCGCAATAACATTTGTCTGTAACCTCGCCAGGCCGCCGCCCTCGTCCAGATACCAGTTGATGGATGCAACTCCAAGCCAAGGCCGAAGCAGCAGCAATCTCCATGGCAGATTACGCGCGGGGGGGGGGGCGGAATAAAGTCCTATCACCGAAAGTTGAAGGCAGGCTCGCGGAGGAGAGTCGCCCTCGGTCGCCTCTGTGTTACAGTTTTAAGAAATCGATAACGCAGTGATTGGATTGGCCATGCTTACAACACTTGCGATGCTCATAAGCCTTTCCGCCGCTGCCACCGCCCCGATGGTCGCGCAGCAAAAGGGAGGTGAAGTCGATGTGGAACTGGTTCTCGCGGTCGATACGTCCCGCTCCATGGACTACGAGGAAGTCCGCGTCCAGCGCGAGGGATATCTCGAGGCGCTCAAGCACAAGGAATTCATCGACGCGGTGAAGACGGGGCTGACCGGCCGCATTGCCATCAGCTATTTCGAATGGGCCGGCGACGTGGTGCCGGATTCGATCATCGATTGGACAATCATCGAAAACGAGCAGGACGCGTTTAATTTTGCCGCCAAGCTCGAGGCCCGGCCCATCAATACCCAGCGCCGCACCTCGATTTCCGCGGCGATCACCCAGGGCGCAACGATGATCGTTGCCAATTCCTATCGTGGCGCGCGTCAGGTGATCGACATTTCCGGCGACGGGCCGAACAATTCCGGCAATCCGGTCGTGCCCGTCCGTGGGAAGGCCCTGGAAGCCGGCATCATCATCAACGGGCTGGCGATCATGCTGAGGCCCTCCGGGGCACCGGGCGGGCTCGACAAATATTACGGCGACTGCGTCATCGGCGGACCTGGCTCCTTCGTGCTGCCGGTTCACAAGATCGAGGATTTCGCCGTCGCCGTGCGCCGCAAGCTGGTCCTTGAGATCAGCGGGCTCACGCCGCCGGCAACCGTGCAGAAGGTTGCCGGCAACCAGCCCTCCAGCGACTGCCTGGTCGGCGAGAAGCAATGGCAGGATCTGTTCGATCGGTGATTGCCTTGCCCGGGTTCTCGTCCGGGTGGAACATTTTATCCGATGTCGGAGTTTCCTTCCGCTTATCATAGGAGGGGAGGGAGCCGGCATTGAACGGGGC
The DNA here is from genome assembly GCF_002968555.1 of Neorhizobium sp. T6_25. Taxonomy (NCBI): domain Bacteria; kingdom Pseudomonadati; phylum Pseudomonadota; class Alphaproteobacteria; order Hyphomicrobiales; family Rhizobiaceae; genus Neorhizobium; species Neorhizobium sp. T6_25. The sequence goes on from NZ_PVBL01000013.1 coordinate 24,324, forward strand.
CAGGGCGGAACGGGGCAATGACGCAGGCGCAAGCCGAAGTTTTCTGATCGGTCTCGGACGTGGCGCGGCCGGCGCCATGCTGTTCGGTATCCCAATGCTGATGACAATGGAGCTCTGGCAGCTCGGCTTTTACATCGAACGCTGGCGCCTGTTGCTGCTGCTGATCGTCAATATTCCGCTTCTCATATTGCTCGCCCACCGGATCGGGTTCGAGCGCACCTCCACCCTGGCGGAAGCCTGCCGCGACGCGACCATCGCCTATGGCCTCGGCATCGTCATAAGCGCGGCCATCCTCATCATGCTCGGCGATATCAAGCCCCATATGCCGCTCGCCGAAATGCTCGGCAAGATCGCCATACAGTCCGTCCCGGCCAGCATAGGCGCTCTGCTTGGCCGCTCCCAGCTCGGCGGACAGTCCGGGAATGATGAACACGAGGACGACGGGGAAGAGGATGAGGGGCAAGGCGGCGGCGCGGTGCCCGACGAAATTTCCACCAGCTATAGCCGCGAACTGTTCCTGATGGCGGTCGGCGCCCTCTTTCTCAACCTCAACGTTGCGCCGACGGAAGAAATCATCTTGATCGCCTACAAGATGACGCCCTGGCACGCGCTTGTCACCATCGGCCTATCGATCGCCATCATGCACGGGTTCGTTTATGCGGTCGCCTTCAAGGGCACCCATGAAATTTCGAAGGAAACGCCATGGTGGCACGCCTTCTTCCGCTTCACTTTGCCAGGCTATTTGGTCGCCATGCTGATCAGCTTCTACGTGCTGTGGACTTTCGGCCGGCTCGACGATACGGCGCCGACGCAGATGCTGATGTCGGCGATCGTCCTAAGCTTTCCCGGCGCAATCGGGGCTGCCGCCGCCCGCCTCATCCTGTAACGCGTGAACCTCGATGACGACCACAGCCAACAAACGCCATACCGAAGTCAAGGAGCCGCACTGGATCGAATGGGCGACCGGCATGGTTTCGGCGCTCGTCGTCGTCGCCACCATCGCCTGCGTCGCCTACCAGGCATGGACGCACGACGACATGCAACCAGAATTCTCAATCGCCATCACCGAGAGGCGCCAGACCGAAGGCGGCTACCGTGTCGCCTTCGATATCGCCAACAAGGCGACGGCGACGGCTGCTGCCGTGACCGTGCGGGGGGAGATTGTGGATGGCGGCAACCTCGTCGAGGACGCAGACGTCACCTTCGACTACGTAGCGGCCCAATCCAAATCCTCCGGCGCCATCCTGTTTTCTCAGGATCCGGGCACCCGCGAGGTGCGGGTCCGGGCGGTCGGGTATATCGATCCGTGACGGATCATGGAAACCACCCCGGCGTCACCCGTTTGAACAGGTGTTCGTAGGATAAAACCAGCCCGGCGCCGTCGACGACAAGGTCCGCTTCGAAACCCGCCGAAAGGCCGAGATCGACGTAGCGCACCCGATCCGGACCCTGGCGGTCGTAGCGCTGGCTCGACCGCGCCACCGCGAGCGCCGGGCCATCGATGAATGCCGTGTCCAAAGTCAGGCTGGCTCCCTTCTCATCAGCGGTCCTGCGGATCGGAAACGTGTTGCAGAATGGAGTGACCGACAGGTCCGGCTCCTCCGCGCCATCGAGATCCGGCCGGGCGATGTCGTTCACCCGCCAGCCTTTGCCGACGCGTTCCAGGTGCAGCAGGCCGTAGCCTTGCGCATTCCAGCGTTCGACCGTGACCGATTGAGCACGCCAGCCCGGATCCAGCCGCCAGCGATGATCGAGGCGAAAGCCGCCGGCTTCGAGGCAGAGGACCGTCGATGTCGCGGTGACGACGTCCGGTTCGACCGAAAGCTCCAGCCTTTCAAATCCCTCAACATCGGTCCGACACCAGAAAAGTATGGATGTGCTCATGCCAGAAGCTCCTCCCAAAGGTGTCCAACCCGCCGGATTACTCCGGCACCGCCGAAATATAGCGTCTCGCGATCATCCAGCACGTCAGTGCCCAGGTCGCGCCGGCGCACCAGCCACCGAGGACGTCGGTCGGGTAGTGGACGCCGAGATAGACCCGGCTGAAACCGATGATGAATGTCAGGAAGATCGCCGCACTGATCAGGAAAATTCGCGTCGAGCGATAGGGCTGAGCGCGCGACAGCAGTGCCCCGAGCGTCAGGTAGGTGACCGCCGACAGCATTGCATGACCGCTCGGAAAACTGAGATCGCTGACTTCGACCAGATGCGGCACGATATCCGGCCTCGGCCGTGCAACGCCGAGCTTCAGCAGCGAACTCAAAAGCCAGCCGCCGGCGATCGACAGGAACATGAAGAGCGCGATCGCCTTTTGCCGCGACAGCAGCAGGAAGGCCGTGCCCATCACGGTCATCAGGGTCAGCACGGTGACCCCGCCGAGCGCCGTGATGTCTCCCATGGCGTGATTGAGCCAATAGGGACCGAGCGGCGTCGCAAGATCGGTGGCATTGCGCAGGGCGAGAAGGATCTTTTCGTCGAAGGCACGGGTTTCGCCCTCCAGAACCTCGTCGGTCAAGCGGAAGAAGACGAAAAGCCCGCCTGCCAGAAAGGCGATCATCATCAAGCCGATCGGCTCGAACGTCATGACCCTTTCGACCACTCTGCGTGTCACGCGCTGATGGAATGCCATCCAAACTCCTTGCTCAATTTCAGTTCACGACCGACCGCATCGCGCGGAGCGGCCGGTCCATCGAAGGCGGCTGGACGATCCTGTACCGGGCCTCGATCAATCCATACAGGCCGAAGGCGAAAAGTCCGATGGCCGCCAATCCATAGAGGATAGCCCCGAATGGGAGCTGGCGCACCCACGCGAGCGCATCCGCCAGGCCGCCGGCCTGGTTCGGATCGACAGCGAAGGCGGCATAGATGAAGAACCCGCCGATAATGAGGAATATCACGCCGCGCGCCAGAAGGCCGTAGGCGCAGATGCCATTGAGGACGGTTCGCTGCTCGAAACCGCTTTCGAAAAAGCGAAGATATCCGCGTTTGATGCCCTTGGCCGCCTGGGCGCAGCCGGCACCGATGATCGCAAGGCCGACGCCTGCGACAAGATAGCGACCGAACGGTTGCTGCATCAGCCAGGCGGTCCAGCTTTCGCGGGCTCCGGACGATCCTGCGCCGAAGCCGAGATGCAGGGCCTGCCCCATCGCGTAGAAGGCGAGACCGGTATAGGTGGCGGCGCTGACGAGAAGACCCGCCCTGACCAGATACCCTTTCGTGTTGTGCTTATGTCGGTCGGTGTTGAGGATCGCTTGCGCCACTCGCCACAGAATGAAGCCGATCAGGCCTATGCCGATCACGCCGAGCCAGATTTGGCCGAAAGGCTGTTCCAATACGATCTGCAGCGCGGAATTGGAATCGGGCTCTCCGCCGCCGAGGGTCGAGAGCGACGCCATGCCGGCGATCAGGAGATATACGATCCCCCTGGCCGCATACCCGGACCTCGCCAGCCATTCCAGTTTTCTGTCCTTGTCCATCCCGATCTCCTCGAAAGATCGACAGGAACGTGCCTGGATGGCCGCGGTTCCGGAAGGTCGCCGCTGCCCTGTTTCTCTTCTCGGCCAATTCCCCGGAACGCTGATGCAGGGGCGGTGGAATGGAGCCAACTCACGCTTGGAACAATTCGGTGATAATTCGTGTGCAGCACACGTGGGATCATTCTTCCGCCACATGCGTTTCCCAACGCTGCCAAACCCGCTCGGATGAGTCTCAACAAGGGCGGCTGAATAATTAAAGGAGTACAGGGATGAAGAAGATTGTTGCCGTGGCGCTCGCCGCTTTGCCGGTCGTAACCAGCGCCGGAGCCGCGTTTTCCGCCGATGTGATTGCCCGCCGGGATCGTGTTCCGGTTTATGAAGAACAGGACCAGCGCGGCGGCGTTCGCATCGGTTATCTCGATTGCTCGATCGGCGGCGGCGTCGGTTACGTGCTTGGTTCCGCCAAGGAAGCCGATTGCGTCTTTACAACGGCGATCGGCAGCGAGCCGCTCGACCGTTATACCGGCGTGGTGCGCAAGATGGGTGTCGATCTCGGCTTCACGACCCGCTCGCGGCTGATCTGGGCCGTCTTCGCGCCGACCGCGGGTTATCACCACGGTTCGCTCGGCGGTCTTTATCAGGGCGCGACCGCTGAGGCTACCGTCGGTGCCGGTATCGGCGCCAATATCCTCGTCGGCGGGACCGCCGGCTCGATCCACCTGCAGACCGTGAGCGTTACCGGCCAGCTCGGCCTTAACGTCGCCGCAACCGGCACGTCGGTCACCCTGACGCCGGCTGGCTGAGCATTCCACGCTTCCCCTTCCCGGAAACGGGGAGGGGATCCCATGAGGTAGACACTTTTACAAGCATGAGTTCTCTCCGGCCTCTTGCTCCACGCCGTCCACGTTCATACCTTAAAGGGACGGTATGGTTGGCCTTTGCAGACCCTTGCGGGGTTCCGGACCGCGTATTGCCTCATCAGGATTTGCATCATGGATCTCGAGAAAAGTTTACGGTCGGTCGTGGCCGTGCGTGCTTCCATTCCGGACAACGCCTTTACGGCCAATACTCTCGGCACCCGCCGGGAAGGTAGCGGCGTGGTGATCCGCGAAAACGGATTGGTGCTGACGATCGGGTACCTGATCACCGAAGCAGACGACGTCTGGCTGACACGCCAGGACGGTCGCGTCGTTCCGGCTCATGCACTGGCCTATGATCAGGAAAGCGGCTTCGGCCTCGTGCAGGCCATGGCGCCGTTGGATCTGCCGGCGCTTCAGATCGGCGATTCCGCAACCGCGACGCTCGGCGATCCAGTCATCTTCGCCGATGGCGAAGGAGAGTATGTGCGCGGCAATATCGTCGCCAAGCAGGAATTTGCGGGGTACTGGGAATATCTGCTGGACGAGGCGATCTTCATTGCACCCGCCCACCCCTCCTGGGGCGGGGCGGCGCTGATCGATACGGAAGGCAAGCTGCTTGGCGTCGGATCGCTGCGCCTGCAGATGAGCCGCGGCGGCGAGATCGCCGACATCAACATGGTCGTGCCGGTCAACCTTCTGAAGCCTATCCTCGACGATCTCCTCAATCGCGGCGAATTCAACCGCCCGCCACGCCCCTGGCTCGGTGCCATGTCGGCGGAAAGCAATGGCGAGGTGGTGGTCATGAGCGTCACCGAAAACGGTCCGGCCGCAAAGGCGGGCCTGAAGCGCGGCGACGTGATTTCGGAAATCCGTGACGGCGAGGTCGATGGGCTTGCGGACTTCTACCGCAAGATCTGGGACAGCGGGCCTCCGGGCGCCGAAATCCCGATGCGGATCCTGCGTGATGGACGGGAGGCCTGGCTCCGAGTGAAGTCGGCGGACCGGAATGATTTCTTGAGGAAACCGCAGCTGCAGTGATTGCCGCAATCTGGCGGGAGAGGGCTGCAAGGCGGCTTCAATCGGTTACCTCAATAGGATCGCCCGGAAATCATTGACGTTGGTGCCGGTGGGCCCTGTCTCAAATATGTCGCCAATTGCGGCAAATCCTGAAAAGCTGTCATTGCCGTCGAGCAGTTTCCGCCCGTCGAGACCCGCGGCCCCCAGGCGTCTCGCCGTCGTGCCGTCCGCGAAAGCACCGGCATTGGTTTCCGATCCGTCGATGCCATCCGTATCGGCGGCCAGTGCGGTGACATCGTGGCCGTCGATCGCCAGCGCCAAGGCCAGCGCGAATTCGCCGTTGCGGCCGCCCTTGCCGCCTTTCGCCCGCAGCGTCACCGTGGTCTCCCCGCCGGACAGCAGAACCGCCGGCTTTGCGAACGGCCGACCGCGAAGCGACACCTCGCGCGCAAGGGCTGCATGCACCAGCGCCACGTCGCGCGCTTCACCTTCCACTGAGTCGGAGAGGATATAAGGCGTCACCCCATGGGCGCGGGCGACCTCGGCGGCGGCCTCCAGCGAGACGCCGGCAGAAGCGATGACGAAATGCTCGTGGCGGGCAAAGAACGGATCGTCCGGTTTCGGTGCGTTGGCGGCTGGCGAGTTCAGATGCGAGATCATCGCCGCAGGCAGCTTCAGTTTATATTGTTCGACGATGGCGAGCGCATCCTGGCGCGTAGTGGCATCCGGAATCGTTGGGCCGGAGGCGACGAAGGCGGGGTTGTCGCCGGGAATATCCGAGACGATCAGACTGACGACGCGGGCCTTGGTTGCTGCCGCAAGCCTGCCGCCCTTGATGGTCGACAGATGTTTGCGAACAACATTCATGGCCGAGATCGGCGCGCCCGAGGCAAGCAGCATCTCGTTCAACGCAATCTCGTCCTCCAGCGTCAGGCCTTCCGGCGGCGCGGGCAGCAGGGCGGAGCCACCGCCGCAGACGAGCGCGATGACGAGGTCGTGTTCGGAGAGGCCACGGATCGTCTCGACCAACCGCTTTGCGCCTGCAAGGCCTGCTGCATCCGGGACCGGATGCGACGCCTCGAGAATCTTGATCCATTTCGTTTCGCAGCCATAACCGTAGCGGGTCACGATCACGCCGGTCAGCGGGCCGGTCCACACGCTTTCGAGCGCGGCGGCCATCTGGGCCGCACCCTTGCCGGCTCCGACGACAACGGTTCGCCCGTTTTCCGGCGGGGCGGGCAGGTGCTTCACGATGCCGGTCAACGGATCCGCAGCCTTCACGGCCGCATGAAACAGCGCCTCCAGCAGTTCCCGGTCCGTCATCGCTTTTCCTCCGCATCTCCGCCACCGGGGCTCTTTCGATCACGGCAGTCAACAGCCGTCAACCGGGCTTGATCGCCGACCGGCCTTTCAAACGGAACAAAGCGAGCGAGTGTCGGTTGTCCCAAGGGCTCACCAAAATGAAGGAGCGACAATATGGGTGAACATCTGAAAGAAGCGGGTTACCCAGGCCAGATCGACATCGGCGGCGACAGGTCTCCCGTGACTTACAAACTGAAGGCCAGCAAGGAAGACGACGGCGCGTTCCATGTGGCGGTGAGCCTCAGCGCCCCGCGCGACTGGCTGCTGAAACATGGCTTTCGCAAGGAGGCCACGCTGGTGCGCCAGGGCGGTGCTGAAACGCCGGTGCATTTTGAGGAGACGCTCAATGTCGCTGACAATATCTCGGTGACGCTGCGCGCCGACGACGCGGTGCTAGCCTCGATGGACGAATTGCGCCGCAGGTTTCCGGAGTTGCGAGCGACTTAAAACGTAGGTCCTATTTGCGCAAAACAACCGCAGCGTATAATCGCTAGCCCGGCCGATCGTTTGGCCGGGCTTTTTGCAGTTGAGGCGGCGAGATCTTGGAGACAGTTGGAAAGACGGCGCGATCCTGTGGAACCTGCACGCTTTGTTGCCGGCTTCCCGAAATCGCGGCGCTGGACAAACCGCCGGACGCCTGGTGCCGGCACTGTTCGGAAGGGCAGGGCTGCGCAATCTATAGCGATCGACCTGAGCTCTGCCGCGATTTCCTCTGTCTATGGATGACGGATCCGGGTGTTCCAGAGGCGTGGCAGCCGCTGACATCGAAGATGCTCGTCTATGAGCAGGGGCCGCAGCTGACGGTACTGGTCGACCCGGATCATCCGGATGCCTGGAAACAGGCGCCTTTTCTTTCCGATCTCGATAATTGGGCTAAAGCCGCGCAGGCGCGCGGCCACTACGTCATCCTGTTTTGCGGCGACGACGTGACGAAGATAGAGCCGGGCGTCACCGCGCCGGCATGATCTCCGCAGCGGCCTGGCGGATGGTCTGCATCAGGATCGACAGCGGTGTGGAGGGATTTACGTCGGCGCGGATGGTGAGGCCGACCGGGCCACGGGTCTCGGTGGTGTCGATCGGCAGCGTCGCCAGAACTCCGTCCTCGATATCTGCGGCGACCACACCCGTCGAGATGATCCAGATCGCGTCGCTCGACCGCACGAAGGCACGCCCGAAGGCATCCGAGACGGTTTCCACCTGGGTCGGCAGACTGGCGACGCCGTTGGCGATCAGGAACTGTTCGACCGAGGGCCGGATGATCGAGCCGCGCGTCGGCATCAGCACCGGATAGTCGGCAAAACCCTCGAATATCGATCGCTTGGCATCGAGCAGGGGATGGCCGGCGCGGACGGCGAAGACGACCTGCTCCGAATAGAGATGTTCGAAGGACAGGCCGGTCATCTTTTCGGGCAATGCCAGACGGCCCACCACCAGGTCGAGCTCGCCAACCCGGAGCTGCTCCATCAAAACGGCATTATCTCCCGTCACGATCTTGACGCGGCTGCCGGTCTTTTCGGCGAGGAACAGCGTCATGGCACGCGGCATCACGCGGGTGGAAACGGTCGGAAGTGCGCCGATCCGGACCGGCGGCGCGGAATCGGACAGTTCCTGCGAGACGGAATCGACGCCTTGGCGCAGTGCCGTCAGTGCCGCACCCGCATGGCGCAGGAACACCTCGCCATAACGGGTGATGCGGATGCCGCGACCGTCGCGCTCGAACATGGCGACACCCAGCGCCTCTTCGAGTTCGCGGATGGTCTTGGTGACGGCCGGCTGGCTGACATGCAGGATTTCGGCCGCCTTGACCACGCTTTTCTGGCGCGCGACCTCGACGAATGTATGCAAGTGCCGAAACTTGACTCGGGAATTGATCAAGATCAAATAACCCTGTGGTTAGGAGATCATGCTGAAATATCATTTTACCTAACCGGAAACTAGTGCGATCTATTAAAACGGGAGGAGGCGCGGATGCAGTTTGTACACATCAACGACATTGTGATCCATTACGACATCCAGCGCGCCGGCGACGGAAAGCCGGTCGTCGTGTTCATCAATTCGCTTGGAACCGACAGCCGCATCTGGCATCACGAACTGCCCAAGCTTGCCGAGGATTTTACGGTCCTCACCTATGACAAGCGCGGCCACGGGCTCTCCGGCCTTGGCAATCCGCCCTATTCGATCGCCGACCATGCGGCCGATCTCGCCGGCCTGCTCGACCACCTGCAGCTCAGCCAGGTCATCATCTGCGGCCTCTCGGTCGGCGGAATGATCGCCCAAGGCCTCTATGCCACCCGGCCGGACCTCGTCAAGGCATTGATCTTCTCCAACACCGCGCACAAGATCGGCACGACTGAGTCCTGGGCGGCCCGCATCGCCGCCGTCGATCAGAATGGCATCGGCAGCATTCTCGACGCGATCATGGAGCGCTGGTTCACCGCACCGTTCCGCAAGCCGGACAATGCCGCCTACCAGGCCTATTGCAACATGCTGGTGCGCCAGCCGACCTCCGGTTACAGCGGCACCTGCGCTGCGATCCGCGATGCGGATTTCACCGAGGCCGCCAAAAGGATCGCGGTGCCCGTGCTCTGCATCGTCGGCCGCGAGGATGGCTCGACACCGCCCGAACTCGTCAGGTCGTTTGCCGACCTGATCCCCGGCGCGCGTTACGAAATCATCGAGGGTGCGGCGCATATCCCCTGCGTCGAGGCACCCGCCGCCCATGCCGCGCTGATCCGCGGCTTCATCGAACAACTCGAGGACTAGACATGGCCGATCCTGCCGCGCCATCGGAACGTTACGCTCAGGGCATGAAGACCCGCCGTGCGGTGCTGGGCGATGCCCACGTGGACCGCGCCCTGGCAAACCAGACGCCGTTCGACGGACCGTTCCAGGAAATGATCACCGAAGGCGCCTGGGGCACGGTCTGGTCGCGCCCGAACTGGACGAAGCGCGAGCGCTCGATGGTGACGATCGCGCTTCTCGCGGCACTCGGCCATCACGACGAAGTCGCCATGCATATCCGCGCAACCGCCAATACGGGTGCGACAAAGGACGATATCTGCGAAGCCCTGATGCATGTGGCAATCTATGCCGGCGTTCCGGCCGCCAATCATGCCTTCAAGATCGCCAAAGCCACTTATGCCGAAATGGACGCGGACAAGGCCGCGGGAGAGCAAAAATGAAGAACACACCCCCAGAAACGACACCCTTTTTCGCCCGTGACCGGGAATGGCATCCGCCGGCATTCACACCGGGCTACAAGACCTCGGTGCTGCGCTCGCCGCAGCGCGCGCTGATTTCGCTGGAAGGCACCAAGAGCGAGATCACCGGCCCGGTCTTCGGCCACAACATCCTCGGCGAGTTCGACAACGACCTGATCGTCAACTACGCCAAGCCCGGTGAGATGGCGCTTGGCGAACGCATCCTCGTCTACGGTCGCGTCATCGACGAGCGTGGCCGCGGCGTTCCGGGCGCTCTGGTGGAATTCTGGCAGGCCAATGCCGGCGGCCGTTACCGCCACAAGAAGGAAACCTATCTCGCTCCGCTCGACCCGAATTTCGGCGGCTTCGGCCGCACGATCACCGACGAGGATGGCGGCTACGCCTTCAAGACCATCAAGCCCGGTCCCTATCCATGGCCGAACGGCGTCAACGACTGGCGCCCGGCGCATGTCCACTTCTCGGTCTTCGGCCATGGCTTTGCCCAGCGCCTGATCACCCAGATGTATTTCGAGGGCGATCCGATGATCTGGATTTGTCCCATCGTGAAGACAATTCCGGACGAGAACGCGATCAAGGGCTTGATTGCTGCGCTCGACATGCAGAACACCGTTCCGCACGACATGCGGGCCTACAAATTCGATATCGTCCTGCGCGGCCGTCGCTCGACATTCTTCGAGAACCGTAAAGAGGGCAACTGAGATGGTCCAGCCGCTCACCTATTTCAAGGAATCCGCTTCGCAGACAGCGGGTCCGTATGTCCATATCGGCTGCACGCCGAACTTCTCCGGCCTTACCGGCGTCTACGACACCGATCTCGGCTCCGGCCCGATGGTCAACGACCAGACGCGCGGCGAACGCATCACCATCCGGGGTTTCATCTATGACGGCGCAAACACGCCGCTCAAGGATGCGATGATCGAGATTTGGCAGGCAGATGCGGACGGCTATTACAACAGCCCGTCGGAAACTCGCGGCAAGGCCGATCCGAACTTCTTCGGCTGGGCCCGTCAGCCGGGCGACATGGCGACGGGCGAGTTCGCCTTCGAAACGATCAAGCCGGGCAGCGTACCCTTCCGCGACGGTCGCCCGATGGCCCCGCACGTTACCTTCTGGGTCGTCGCCCGCGGCATCAACCTCGGCCTCAACACCCGCATGTACTTCTCCGATGAGGAAGAGGCCAATGCGGCGGATCCGATCCTGTCGCGCATCGAGCACCGGGTTCGCGTTCCAACCCTGATCGGCAAGCGTGACGGTAATACCGTCACCTTCAACATCTATCTTCAGGGCGAAAAGGAAACCATATTCTTCGACATCTGAGATCGAAGAATCAGGGTTCGCCCGGGAGTAGATATGAGCGTCTCGGCTTTCGAGCATCCATTTTTGTCCGGTCTCGTCGGTGATGACGAGACCGGACAGCTGTTTTCGGTGGAAGCCGAGATCGACGCCATGCTGGCCTTCGAAACGGGCCTTGCCAAGGCCGAGGCCTCCTGCGGCGTCATCCCCGCCGAGGCTGCGGAGCGCATTGCCGCAGCCTTGCAGACATTTGAGCCTGACATGGCTGACTTGCGAAACGGGACCGCGCGCGACGGCGTCGTCGTCGCCGAACTCGTCAAGCAGCTCCGCGATGCCGTCAACCAGCAGGCGGGCAGGGTTGAGGCTGCCAAGCACGTGCATTTCGGCGCGACCAGCCAGGATGTCATCGACACGGCGCTCATGATCCGCCTGAAACAGGCCTGCTCTCTGTTCATCGAACGGATCGCCGCCCTTGAGAAGGCTTTCGATGACATCGACCAGGCATTCGGCAGCCGGGGGCTGATGGGCCATACGCGCATGCAGGCGGCGATCCCGATCACCGTTTCGGACCGTATCCGTGCCTGGAAGGAACCGTTGACGCGGCATCGCCAGCGGCTGGACTCGTTTTCCGAGACCGGTTTTGCCGTGCAGTTCGGCGGGGCCGCCGGCAGCCTCGAAAAATTCGGCGACAAGGCCGCCGCGGTGCGCAAGGCGCTGGCCCGGGAGTTGTTTCTGACCGACGCGCCGCAATGGCAGAGTCAGCGCGACCGGCTGGCGGAGTTCGCAAACATCATCACAATGATTTCCGGTTCGCTCGGCAAGCTTGGCCAGGACGTGGCGCTGCTCGCGCTGATGGGCGGTGAAATGGAACTCGCCGGCGGCGGCGGCTCCTCCGCGATGGCCCACAAACAGAACCCGGTGGCTGCCGAGGTGCTGGTATCGCTCGCACGTTTCAACGCGGTACAGCTTTCCGGCATGCAGCAATCGATGGTGCATGAGCAGGAGCGCTCAGGTGCGGCCTGGACGCTCGAATGGCTGATCCTGCCGTCCATGGTGATCGCGGCCGGCGCGGCACTGCGGCTCGCAGCGGAACTTGCCGGCAATGTGAGATCGCTGGGCGAGGGCTGACGGCATCTGCATTGAATGACGGGCAATTCTAGTATATTTTTGAAGAAAGATACTAGACATGCTCCGGAGGTCTAGATGACCCTTTCATACATGACCAGTGCCTCCTTCAACCAGAACCCGAGCAAGGCCCGGCAGGCGGCGAGCGAGAATCCGTTGGTCATCACCGATCACGGCAAACCGACGCATGTGCTTGTCAGCTACGAGGAATTCGAGGCCAACTGGAAGAAGCAGAAGAGCCTCTACGACGCTTTGCGTGATACCCAAGGTACGGTCGATCAGGATTTCGACCCTCCGCGCCTGAGTTTCGGGGGGCGCGAGGTTGAGTTCTGAATGGCATTCCTGTTGGATACCAATGTCATTTCGTGCTCGAAGCGGCCCGAAAAGCGAGCGCCAGCCTTTCAGGCTTTCATGCGGAAGTTCCGCATAGACGACGCGTTTTTGTCAGTGATCACCATCATGGAGATTCGTTTCGGCGTCCGACTGGAGCAAAGCCGAAACGCTGTTTTCTCGACCGAACTGGAGCGCTGGCTGACCGAGGATGTGCTGGTGAATTTCAGCGATCGCATTCTTCCCTTCGACACGGCGATTGCTCTTCGCACCGGCGCCCTTCCCACTCCCAACAAGCGGCCGTCACCGGATGCAATGATCGCCGCGACAGCGCTGCATCACGGGCTGACCGTCGTCACCGGCAACATCTCGGATTTCGAGCCGCTCGGCGTGCCCTGCCTCAATCCCTGGACTTTTCAAGGCTGAACCGGTCAGGCTTGCGCTCCACTACTCGGTGATCTCGACCGGATTGCCATCGGGATCCGAGATCACCGCCTCGTAAAACCCGTCGCCGGTCATGCGCGCCGGGGAAAGAAGGATGCCCATGGCTGCCGCCCTGACGGCCATCTCGTCGATCGCCCGATCGTCGCGCCTTCGGAAAGGGTGAGAAATTTCGAGGAGAAGCCTGCACGCCGACGGCTCTCATAGAGCGGGCTGGCGGTGGCGCCGAACATGTCCTCGAAGAACGCGACGAGCCTGTCGAGTTCAGTAGTCCAAAGCGCGACATGCGCAAGGTTCACAATCCATCGCCGTCATGCCAGCTCCCGAACCGTCGCCGCCTGTCTCTCGTCAAGCGCGGCCTCGGCCCCGAGTGAAAAGACACACCTGCGCCATCTCTGGTAGTGCCGTTAAACATATCCTCAGCATTTTCCGCAATCTTTAACCATAGCGGGCCAACAGGATTTGGCCATACCTCCCATGCAGCAACGGATCTCTTCGATGACTATTAGATTGAAGCTTGTCGCCAGCGTCGTCGGCCTCGCGCTTGCGCTTGCCGCAACCACGACTGTCGCCTTCATCGGCATGGATACGCTGTCGGCACGTACCCGCTCGATCGTCGAGGATCGGCTCGAGCCGGTCGCGCATATAAAGACGGTCTCCGATGCCTATGCGGTCACCATCGTCGACACCGCCCACAAGACGCGCAGCGGTGCGTTCAGCTGGGAACTGGGCGAGCAGACGGTCCGCGCGGCGCTCGTCACCGCCGACCGCGACTGGGCGGCCTATCAGGCGACCCACTTGACCGACCAGGAGAAAAGTCTCGTCCAGCGTTATTTCGGTGCTCGTACGGAAACCACCAAGGCGGTCGACGAGCTTCTGGCGATCATGGGCAAGCGTGACCAGGCGGCCCTCGATATCTATGTGACCAAGCGGCTCTACCCGGCGATCGAACCGCTCGCCGAACCCCTGAACGCGTTGACCAAGCTGCAGCTCGATGTCGCCCACAAGAGTTTCGAGGATGGGTTGGACGACAAGGCCGCCCTCTCGGTTTGGATGACCGTGATCGGCGTGATTTCGCTGATCGTGGTCGGCTTCTCGATCCGGGTCGTGCTGTCAGGTGTCGTCGGCCCGCTGCAACGCCTGCAGGATTGCATGCGACGCCTCGCGGGTGGCGAACTGACGCTGACCATCTTCGGCATGGACCGCCAGGACGAGATCGGCGGAATGGCGGCGGCAGTGGAGATTTTCCGCCAGGCGGCGATCGGCAACAAGCGGCTGGAAGACGAGGCGGTCGAAACCCGCAACCGGTCGGAAGGGGAACGCATCGCTGCACAGGAACAAGCCGAAGCCGACGCGTCCCAACGGCTCCGTGTCGCGACATCCGGCCTTGGCGGCGGCCTGCGCCGGCTCGCCGCAGGCGACCTCAACTTCCAGCTTGACGAGGCCTTCTCGGTGGACTTCGAAGCTCTGCGCCACGACTTCAACACCTCGATCGCCCAGCTCGCCAGCACGTTGACGCAGATCGCTGGCAGCGCCGAGGCGATCGACGGCGGAACCCAGGAAATCAGCCAGTCCGCAACCGATCTGTCGCGCCGTTCGGAGCAGCAGGCAGCTTCGCTCGAAGAGACAGCCGCCGCACTCGATCAGATCACTGCAAATGTCAGCTCCGCATCCAAGAAGGTCGATGAGACCCGGAAGATCGCAGCGGAGGCCAATTCGTCCGCCGCCCGTTCCGGCGAAGTTGTCGCCAACGCCGTCGAGGCAATGCGCCGTATCGAGGAAAGCTCCAACCAGATCTCCAACATCATTGGGGTCATCGACGAGATCGCTTTCCAGACCAACCTTCTGGCGCTGAATGCCGGCGTGGAGGCGGCGCGGGCGGGCGAGGCAGGAAAGGGTTTTGCGGTCGTTGCGCAGGAGGTGCGCGAACTCGCCCAACGTTCGGCGAATGCGGCGAAGGAAATCAAGGCGCTGATCCAGAACTCGACCGTCGAAGTCGGCCACGGGGTGAAACATGTCCGCGACGCCGGCGAATCCCTGAAGTCGATCGAGGGCTATATCGTCACGATCAACAGCCATGTGGACGATATCGCCCGCTCGGCCCGCGAACAGTCGACCGGCCTTTCGGAGATCAATTCGGCCGTCAACCAGATGGACCAGGTGACCCAGCAGAACGCCGCAATGGTCGAGGAGACGACGGCGGCGAGCTCTGGCCTTGCCGACGAGGCTTCGAAACTGCGCCAGATGGTCGGCCAGTTCCAGCTCGGCTCCGGCTCCTCCCAGCCTCAGCGGCGCCGCCGCGCCGCCTGAGGAGATGCCCGGAAATGGCGTCTGGCGCTTCAACGGCGTGAGGTTCCTCACGCCGACTGCGGCGGCAGGTAAAATCCCCATCGAAGCTTGCCTGTTTTGCCGCCAAACTGATAAGCCGTCGGAAGGCGATGGAGGGGCTGCATGGCTGCGGATACCGGGCAGGAACTTTGGGAGTTCGCATTGCGCCTTTATGGTGCACCCGGTGTCGGGGAAGCTTGCCTGCTGCTTCAGGACCAAAGCGGCGTCGATGTGCCGGTGCTGTTGTTCTCCGCCTGGCTGGCTAAAAATTCCGTGGCGCTTTCGCCGACAGAGATTGCCCGCATCGACGGCCTCGTCGACGGTTGGCGCAATGAGGTGATCAAACCGCTGCGCGCCGTGCGCCGGCGATTGAAGAGCGGGCCGCATCCGGCCCCCACCAAAGAAACGGAAACGCTGCGCAACAGCGTGAAGGCTGTCGAGCTCAGTTCGGAAAGGATCGAGCTGGTGGTGCTGGAGGCCGAAGGGCAGGCGCTGATGGCAGCCGATGGTTCAACTGGCGATGCAGCTGGCAATCTCAGAAATGTCGTGCGGTTTTTTCGGGGAGCGGAGCCGGACGAGCGGACGGCCACGGCGCTTGCCGTGATCGGAAACGCGCTTGCGGCCCTTTAGGGTGACATGTGGAGCACAATATCAGTGCTGGCCGGGTGAACCGGGACCGTCCTTCCAGCGCTTGACCATCGGCAGGTGGATATCGAAGAGATCAAGCGCCCGGCCGACCGTCTGGGTCACCATCTCGTCCAGTGAGCTAGGCTTCGAATAAAAGGCAGGCACCGGCGGCATGACGATTGCGCCGTTGCGGGTCGCCTGGTCCATCAGCGCGATATGGCCGGCATGCAGCGGCGTCTCGCGAAACAATAGCACGACACGCCGGCGCTCCTTCAGACAGACGTCGGCCGCGCGCACGATCAGCTCGTCATTGTAGCAGTTGGCGATGCCACTCAGCGTCTTCACCGAACAGGGTGCGACGAGCATGCCAGCGGTGCGGAACGAGCCGGAGGAGAGCGCCGCGCCGATATCCTTGTGATTATAGAGCACGTCGGCGAGGCTCTTGATCTCGTCGGCACTCATATCGATTTCGTCGATCGCGGTGCGAAAAGCGGAGGGCGAGATCACCGCATGGGTCTCTATATCCTCGACTTGCCTCAGAAGCTGCAGGGCGCGAACGCCATAAACGACACCGGATGCTCCGGTGATGGCGATGATGATGCGGCGCATGGGACTTTTCCCTGAACAATCTACCGCGACGCCTTAGCGCCACTTTCCGATGGGCGCAATGCGGCGATGGTCGATTGCTCGCATGTGTTCGGCCACGGCCGCCCGGCTGACTGAATTCCATGGCAAAACTCGCCGACGAGTTCTTCGAAAAGCTTGCGATGCGAGGCGTGATGGTTGATCATGCGGCCGATGCCGGAGTAGCGGAGGCTATTGCGACGGCGGCTGTTGCCGCGCCAGTCATGTCAGCTGCACCATCGGCACCTATTTCCCCTGCGGCTCCCGAAGCTGCCGGACCGTCTGTCGCGTCTGCGGCAACGGTCGTGCGGCCTCTCAGCCGTATGCCATATAGTGGCGGCATCGTCGCTGTCATTGCCATCGCGGCTCTCGCCGCCCGATTTTAACAGGAGGGGCTCATGTCCCGCATCACCATCACCGTCAACGGCACGCTCCAGACGCGCGAGGTCGAAGACCGGACGCTGCTCGTGCAGTTCATCCGCGAACATCTCGGCCTCACCGGCACCCATGTCGGCTGCGACACCACCCAGTGCGGCGCCTGTACGATCCATTTCGACGGCGAGGCCGTGAAGAGCTGTACGGTGCTTACCGTCGCCGCCGACGGTTCCCAGGTGACGACGATCGAGGGGCTGGCCGAAGGCGGCAAGCTGCATGACGTGCAGCAGGCTTTCCGCGAACATCACGGCTTGCAGTGCGGTTATTGCACGCCGGGCATGATCATGGCCTCGGTGGACATGATCCGCCGCCATGACGGCATGCTCGACGAGCATACGGTCCGCCACGAGCTCGAAGGCAATATCTGCCGTTGCACCGGCTACCACAATATCGTCAAGGCCGTGCTGGACGCTGCCGAAAAGCATCGCGCGGCGCACGCCGTCGCGGCCGAATAAGGAGGGTCACGCCATGTACGCAACGACCTACCACAAGCCGAAGACGCTGGCCGAAGCCGTCGAACTCTACGCCAATTCCGACGAGCCCTCCTATCTCTCTGGCGGCCACACGCTGATCCCGACGCTGAAGAGCCGGCTTGCCGCGCCCGCGCATCTGATCGACGTACGCAACATTCCGGAGCTCTCCGGCATTGAAGTCACCGCCGACAGGGTGATCATCGGCTCGGCGACCAAACATGCCGTCGTCGCCGCTTCCAAGGAAATCAAGGCCGCCATCCCGGCGCTTTCAGGCCTTGCCGGCTCGATCGGCGACGTCCAGGTGCGCCATATGGGCACGATCGGCGGCTCGACCGCCAATAACGACCCGGCCGCCGATTATCCCGCCGCCGTGCTGGCGCTTGATGCCACCATCCACACCGACCGCCGTGAAATCCCCGCCGCCGATTATTTCCAAGGCCTCTACACGACCGCATTGGAGCCAGGTGAAATTCTCGTCCGCGTTGAGTTCAGGATCCCGGAAATCGCCGGTTATGCGAAATTCCGCAACCCGGCCTCGCGTTATTCGATGGCTGCTGCCTTCGTCAGTAAACATCGCGACGGCAATATCCGCGTGGCGATCACCGGCGCTGGCAACGAGGGGGTGTTCCGCTGGACCGAGGCCGAGGCGTTGCTAGCCGAGAGCTTTTCGGCCGAAGCGCTGGAAGGCCTCACCATGGACCCGTCGCGGATGATGGGCGACATGCACGCGCCGGCCGACTACCGCGCCCATCTCGTCGCCGTCATGACCCGTCGCGCGGTTCAGAACCTCGGCGGCACGCATATCCTCTGAGGACAGATGCCCTGACGGAGAAAGGCCGGCGGAGCGACCCGCCGGCCAGAAGCCATCGTGGCAGGCGGCACAACCGAAATACGGCATCTTCAACAATCCTGGGCCATGCCGAATGTCGCGGCGATCCGGCCGAGTACGGCGATCAGAACCGCCTTGTCCTTGCCGGCGATCTCGTCAAGACGACGGTCGTAGACGACGGCAATCGCGTGCAGCTGCTTTTGCATCCTGCGGCCATTTTCGGTAAGCCGGACGCTGTAGCTGCGTTGATCGTCGGGGTTCGGCCGCCGTTCGATCAGTCCGCGGTGGGATAGTGCCTTGAGGCTGGACGTGAGCGTCGAGCGGTCGCGGCCACAGATGCGGCTAAGCTCTGACGGCGTCATGCTCTCCCGTTCGGCAAGTACCGTCAGCAGCGAATACCACCCGGGCTTCAAGTCCGCCTTGCCAGCCGCCCTGGCAAACGCCTGGAAGGACGTCTCCTGCGCCACCCGCAGATGATAGCCGATCAGATTTTGGAACATTGCCGGGACAAGCATCTCGCTTTCCGCGGATGCCGCCTGCGTATCCGGTCGCGTCGATGTTTCCACCGCCATTTTTGCATTCCTCCCCATATGGAAACTAGTCGGAATGGGGGAGTGCAGCAAGATAGTTTGATATCAAATTACCTTGTTTTGACCGATTGTCCGACAAAGCCGGGCGGACTGCAATGATGAATGATGCGACCCTTCGAAAGATCGACCTCAACCTGCTTCTGGCATTTGCGGTGCTGATGCAGGAACGCAACGTCAGTCGCGCCGCCGAGCGGCTGTTACTTGGACAACCGGGCCTGTCGGCGGCCTTGAAGCGGTTGCGCGAAGCCGCTGGACGACAATCTGTTCGTACGTGTCGGACGTGGCCTGCAGCCGACGCCCCGGGCGTTGGCGATCGCGCCTGTGATCGAGGACGCGCTTTCGAACATCGAACGGGCGATCCGGCCGCCTGCTGCATTCGATCCCAAAGGCTGGGAAGGTGAGTTCCGCATCGGCATGTGCGACAATCTCGAATCGGCTTTCTTCGGCCCGCTCGCCGCCCGTCTGCGGCAGCTCTCGCCCGGATCGCGGCTGATCGGCGTCGCCTCGGAACGGCGTGACGTTTCGCGTATGCTGGATGACGGCGCCTTCGATTTCAGCGTCGCGGTGCATGGCGAGCCGCCCTCTTGGCATGTCCGCGCGCCGCTCTTCACCCAGTCGTTCGTCTGCATCTACGACCCCGCGCAAATCAAGCTCAAGGCGCCGCTTGGCCTTGACCCCTATGCCGACGCGCCACATGTCGCCGTCTCCTTCGAGGGCAATTCTTCGACCAGCATCGACGTAGCACTCGCCGGTCATGGTAAAACCCGCAATGTCGTGGCGACGGTGCCGCGGTTCTCGGCATTGCCGACAGCGCTTCGGGCCATGCCGGCCATCGCCACCATTCCGGAATCGATCGCCCGCTGCATGGCCCAGCTCAACAATCTGGCGATCGACCTGCCAGCCGAGTCCGTGAGCATGCTTTACCGACGCGTCGACCACGCCGACAGCCGTGCCTCATGGTTCCGCGCCCTCTTCGTGGAAGTCGCCGGCGCGGCGCTCGAAGCGTCCGGCTGCAAGATGGGAATTTTGCAGATTGCGGCTTGAGCCCGAACGGCGGCCGATATCGCGACGATGCCGACATTCCCCGGAAGTGATCAATATCGAGCTGGTATTTCAGGCCCGCCTCCCGCCATTGAATGGCACGTTGGAGGCGGGCGTCAGGTTTGATAGGTGATCACCCGATCAGGGCGGTCACGAAGGCGACCGCATAAAAGCCTATGATGATCAGGCATGCGGCGGCCAGCAGGAGGGCTGGAATACTGTTCATGACATCCTTTCCATGCCAGCCTCCGTCAACGCTGGGCAAGCCCGGAATATCCCTTTGAACCGGTTTACGGTCCGCAAAGGTTAATGATTTCCTGCCTTACATTAGGCACTGCAAAATAACGAACTGGCGGCTTGATGCCGGGCGCCTGGCATGGTCTGTTGAGAAAAATGCCGTGCCGCCACAGGGCCTTGACCCCGTTTTTTCAGTGATGAGGTGATATGAGAGATTTCGAGTTACCCGGCCGTTCGCTCGCTGTCGGCCGCACTGCGATGGCCGCCACCTCCCAGCCGCTGGCGACCCTCACCGCCATTGACATCCTGCGTAATGGCGGCAATGCCGTGGATGCGGCGGTTGCCGCCTGCGCCGTACAATGCGTCGTCGAAGCCGGCTCGACCGGCATTGGCGGCGATTGTTTCGCTCTCCTCTCGCTTGGTGGCACGGACAAGGTGCTGGCCTATAATGGGTCAGGCCGGGCACCGGCTGCCGCAACCGTCGAACATCTCCGTTCGCTCGGCGTCACCAGCCTCACCCGCACCTCGCCGCACACGATCACCGTGCCGGGGGCGGTGGATGCCTGGACGCGGCTGGTTGCCGATCACGGCCGCATGAAAATGGCCGATATTCTTGCCCCGGCCGTCAAGCTGGCGCGCGACGGCTATGTTTTGTCTCCGCGCACGGCACACGACCTTGCCGCGCAGGCGGAGATATTGAAGGACGATCCGGCTGCGAGCCGTGTCTTCCTCGTCGACGGCAAGGCGCCGCCGGCGGGTTCGGTCCAGTATCAGAGGCAACTTGCCGATACGCTCGAAGCGATCGGCCGGGAGGGCAGGGATGCCTTCTATCGCGGCCCGATCGCGCAAGGCATGGTGAGCTACCTGAACGGCATCGGGGCGCTGCACACCCTCGAAGATTTCGCCAATGCCAAAGGCGAATACGTGACACCGATCAAGACGACGTTCCGTGGCCACGAAATCCACGAATGCCCGCCCAACGGCCAGGGCATCATCGCGCTGATGATCCTCAACATCCTGTCGCATTTTCCGGGCAAAGGCGATCCGCTGGCGCCCGAGCGCCTGCATGTCGAGGTCGAGGCGACACGCCTGGCCTATGCGGCGCGCAACCGTTTCCTCGCCGATCCGGCCAAGGTCGACGTGCCGGTCGATTATCTGCTCTCCAACGACCTTGCCGGGAAGTTGGCCGCCATGATCGATCCGGAAAAAGCGATCGACAACCTGCCGCCCTTCGATGAAGTGCCGCACAAGGACACGATCTATCTGTCGGTCGTTGATGGCGATCGCAATGCCATCAGCTTTATCAACTCGATCTTCTTCGTTTACGGCAGCGGTCATATGGATCCGAAGAGCGGGGTGATGTTCCACAATCGGGGCTTCAGCTTCTCGCTCGATCCGGACCATCCGAATGCGATCGCGCCGGGCAAGCGGCCGATGCACACGATCATTCCCGGCATAGTGACGAAGGACGGCCGTGTCGTCATGCCCTTCGGTGTCATGGGGGGCCAGTATCAGGCCATGGGCCACGCCCATTTCCTCTCAAAAGTCTTCGATTACGGCATGGACCTGCAGAGCGCCATCGACCTGCCGCGTCTCTTCCCGCTGCCCGGTACCAATCAGGTCGAAATGGAAGCCCGGCTGCGCAACACGATCGGCCCGGAGTTCACCAAGCGCGGTTTCGAAATCAAGGCGCCGGAATCGGCCATGGGCGGCGCGCAGGCGATCTGGATCGACTGGGAAACAGGCGTGCTGAAAGGCGGTTCCGACCCGCGCAAGGACGGCATGGCTCTTGGCATTTGAGATGCCCGTTCAATTTGGTAGGTGACCATGCCCAGCGAAATGACATTGTCGTCGAGGCCAAGCCCGGCCTTGGAAAGGCATTGCCGTTACCGACAAGAACAACAAGCTTTACACCCGTGCGCACATGGTCAGCCAGCAGGACTATACCCTCAACATTCCGTTCGAACGTCTAACCGTCGGTCCGAATAAGCCGGGTCAGAATTTCCAGGTGCCGGCGCCTAAGATCATGCATGCCGTCGTTTAGCCGATCTGCTCCACCACCAGCGTCCCTGCCGGAAGAGGCATGATCAGCGACTTTGCGAAGACATTCTGACCAAGCCAGACGACCCAAGCGCTGCGCTCAAGGATCACGATCTGCCGATCGTGATATGGCAAGATGTCCGGCCCCGGCTCCATCGTGAGCATGGTGAAGGCTGGCCCACCTCCGGCGTTCCGCGCCAAATGCCGGCAATGCAGAAGATCGGCTCATCCTTCTTTGTAAACAGCCACTTGTCCTTGCGCTTCTTCTTCGGATCCTGGGCTCGGCGAACTTGTAAAAGCCATAGGCGATGATCAGGCAACGGTTGGAATTGAACCCTCGGCCCTCCGACCGGAAATTATAGACCGGTCGCTGGCTCGGACCCGGCCAGATCCAGCGCCGCTGGACGAGCTCGCCAGGGGGAGCAAGGAAGCTGAGGCGTCGAAGGCAAGGACAAGGGAGCGGCGGCGGAAGCGATATCCGGTTCCGGTCGATGACACCCTGCCGTTGGAATGCGCGATCGGCACGCATGTCGGCGTTGTCTTCTTCATTGGCACGGACGGCGAGCTGCGGACCCCGACACTGTCAGTGCGTTCTACTTCTCGGCGACGGATGGCCTCCCGTGCCGACGAGCCCTTCGTATCGGTGAACGACATGTGGCGGCGATCGGGGGTACTCTAGGGGACCCTGGATGTGAGAACAGCTCCTGGGTGCTGCGGGTTCCGGCCTCTGTGAGCCGGAACGTCGATACTTGGTTGGAGGGAGGGGTCTTCAAGGAGCCGGTGGTACAACGGCTGTGACTACATCGCTGCAAAAAGCGAGGCTGCTCCGTATAGCAGGACAAGCGTTACCATCAGCGCAATCGCCGTGAGTAGAAGACCAAGCAGAACGACAAGCCCGTCGCGCTCTATCATGCCCAGAGCCATCAAGCAAATAGCTGCCACCGGGAGGAGGTTTCCAAAAGGGATTGGCAGCGCGACCGCCACGGCAAGAACGAACACTGGAAGACCGAGCAAGTAGGCCAACCGATCCCCGCCAAGGGCTTGCATACGGCCGGGCCGAACTCGTCGTTCAATGGGCCTGACAATTGGATCGGCATGACGCTGCAGGATGGCGAACGCGTGTTTCTGAATCCTGCGGTTGCGGATGATAGCTGGGAGCCAAAGGTTTCTTGCGCCGAAGGAGAACTGCATGGCGACGATCGCCAGCGCCGATCCGAACACCATGCCGAATGGCCCAGGGATCGGGATAAGGGCGGGAAGTGCAAGAAGCAGCATGATGAAGCCGAATCCTGACCGGCCCATCTCGTCCAGCGCCTCTCCGATAGTAAGCCCATCGCGATCTTTCGCTTGCTTGGCAAGGTTAGCAAGCATGGTGGAGGCCACGCCACTAGAACAACTACCTGACGCTGAGTGGCGGGACATCAACGACCTTCTGGCTCTTCTTTGCTCTTCGCATTCATAAACCGAACGAGGGCCGCGCAATTCGGATCACCGGTGTCGAACAAGTGCACGGGCGAGCTCCATCCGACCGCGATGCCGATAGCTGTGGCTGTCGCCCAGCCAGGACTGCTGCCGGCCTGCTCAAGCAGCCGGGGGCCGTGTGCCGCGACGCATTGCCGTGATTGTTGCAGGGCCTGAAGAGGTAGGTTAGCCGAGCCGACCCGCTCGCGTAGTTGGGCGTCTAGTGGATCGAGTACAAATAAGGCAAACAGCCAGGCAGCAATATCGGATAACACTCGGGGCCCTCCTAGAGAATGGCAGCGATGTCGAAAACGGTCGGACATCGCGATAGCGCGGAAGCTCATCGCCAGAGGGGCCCGGACCAGCGGACTGAGACAAACTTGGTGACGCCATTCAGAGTTTCAAGACCGGCGACGCACGCGTGGAATGTTCGGACAAATCTCTCATCTGGTCGGGTTCGCATTTCGCTCTACGTTGAAGGTCGACAAAAAGGAGAGACATGCGAAACAGAACGTCTGATCAGCCAGCGGGGCCGGCGCCGAGTGATCCCCAGCCCTTATCAAGCCCGTTGATGTTACGATTGAGGAGCCTTCCGTGACCGAATGGTTTAATTCGTTTGGCGTCAACTTCTCCATCCTTCCTCATCTGGCAGCGCTTTTGTTCGCCTACGTCCTGGCGCTCCCTATCGGGTGGGACCGCGAGCGGAACGAACGTAGTGCCGGATTGCGCACCTTCCCGTTGGTGGCGATAGCGACTTGCGGGTTCATTCAGGCCGCCGAGCGCATGACTCTTGGTGAAGCCGAAGCGACAGCCAGGATCGTCGAAGGCCTGATCACCGGAATGGGATTCATCGGGGGCGGAGCTGTCCTTGTTGTCAAGAACAGCGTCAGAGGAACGGCGACGGCTGCAAGCCTATGGGCTACAGGTGCGATCGGCACGGCAGTAGGGCTCGGCGCCTACGACACCGCGATTGTTCTTGCGCTTGTCACCTTTCTCACGCTGCGGCTCATGAAGAATTTCAAGCCCTCGAAAGACGAGGAGGATCTCCGGGAAGGAGACTGAAGCGGAACGCGAGAACCCAGACTGGGCCGGTGCAGCCGTGGACAGACGTGGTTCTGCACCATGACGCGGTACGAAACAGTTGGAGCTTGCCCTGTGTGGCGACGGAGAGAGCATAGATGCCACACACTAATCGAACTGTACTAAATGGTTCGATAGTAGCGTTTCCCTCTGCGGCGCTCGGCGCGATGACTAATCCAGGCAGCGGGCGAGAGAGCGTCGGGACGAAAAGACATTCATCGGGTGAGAGATCAACCCTCGAGGCGTTCGACGCTTGCCGCCGATCGAGCCCGCGAGATGGTCGGGCTGTGGAAGGGGCTGGGCTTACCGGCAGGACATCCGCTCCAATGCGTGCTGGAAACCCTCGGCTGGTTTGGAAAGCTATTCACGCCGGACATGCGGCAGATGCGCTGCAGGCTCGATCAAGCGAAGGCGGACTGGTTGCCGTCGATCCCGCGTGGACACCGCTCGACCTGGCGCTTCGCTCACAAGGTCGGTCGAACGCCTATACCTGTTCCCCCGTTCGCAGCGTTGTGGGCGCACGCTATGGCGGGATGGGTCTGCGGCAACCCGAACAGACCGGAAGGTATCGCTCGGACGGTCCCCCGGCGGATCTTCGCGTCCTGTTTTGTAGCCTCGCGCTAAAAGCCTCGCTGAAGGATCTTTCAGTAGCTTGGAAGGTTTGCTTTTTGAAAGGAACCGCTGCGGCTCTCACGCGTTCCAGTGTGTTGGAACAAGGAAAAACCTAATGAAAGTAATTGCTAAGATGGTCTCTCTGGCTACATTGTCACTGGCGATTGGACTTACCTCTTTCACTGCAGCTACGGCCGCGCCGGTGTCAGTAGCCAACCTTCCGCAGGTATCAGACGTTGAAGTTGCGCAGTATCGGGGCGATCGCGATTGGCGTGACCGCCGTGGATATGACGATCGTCGCGAATATCGCCGCGACGGCTATTACAATGGGCGACGGGGATATAGAGAGAGACGTGCTGGCTACCGCCGCCACAGCGACGGTTTCTGGTACCCTCTAGCAGCATTCGGTGCTGCCGCTATTATCGGCGGTGCCATTGCGAGCCAGCCCCGCGCGGGTGGCGGCAGCCATGTCCAGTGGTGTGCAAACCGCTATCAGTCCTATCGCGCCTACGACAACACGTATTCTCCGCGCGCAGGCGTGCGGGCAACCTGTTCATCGCCGTATAGATAAAGACAGCTCCGAATAGGTACTCTTGCTCAAGTAGCCATTCCTGATGAAGCCGCTCAATCGACAGATCGCGCGGCGGCTTCATCCCTCCCTGAACGCGCCCTTTCCTGAACCGCTGGCCGTCCCGTCCGTTCACTGAAGATCGGTGTCGTGTCCTCCATTCGTCGTCAGTTGTATCTGCTGACGCTGCTCAGCGAAGGGGAGTGGGGTCGGAAAAGAAGCACAGATGGTTGTGGCTTCCTGCGTCAAAGTGGATGCCATTACCCTTTCGGTAACCAAGCCGGAGCATGAGTCTGCGGCGCAATCGCTGAAGGGGTTTTGTCATGCGTGTCCCGGTAGAGCGGTACTTTTCCCGATTATTGCGGTGCTGCTGTTTGGCGTGTCGCTCGCTTGGGACCAACTCGGCAAGCCCAACCACTTGCGTTCATCAAAGCTCCGAACCCATGGAGCACCTGATGGACCAAGATCATCTGGGATGAGCCAGTTGAGGTCGTTATTGGCCCGGACGATCACTTCAAGAGCATTCGCGGCAGCAGGGAGGCCCTGGCATACTTGATGACTTGCTGGCCCCAAAAGGGCGGAGACTCGTTTGCTTTGGCCAAGCGAGCCTGCATGGAAGCTGCCGAAGGTCGAGGCGATCCGTCCACGGCGGCCTCAGCTTTCAGAGCGGCCGCGAACGACGCGGGCATTCTTCGCTGAGCGTCTCAGCCGTCGCCGCCTTCAGTGACGCCAGAACCTGCAGCGTGGTCTCAACTATGGCCGAGGCTGCCGGCGCTGTTGATGTTTTGAAAAACACAAATATAAAAGCAATGCGTCTCTTCCCAGGACGATGCGCGCCCGGTTTCAACATGCGCAATGCATCCTAGCAGAAGACGAAAATGGCCAAGCGAAACAAGTCCTCAACCGTCAGTACCGGGATAGTCGGACTCGATGAGATCCTCCGCGGGGGACTTCCGACATCCAATCTATACATGCTGCAGGGAGCGCCAGGATCGGGCAAGACGACGGCCGCTCTGCAATTCTTGCGGGCGGGCCTCGAGGCGGGTGAAAGTTGCATCTATGTGACGCTTTCGCAGACCGCCGCGGAACTCGAAGCCATTGCTGTCTCTCACGGCTGGACGCTCGACGGGATCCGCGTCGAGGAACTGTCCACCTCAGGTACGGTCAACGAGGCTGACGACCAGAGCATTTTCCTGACGGCAGATCTTCGGCTGGACGAAACCAGGAAAGCGATCGAAGCCGCCATCGAGAAACACAAGCCTCGCCGCCTCGTCTACGACTCATTGCTTGAGATCCGCTTGATTACTGGTGACTCGCCGCGTTTCCGTCGCGAGCTGATCGGCTTCAAGTCCTTCCTCGCAAAGCAGGACGTCGTGGCCCTGTTGCTGGACACGCAGACGGCCGGTAACGATCGCAGCGGGCAGGAGGTCGAGGGGTTGGCCCACGGTGTCATCAGGTTCGACAAATCGCTGGAAGAATATGGCGGCGTGCGCCGCCGCATCGAGGTTTCCAAGATGCGCGGCATACCGGTGGCTGATGGCTACCACGATATGGCGATACGTGAAGGTGAGGGCGTGATCGTCTTCCCGCGTATCATGCCGAGCACGGCACCGGAAATTGCCAAGCCACAGCTTATCAAGTCTGGCGTGGCCGAACTCGACGAGATGTTCGGTGGCGGCCAGGAGGCCGGAACCACGACACTGGTGATCGGCCAGTCGGGCACCGGCAAATCGACGATGTCATCTCTTTATGCGACTGCTGCACTGGAACGAGGCGAGAATGTGGCGCTGTTTCTGTTCGAGGAGCGCCTGGAGACATTCTTCCGCCGCTCCGAAGGCCTGGGCATGGAGCTCCGTCAGTTCCACAAGGACGGCAAGCTGGTCCTGCGAGATTTCAACCCGAATGAGATCTCGCCCGGCGAATTTGGGCAGATCGTTCAGGAGGCGGTCACCCAGAGCAAGTCGCGAGTTGTGGTGATCGACAGTTTGACTGGTTATCTCAACTCTCTGCCGCATCGGGACAAGGCCGTTCGGGATATCCAGTCGCTCTTGAAATATCTCGCGCGATCCGGCGTCCTCACCATGCTGATCGTCGCCCAGCACGGCCTGCTAGGCCAAAATGTTGGAATAGACGTCGATGTCAGCTTTCTTGGTGATACCGTTCTTCTTCTTCGGATCATGGAGCATGAAGGGCGCCTGCGCCGAAACATCACAGTCGTAAAAAAGCGTCATGGTCCGCATGACCTCAACGTCCGTGAGTTACTGATCGAGAGCGGCAGCGTGAGCGTCGTGGCCTACAATCCATTGCCCGATCCGAAATGAACATCATTCCGACCGAAAGCGAACTGGACTGGGTTCTTGTCCTCGCTCCCTTTCGCAAGGATGCCGAGTATATAGCTGCATCACTGCGTGAGCAGAAGGTCGCGGTCAAGGGTGTAAAGGCCGACGACAATCTGCTCCAGCATCTGGCCTTGTCTCCTGGCATCATTGTCGTAACGCATGAAGCACTCACGTCCGAGGTTGTCGCGGCAATCGCGGAGCATCTTGCGGAGCAGCCCGATTGGTCTGAAGTGCCGGTTTTTATCTTGCTGGAGCGCACGGCAGCGGTTGCACGGATCCGCAACCAACTGCGGGCTTCCTGGCCGGATGCCCGCTTGCTGTTCTACACGCGCCCGATCGCGCCGTTGGAATTCGTGAATGCCATCCACTCTAATATGCTGGTGCGACTGCGCCAACGCCAGGTTCGGGATTCCATTGAACGAGAACGGGAGCTGCGTCTGGAGCTTAATCACCGGGTGAAGAATATCCTGGCAAGCGTGACCTCAATCTTCCATATGACGAGGCGCGGTGCGGCATCTGTTGACGAGTTAACCATCGATTTCACAACGCGCCTTCAAGCGCTTTCCAACGTCCACACGGCCGTCTTCGAGGCTGGCGGAGAAGAAATCTCGCTCTCGGCAGTCATGGATCTGACTGTTGCTCCCTACAACAGCGATGGCATGAGCCGGATCAACGTCCGCGGCCCGGCGATCATTGTCAACCGGGAAGCTGGAACCACGATAGCGCTTTGTCTGCACGAGCTGATAACCAACGCCATTAAGTATGGTGCCCTATCAGAGCCCGGTGGCCAGGTCGAAGTCATCTGGACTATTTCCGAAGCGGATAGTTCTGAAATATGCCTAGTTTGGGCCGAAGCGGGAGGTCCGCCAGTCCTTGAACCGACGCGTCAAGGTTATGGCACCAGATATGTGCGCTCGGCGCTCGGGTCCCTGTTTGGATCGGTTCCCGAGATCGCCTTCGCTCCAGATGGTTTTCGATGCCGCGTGAGGGGTCCGCTATCGCAGCTCGCACCGCGGCAACAAAGCGAGAGTCGCTTTCACACTCGCACCCCGGACAACTCATGATAGCGGAATGGGGTTTCTGAGACCTAGTCGTTGACCCGTGAGGGGGAATACCGTATGGATATGTTCATCGATATTTGCTTGCTGAGCTTTGGTTACCGCGCGATTGGCGCCGCGCTCTGAACGAACCTTCCTTTCAAAAATCGCTAGTCATCATCGTATCGCCCGTGGCGATGCGGTTCTTCAACATTGCTATGAAAGGGTTCACCATGGCCACAGGCACAGTTAAATGGTTCAACTCCACCAAGGGCTTCGGCTTCATTCAGCCTGACAACGGCGGCGCCGATGCGTTTGTTCACATCTCGGCCGTCGAGCGCGCCGGAATGCGTGAACTGGTCGAAGGCCAAAAGATCGGCTTCGAACTCGAGCGCGACGTGAAGTCGGGCAAGATGTCGGCCTGCAATCTTCAGAACGTTTAATATCGATATCTGCTTCCCTTTGACCACGCATATACTGGCACCGCCGGAAGCACCTTATCAATTTAAAGGCCAGGCGGTTTGCCTGGTCTTTTTTGTTGGGGTTCGTGCGTCAGCGTTCGCTGAGCGGAACTCCCAAAAAAGAAACATTCAGCAGGCGTTCCAACAGCAAAAAGGCGCGCTCATCTACATCCGCTCGCTTGGCGATACGGACCAGGGCCAACTGAAAAGCAGTGGCGCTTGGGTCGGGTGAACGGTAGCGGCTGGTCGGAGGCCCAGTCGACAGTCACGCAGAAGCCGCGTCCGCCAAGACCTCTGCTCAGGGAGCGTCGCCGTGAACACCGAAGCGAAGAATGCGGGACGGGCGTTTCGGATCCTGGCCGGTCCTCAATCGACTTACCGCCCGCACCTAAACAGACAGCCTATCTGAATAGTCACAGACCAGAGGAGCCTCTCAATGGCGCAGGATACAAAAGAGCTTCAGGCGATCAATACGGCTTGGCAAATCGCCATCCAGGAAATTTTGCGCATGATCATCCGTGATATGTATCACGCCGGCGGCGAGGCCGCGTTCAAGACGCAGATCAAACGGATCGAGGAGGCAGCGGTCGACAGCATCTATTCCGATCTGAGGCTTCGAGGAACAGATGAGTGGACGGAAGTCCTCGTCAAGGAAAAGGCGAGCAACTTCGTCACAACCCTGCTGACATCGTTCACCTACGATCGCGCCTGAAATGCAACTTGGAAGCAGCGCGGCAAGCTTGCTTAAACACGCCACGGTCCATCCACGGCTGTCGCGCGTAGCGACCACCAGGAGGCTTGGCCCAGCCTGATCTTTGGGCGGTGGCTGGAGACCACAGGGATGCAAACCGTGAGGACGCTACAACTCAGACTACGCGGTGGTGGTGCTTGTCTTATTCAGTGACCGCCTGACACGAATCTTGCGGGGGGGCGCAACCGACAACGGCGGCGCATCGGACAGCGCCTCGCGGGCAGCCGAGGTCAAGGTCGAGACAATGAAGTCGGCCTCATCGAAGGTGGGCGGTTGCTTGTCCTCCTCGCGCTCCGCCCACAGGACCGCGCCAACGCGCATGGTGGGGTACAGACGCTTGAACCGCCGAACAAGTATGCCGGCGTGCTTGGCGGAGTCTAAATTGAGGAAGCACACGACGATGGCGTTCGTCTGCTTTGGTACGAGGTTCATGGCGCGGCGATTGGCGATGTCGGAGTGCCTTGCTGCGACCACCTCGGCACCCTGCACCTGGAGGACCTGGGCGAGCATCGCAGCTGATGCGTCGTCGAGCGCGCCCCTGCCTCCCACGCAAAATACGGTCTTGCCACTCCCGTCCGGCAGTTCCTTCTCGTTCTCATCTTCCTTGCGAGGGGCGGGCGGCTGCCCGACTGCGGCCTCTTTCTCTTCCCGGCCCTTTTCTTCCTGCTCTTCTTCCTGCGCAATTTCGGCCAAGTTCGAGACTAGAGCGATGGCGGCTGCGAAAACCTGTTCCATCTGCTCCGCCGTCAAGACGCCCCGACGCCGATCCTTCTCGGCGAGAAGAAGAGCCGGAATGGCAACCTTGCCGTAGTATTCCTCAAGATAATCCTCCTCAAGGATTTCCTCTGCGTAGTCGGTGGCCTCGTCAGGATCCCCAGCAAGAAGCCTTTGGTAGAGCCGCTCTTTGGGGTCGAGCACCGGATCGCTGCCGAAAAGGACCTCCAAGAACTCGAACTGCGGTACGTACCGGCCAAGTACCGCAAGACAGACGGTTAGCGGCGTGGACAGGATCAGACCGACCGGTCCCCAAAGCCATGCCCAAAAGATCGCCGCGACAATGATGGCCAGCGGAGAGAGCCCAGTACGAGAACCGTAAAGCCACGGCTCCACGACGTTGTTGCTTGTTAGTTCCAGCACGAGAAAGATGCATCCAACCCAGAGAACGAGGCTCCAACCAGGGTCGACTGCAAACGCCAGAAACAGCGGCAGAACCGTTGCTATCACAGGCCCGATATAGGGGACAAATCGGAGGACGATGGCCAGCATGCCCCAAAGCGCTGCATTGGGAATACCTACCGCCCACAGGCCCAGCGCCAAGGGGACACCGTAAGCACAATTCACCACAAGCTGCATTAGAAGGTATCGCGCGACGCGGCTACCAGCCTCCTGAATGGCTTCCGTTGTACGGTGGAGATCGCCATAGCCGACGAGCCGGATGAAGCGGTCGCGAAGCTCTTCTCGCTCCAAAAGCATGAATATGACGACGACAATGATCAAGCCCAACGACGCAATCGGACCGAGCAGGGGACCGATCAGGCTGGTCAGGGTTTCGATGGGGCGGTTAGGCGCGAATATCTCAACGAGCAGAGGCTCCCTGGGCGTGGCTCCGCCATCTGGAGCAGCTGGCCGCTGCCCTGCGCTGTCGAGTTCGCGACCAACGCTCTCAATGACTGACGTCAGGCGCCGAACAATACCGCTATCCGTGCCGCTTTCCTGTAGGGCCCGGATCTTTGTTATGATGTTGTCCTGATACGCCGGCAGGTTCTGAGCAACCTCTGCAACGTGACCCGCTACGACAAGCCCAAACAGGATAAGGACAAGGAAAGCGAGCACGACGGTAATTATTACCGCGAGAACCCTGGGAAGGCCAAGCTTCCGCAGCCGAGAGGAAATCGGAGCCAATGCGAAGGTCAACAAGACCGCGATGGCAAGGGGAAGAAGCACCTCCCTTGCAAAGTACAAGATGGCGATGACTGCGAGAATGCTGGCAAATGCCGGCATGCGTGAGGGAGAGGATGGCGAGATCGAGTAGACACGGCGGGGGGCTCCGGGGTCGTTTTTCAAAATCCGCCTCCGTGACCTTGGCGTAGCGCGAAGAGGTCGATGTGCCGCTCTCCTCACTACTCTTCTGCAAATAGCGCCCAGAACGGCCACGGCAATGGGTCCACACCGTCACAGGAAACGTTGGTGGTTGCGCTTGGCGTGCCTCAACGAGGGTGAACACTTGCGACATGAGGCCGAGGCGCATTTCTCGGAACGCCGAGCGCCGAGCACGCGACCTGAAAAGGCGAAGACGTGGGCCCAGCCGCCATGACGGGAGGTCGGCCCACGGAGGTCATCAGACAGTGGAGATCACGATTTTCCGGAAATGCCTCCAAGGCTGGAGAACAAACGGAGGTATGTCGGCGCGAGCTTTCTCACGATCGCGGCCGCTTCTGTATCACGACCAACCACCAGGGGGAATTGCAACGACCCGATCAACTGCGCCTGTTCTGAAGCTATTCCCGCCGCGTCGGCTTGATCGATTCGTGCAAGGCATGTTGCTGCATCGGCTAGTCGCCTCGCGCCCACTCGTACGGCGAAATGGATCAGGTGGCCCCGCAAGTCGTCGCTGCATCCGCCCTCGATCATGCCCGCAAGACGATGAGCGGCCTCTTCATTGCCAATCGTGCCCTTAGGCACATGTTGCGTGTGCTTCATCGAGAGCCATCGCAGCGCAGCGGGCAGTGAAGCCCGGATGACGTCATCTTCCTGAACCACCCGCACGCGGCGGAAATCGGTCCGCATCGTGTAGGGATCGCCATAGTCGATGGTTTCGGCTCTCCACGCAGTCAGGAAGTCATCCAATGGCAGGGTCGCGAAGGGGTAGCCTTGCGGGTCATGCACCCTCACTCCTTCGTCATCGACGGCGAGTACGACGAGGTAGTGGTCCGCTCCGATGGGACCGTTCATGCCGGGCTGATGCCGCAGGTGACCCATCTCCACGGGGCCGACCCAGACCAGGCCCTCGGAGAGCGCCAGCTTGAGCTGGGCGAGGGCATCCTCTTTACTGTTGCTCTTGGTGACGGCTGAGGTCCAGCCCATCGCGTCCAGAGCGACATCGAAACCGGCTTCAGGGGTCCATCCATAGGGATCAAAGAAAGGCAACGTGCCGCCAAGAAGTTGCATCCCGAAGGGACTGCTGGTCGCGAATTCTATGGTTGCAGTAGAGGGTGCGTCCGCTCCCAACATCATTGCAAAAGAATTGGCGTAGCAATACGGACCGGAGCCGACATAGGGGATATGTTTCATGCAATTGCCTTCCGATAAGAGCACGAGAGGCATGACAAGAGCGGCATTTTCACGAAATTTGTCAACCGTCGCTGCGCACAAGAGCCATGTCTGTATTCGGTCTGAAGCACTTCAAGGTTCGGTTGACTGCGGGTGTCCTCGGCCTAGGTTACCAACCGGATGCAAGAGGAGGTTCCATGACACCCATCGACTTTTTCAAGAGCGCGGCACTTGCCATGGTGACTGGAGCGCTTGCGTTCCTGTCTGCTGGAACACCAGCCGAAGCTCAATCATTCCCGGACAGCACCATCACGTTGGTTGTCCCTTTTGCTGCTGGTGGCTCGACTGACGTCGTGGCACGCGTCATCGCGCAGAAGATGAGCGAGGACCTCAAGCAGCAGGTTGTCGTCGAAAACGTTGCAGGAGCTGGTGGCAATCTAGGTGCCGACCGCGTGGCTCGTGCTGAGCCCGATGGATACACCATCCTGATGGGAACGGTAGCGACGCACGCGCTTAATCCGCTCATCCTAAAAAGAAAACCCTATGACGCTGAGAAGGACTTCGCACCCATCTCGCTGCTGGTGGTCGTACCGAACGTTCTCGTCGTGAATCCCAAGCTGCCGGTCAACAATGTAGCGGAGTTGATCGCCCTGTTGAAAAAAGAGCCGGACAAATATCCATATGCCTCCTCCGGCAACGGGACGCCGCTTCATCTTTCCGGGGAGCTTTTCAACAGCATGGCAGGGGTAAAGATGCAGCACGTCCCCTACAAAGGCGCTGGGCCTGCGCTGAACGACCTCATTGGCAATCAGGTATCGATCATGTTCGACAACCTGCCATCGTCGTCAGGCCACATGAAGTCAGGTACCCTTCGCGCGCTCGG
Source organism: Neorhizobium sp. T6_25 (assembly GCF_002968555.1). Classification (NCBI taxonomy): domain Bacteria; kingdom Pseudomonadati; phylum Pseudomonadota; class Alphaproteobacteria; order Hyphomicrobiales; family Rhizobiaceae; genus Neorhizobium; species Neorhizobium sp. T6_25. The sequence goes on from NZ_PVBL01000013.1 coordinate 59,135, forward strand.
CGTCACCACTGCCAAGAGGGCCCCCTCTTTCCCTGATGTTCCGACCGTTGCAGAAACCATTCCGGGCTACGAGACTTACACCTGGAACGCACTGTTTGCACCTGCCGAGACGCCGAAGGATGTAGTGGCGAAGCTAAACGAGGCTGCCAACAAAGCGCTCAAGGACCCCTCGGTCATCGCGCGAATGAATGAGTTCAGCGCGACCATCGTAGGCTCGTCTCCCGAGGATCTAGGGAAACACGTGAGTGCCGAGCTTGCCAAGTGGGCACCCATCGTTAAAAATGCCAACATCCAAATGGACTGAACGCTTTAGTTGAGGGGAGGGGCGGCGCTTTCGCGATCCGCCCCTTTTCATTCCGTCCCTGCTTTACCGCTCTCCAAGGTGATCTTGGTCTGCAATTGAGCTTCGAAAACTTCCTCCAAAGCGTCTGCCAGTGCGTCTACTTCGTTCGCCTCACGCAGGCTGTTTTCCGCTCCGTAAGCGACCCGTAGCTCCGTCGCGGCGTTACTTGCCTTCACGACATGCTTCGTGTGTTCTCCTGGGTCGACTGTTCTCAGTCAGCTTCCCGGCCGTGCCGCCGATCCAGCCAACGCATCGCTGGCGTCACAGTGAGCCCGTGCATTAGGATCGAGACGAAGACGACGAGCGACAGGATGACCCACAACCGGTCGCCGTCCTCGAACCGCCCGTGATTGAGGCCATAGGCGAGATAATAGAATGAACCAACGCCCCGGATGCCGAAAAAGGCGATGGTGATTTTCTCAGGTAGCGTCGCGCGGACGCCAATTAGGGCAAGCAAGCCGGTTACGGGTCGAACGACCAGCAATATGAGCACGACGGCGACAATCTCTGTCCAGCCGATACTGGACAGCAAGCCGGTGACGATAGCGCCGCCAAACGCGAGCAGGAGGAGCATCATCGCGATGCGCTCGATCTGTTCGGTGATGTCGTGCATGTCGCGCTGGAAGTCGTGGTCGCGATGGGAGTTACGCAGTGTCAACGCGGTAACAAAGACCGCGAAGAAGCCATAGCATTGCAGCAGCTCGGACACGCCATACGACACGAAGGTTGCGGCTATGGCCACCAATCCGTCGCCTGTCTTTGCCAGCGTGTCGCCGGGCATCTTGAAGGTCGCCCAACCAAACACACGGCCGACGAGCCATCCACAGCCAATGCCGGCAATCGATTCCCAAAGGACATTGAAGGTCAGCCACCGAGCGAACCAGGGTTCCCCTGTTGTGGCCGCAAGGCTTAAAATGATGGCCAGATGCACGAACGGAAACGCGAAGCCGTCGTTCAGGCCCGCCTCTGAGGTCAACGCGAAGCGAACAGTGTCTTCGCCCCCTTCCAGTGGGCCCGCAACCTGGATGTCGGCCGCAAGAACAGGATCGGTGGGCGCAAGACTTGCCGCCAGCAGCAGCGCGGCCACGGCACTTAGACCAAGGATTGTCGTGCCGATAAACGATATTGCGATTATGCTCGTCGGCATCGTGATCAATAACAGCCGCCAAGTGGCTCCCCACCCCCTGAATGAGAACCGGCGGTCAATCTTCAGGCCTGCGCCCATCAAGGCGACAAGAACCACGAATTCGGTCAAACGTTCGGTGGCGTAGGGGTATGCGCCTGGAGATGGGTCCAACGTCACATACGGGGAGGTATAGATCAGGCCACCAATGGCCAGGCAGACGATTGGAAGCGAGAGCGGAAGTCGGCGGAGAGCCAGCGGCAGCCACGCTACCAATGCGATGAGAAGCCCCGCGCCGGTAAGGGCTACAGCATAAGGGTCTGGTTCCCAGCCGTGAATCACCAAGGGTTAGACCTATCTGCTTGTTGCATTGGCGCGACTGTTTCGGCCGCAACCCAGCGGGCCGTGAAACGGTTACTTGGGGGCAGCATCAAGACGCTGCTTCAAAAGCCAGTCCCATAGTTCCGGATCGCTTAAAGCTGCCCTTTCGATATTCGAATGGTCCACGCCTTCCAGGACACTAAGTCGAGCGTCACGTTTCAAAGCCTTGAGGCGTTCATACATGATGACGGAATCTGATAGCAGAATGACGTCGTCGTCGGTCCCGTGGAAGACCCAGAAGGCCGCCTTCTCATTGGTCCTGCTGAGGTAGTGACGATTGCCACCACCTGCAATCGGAACTACGGCAGCAAACTTTTGCGGAAACTGTTCTGCCATGGCCCAGGCCCCAAAGCCGCCCCGACTGTAGCCAACGACGTAGATACGGGAGCGGTCAACCCGGTACTTCGAGATGACCTCCTCAAGTGCCGCCTCCACCGTCTCGATGGGATAAAGCAGTTCCTCGCTCGGGTTCTGAGGCGAGAAGACCAGGAACGGGAACTGCTTGCCGTCCTCGATCAATTTTGGCATGCCGCTCGACTTGACCTTCTCGATATCGCCTCCACCTTGATCACCTCCGTGAAGCCATACGACGAGCGGGTAGGAGACGTTGGACGACTCATATCCATTCGGCGTGTACATGAGATACTTGAGGTCGTTCTTCACGGTAGCTGTCGATGTCATCGCAATTTGATCAGCATGTGCCGCGCCAGTGCACATCCCGAGCGCGACGACCAACGCTGTAGACAAAATCCTTCGCGTCATCCGTTCACTCCTCTATAGCGGTTGACCAATTCGCATGTGGACGCGCGCCTGAGCGCTCGCCTACCAGCGGCTAGCTTCCGGGCTCCTACGGAAAAGCCAACTGGGAAGTCGACAATGCTGCTGACAACCGGGCACGTCGTTACCCGGGGTTCATGTTCGGGAGGTTCGTCTCGACCTCTCGCCGTTCGCTTTCCGGCAAACTGTCTATCTTGTCACGCCAGAAAACGGCCGCCTCGTCCGGCTCGTCATCCCACAGTCTGGTGTCGACAATGTTGTCATCGAGCTTGGCTCGGCGCTTACCACCAAGCCGAACATATTCTTCAGCAAGCCGAGCGGCCTCCGTCGAGAGCTCCGTCATCTTGCAATCCCATAAACAAATCCGACGATTGCCGCCAAGGCTACCGACGCTATTGGCTGAAGGCGGATCTGATACTCCACTTCCTCACGCATAGTGCGTGGGGCACCGGCAACGGCTGGTGACCGTAGGGGGATTGGATGGCGACCCACTGCCCTTTGCAGACTCCGAAGCTCGGCCTGCAGCTCTTCAAGTTCCTTGCGCTGATCGTAGGTAGGAGATGTTCCCGCCTGCGGTCCCACACTTTCATCGAATTCGTTTGAGGAGGCGGTGACGATTGTCTTATCGGAGATGCTGGCCATGTCGAACCCTTCCTGAGCGTTGCTTGGAGAACGGGGTTTCGAGCCGAGAGTTCCGGTGTACGGAAGGCTTCTTCATGGCCGTCCGTTACGATCCGGGGTCGCCGAAATGTTTTCTCGAGAAGGCGCTCGCCAAGGCGATAGATGTTTCCCAACCGGCTAGTGACCTTGGTCGTCCCGGAGTAATGCCCCGACCGCTGCGATTGGCATCCACCAGAGGGCAGAGATTTCCGGGACTTGGCGCATGTTCAAGCACCACGACGTCCTTTTTGACTACTGGGGGGCTTCATTGCCATTTACGGCAGCGTCGGAACCACGGGCGAGGCCGAGCGACTGACACATGCGCCCCACTCTGAGCACCCGCACGGATGGCGGATCTGCACACTCATTGACAAGCGGCTCGCAGCCCGGAACGATTGTTTTCCGTCGTTTTGGTGTGCGTTGTCATCTATTGGTTTCCGGACGCTGCGGGCTCGAAAGCCGTTGCGAGACATCTGGCAAAGCCCGGTTGACCGACGATCGAATATCTTTTGTTACCAAAGGGCAAGCACGACATGATCAAGTTTTCGGGGGGTCTTTGGAATGCGCCCGGGGCAGCCCAGCTCCCTTTCGTCACCACATTCCAGAAGAGTCTTCTGACGGTTCGCCAATAAGCGGAGGTGAGATTACTTCGCCGTGAAGAACGTAAGAAGCACCTTTCCCTTTTCCCCTAACAGACAGACGAACCGGTCCGGCGTTGTGGTACTCCCGTTGCGCGCGATGTAAGCGTCGCCCAGGATCACTGTTTTTACAGGAACATCTCCAACTTTAGTGTCCGCGGCGCTTATTGCAAGTGTATCGGCGTCCAATACCAGGCCAGTTACCTCCTTCGAGCGCTCTTGCAGCGCAACGAGTCCCGTAGATCGACAGGCGCTGGTTTCCGCCCCATCTGGGCTTTGTGCCGTAGCCGCGGCGATCGCGAGGGACATGCTTATGGTGGTGACAGATAACAATTTGGCGATCTTCATCGGCAATCCTCTTGTGAACGCACGGAAACTCCGGGAACCTTCCATGGTTCCCGGCAGTGCAGATGACCAGCTAGGGCACTCTTTGTGTGATCCACAAAACGCCTGCTGTCAGAAGCTTACCAGGCGCAGGAATTTGCCACTCCTCACGTTGGCGAAGCATTAGATGAAGACGCCGTTTCGCTGCGAACGCGAGAACCCTCGCCCTCGCGGGCAGAGATCATTCAGTTCCGTGCAGCGCGATCCACCCTTTTCCCGGCGTTTTGAGTGGCGTCTACAGTGTTCGCCGTATCCTTGCCTAGACCGCGGATTGTGTTGCCGCATGAGGACAGGGTCGCCACCAGGATGACCAGAGCAGCGGTGGTGCGTAGAGCGGTTGATGTCATGAAAGGCCCTTTCTGAGCGTATGCTTTCCAATATATAGGGCGCCTTTTCCAGATGGCAGCGGGCTTCCAACGGGGAATAGCGCGAGGGCAGCGCGGCGCTTTCAACTGAGCGTTCCACTTTGTGCTAGATCGACAGTATTGCGGCCGCTGTTCTCACAAATCCGATACATGCGCTGCCGTTCGAGGAACCATCTCTGGCAGATCGAGTTGAAGAGGCCGATAGCTAGAGAGGAACAATGCGGAAGTATGCTGGACTTACGAACAGGCTAGAGAAAGAGAGCTTGCGCGAAATAACTCTTGGGTTTGCGGAAATCGAGGACGCTATCGGCAGGTCGCTTCCCAGGAGCGCCACTCGCGAAGGTTTTTGGGCGAACCGTTACAATCGCATCTATTATCATGGGATGAGACGAGCCGTTATGGATGCCGGCTTTCAAAGCGAACTCCTGGTTGATGAGGGAAAAGTTCGTTTCGTGAAGGTATGAGACCTTAAATTGGCAATGCAGAACCATCGTCTCGGATCAGACACTCAGCCGAGGTCCGCCGATGCCAGGCCCAGCGGCACGGCCCATCGCTCTGACCGCGAAGCCTGATGGCTCGTCAGGCATGTATCGGGAGATCCTCCGGGCTTCATTGCATTTCACGATGCGTCGAGCTTGGGCGGGTTACAGGCTCCCTTCGGGAGATCCCTCCTATCCTATTCAAGGTCGAAGCAACCCTTCCGAAGACCAAGGCAGTTTCATATGCCGCTCTCAATCCTCTCCGGGAGCGAGACCCGAACGACCCAATCTGAACGGGTGACGCGGACGCTTTGAGGTGATGCGACTTTGGGAGCCAACCAGACTTCCGAGGGCTCGAACGGCGCCGTCGCTGTCGTCGCACAGGCGGTCTGGGGTATGGCGCGCAGCCTGACACCGGGCCGGCACGAGCCGCTATCGTTCTGGCGGCGATGCTGACCGTGATCTTCGTTTCCAGCGCCATAGGGTAAATAGCGGCGATTGACTTTGGTGGCGTGATCGATCTGAAGCTGCGGGCGTAAGCGCACGATCGTTCAGAGTACCGCGGTGGATCGGCATAATCAGCCTGGTCGCATTTTTGCACTGCTCGTGCTTTTGCCGCTTGCCGCGTCCTCAGGCTTACCGGGCATCTCGCTATTTGATGCGTTTTACCGCCCGGGCGTGCTGGTCTTGGCGGTGGCCACGTTGTCCTCCCTTTGCTGCAGGCGGAGGTTGTCGATACCGGCTGGGTTGGCAACGACGCCTTCCTGGTCGGCTATGGAATGGCCCAGGCGGGCCCGGCCCTCTCTTCACATTCGCGGCAAATCTTGGCCCCGTTATGGGACCTGCGCCGAATGGCCCTGTCGGTGCAGCCATCGCACTCTTGGCGGTTTTTCTCCCGGGTTTCCTGTTGCTGGGCGCGCTTGCCTTCTGGGACGATTTTCGCCAGTGTCCGCTCGCACAGGCGGCCATGCGCGGAGCGAATGCAGCTGTTGTCGGCATCCTGGCCCCGCGCTCTACAGCCCGGTGTGGACGAGCGCAATCATCCGGCCCTTCGACTTCGGTGTGGCCGCGGTCGGCTTCCTGTTGGTCAACGTCTGGAAGGCGCCCCTTGGATCATTGTCATCGCAAGGAGCGTCGCAGGGATGGCGTTCGCGTTTCTAAGCGACGGCTAACCTTGTCCGTTGCCGGTGCGTTTGCGCCGCTCGACAGCGGAACCAACCACGTCGGGGCCGTTCGCCCCGCCCGCTTGATAGGCCGAGGAAGTATTGCGCCGCGGCAAAAGATCGATATGGATGCCGCGGCCGATCGCGGACGCGGCGGCTCGAACTTACAACCTCTGTCTGGAAATACGATGAACGCAACGACCATGACCTGGGGCATAGCCGGGCTAACGGCACTCGGCGTGATCACTAGGCCTTTCGCCTGGCCGGAGGCCATCTGGGCGGGAATCGGCGCGGCCCTGCTTGTTGCCCTTGGTCTGGTCGGTCCGGCGGACGCATGGGCAGGCGTTGCGAAAGGCATTGACGTCTATCTGTTTTTGATTGGAATGATGCTGCTCTCCGAGCTCGCGCGCCAGGAAGGACTGTTCGACTGGTTGGCGGCGGTGGCAACTGCAAACGCCGAGGGATCGCCCAAGCGTTTGTTCGTCCTGATCTACGCCGTCGGGATCGTTGTAACCGTGTTTTTGTCGAACGACGCGACGGCGGTGGTATTGACGCCGGCCGTCTATGCGGCCTGCAAGGCGGCAAGAGTACGCGACCCGACGCCCTATCTGCTCCTCTGTGCTTTTATCGCCAACGCTGCGAGTTTCGTACTTCCCATTTCCAACCCAGCCAATCTGGTAATTTTTGGCGGAGGGGACATGCCACCGCTATCACGATGGCTGGCGACCTTTGGCCTGCCCTCGATCATCTCCATTATGGTGACGTTCCTCGCACTTTACTGGACCCAACGCGCAAGCATCAAAGCCGATAGCGTAGCCTCCGATGTCCAGCACTTCCCATTATCAGCCGGCGCAAAGCTTACTGGTTTTACATTGTGTGGGACGGCCGCCCTATTGCTTGGGGCGTCGGCTCTGCATTTCGACTTGGGTCTGCCCACGTTTTTCGCCGGTTGCCTGGCAACTGCCGCGGTCCTGATCATTACGCGAAAAAGCCCTGCCGAAACGCTGAAGGGGGTCTCATGGAGTGTCCTGCCGCTGGTTGCCGGACTGTTCGTGGTCGTTGAAGCGCTGAACCGGACTGGACTGATCGACACGCTCGCACACTACCTTGTCCAATATGCTTCGTCTTCCCCAACTTGGATCACTGCTGGTGCAGGGACGGTTGTCGCCCTGGTCTCCAATCTTATCAACAATTTGCCGGCGGGACTTGTCGCGGGAAGCACCGTCCAGTTGGCGCAAGTCTCCGACAAGATCGCTGGCGCCGTGCTGATCGGCATTGATCTCGGCCCCAATCTCTCCATCACCGGATCGCTCGCAACGATTCTGTGGCTAATGGCGCTACGTCGCGAAGGCCTGCAAATTGGTGCCTGGGCATTCACCAAGGTAGGCATCGTGGTGATGGTGCCGGCACTCGCGGCGTCGCTTGCTGTTCTTGCTATCCAGTAGGTACGTTTCACTAGGAGCGCATATCTAGCGCCGCTCCGAAACAGTCAGGGTCGATTTTGAGAGTTCCGCAAGATTTGTCGGCTCGGCCCATGCCATAGTGCTTGTTCACCGGAGCTGGACGGCCATGAGCACATCGAAAGCACAAAAGCGCTATGAGACCCGGCTGAACTCGCAACGCTCCGCCTCCGTGCCGACGCCGCGCTCCCGCAAGGCTGGTGCGGCATTTTCCGGATCGGCATTCCGGTCGTTTTCAGACGGCCGAGAAATTAAATCCAGATCAGGATTGATGCGTCGTAGCCACGCTGGCTCGATCGGTCCTCGTCCGCATAGGGAAGCAGCCCGATCCGCTCGTAATAGCGGATGGTAAGGGCCGACAGTCCCGAACGTTTCGGCAGTTCCCCGATCTTCATGAGCACCCTTCTTTTCGCCACGACACATCCGAGGCTCGGGGTTCGAGTGCGCTCTAAGTCAAGCGGTAGAACAGGATTCGCTAAATCTGGGCCAAACGTGTCAAAATTCGCCCAATTCAAATCAATCAACTATGGAAGAAATTCGCAGTTGCGGGTCAGACGGGACCCACGGCTCTGTTCGGTTATTTGCCAACGTAAGCGGCCAGCTCGTCGGGCGTCCCATTGGGAAAAGCGTGCTTCAGGTAATCCAGGAATGCTGACACGCGGGCACTGAGTAGCCGACGCGATGGGTAGAGCGCCCAGAGCGCGATCTCAGATCCCTCGATATCGCCCCAGTGGTGTAAAGTGCCGTCTGCCAGATCATGGCTCACCAGCGATATTGGCAAGCGTGCAGCACCCACGCCGGTTCGCACGGCATCCCGGACCATGATGAGCGACGACAGCGCAAGGACTGGCTCGATGTTGATCGTAGCGGCGCCTTTCGCGGTCATGACATTCCAGGTTTGTCGATCGCCTATACCACGCACGACGCCCGGCGCGGAAATACCTGCAGCAGGGCGGCGAAGATTGGGACTTGCCACGACGACCAGGCGGTCATGCAGGAAGGCTCGTCCGACGAGACTTTCGTCCGGATCCGGATTGACGCGGATGACCAGATCATAGCCTTCCTCGATCATGTCCACCGCCCGATCTTCGGTCGTGATTTCCAGGCGCACCTCCGGATATTTGAGCGCGAACCCCGCACCGATCTTGCCCATGGCGGTCTGCGACAGGAGAAGCGGCGCGCTGATCCGTAAGCGGCCACGCGGCTTTTCCGCACCTGAGGCAATGGCGGCGGCTGTCTCGTCAAGCTCCGTCAGCAGTACGGATGTTCGCTGATGAAGGGCGCGCCCTTCATCAGTGAGCTTCAAATTACGCGCGCCACGTTCGAACAATCTCAGTCCAAGGACAGCCTCCAGTTCCGTCACCCGTCGAGACAGGGTTGCCTTGGGCCGCCCGGTGGCACGGGCAGCTTTGCCGAAGCCTCCATGGCGCGCCACAAGGTTGAAGTCGGCAAGAGCAAGGAGATCCATTGGCTGTTCCAACAGTGAGACAGAGTGTCTAGATTGATGGTCTACCGGGTCGATAATGATCCTTCCATATTCCGGCTGTCAAGCAAACAAACCCGGAGATTTTCCCATGACCATTCTCGTTACCGGCGCCACAGGCAATATCGGCAGCCAAGTCATCCAGCACCTTGTTGATCGTGGCGCAGACGTTCGTGCCCTCGTTCGCGATCCCTCCAAGGCAAACTTCCCGGCCAGCGTTGCCGTCGTCAAGGGCGACTTCCTCGACGTCGACTCCCTCCGTACAGCCTTCGACGGCGTCTCGACGCAATTCCTGCTGAACGCCGTCGTATCCGACGAATTCACCCAGGCTTTGATCGCGCTCAACGTTGCCCGCTCAGCCGGCATCGAACGGATCGTCTACCTGTCGGTGATCCACCCGGACGTCTACGTGAACGTCCCGCACTTCGCTGGCAAATTCGGTGTCGAGCGGATGATCGAGCAGATGGGCATGAATGCCACGATCCTGCGCCCGGCCTACTTCATGCAGAACGACCTGATGATCAAGGATGCCATCACCGGCTACGGCGTCTATCCGATGCCGGTTGGCGACAAGGGTCTCGCCATGATCGACGTCCGCGATATCGCAGAGATCGCTGCCCTCGAACTGCTGCGTCGGGAACAGGCCGCACAGCCGCTTCCTATCACGCGTATCAACCTTGTCGGACCCGAGACGCTCACCGGAACGGGGATCGCCGCCATCTGGTCGGAGGTGCTCGCCCGCCCGATCAGCTACGGCGGCGACAATACCGAAAGCTTCGAGCAAAACCTCAAGCAGTTCATGCCCGCCTGGATGGCCTACGACATGCGCCTGATGGGCGAACGCTTCCTGACTGACGGCATGCTGCCCGAAGGTGGCGACGTCGAGCGCCTGACAACGCTGCTCGGCCGTCCGCTCCGCACCTATCGCGACTTCGCCACGCAAACTTCGGCCGCTGCCTGAGGCAGCCATCCCACACCTCAAAACAAGGACCATCGTCATGATCTATTCGACCGCTACCGTGCCGGTGAACCCGAACGGTCAAACGAAGCTCACCCGCGAGCAGGTCTGGAAGGGCCTGGAATTGAAGGCGCGCGATGCGCGCCTGTTTCTCCCCCCTGGCCTCTGCACCCGCTGCGATGTCGTGGAAGAAAGCGCGACACACTTCGTGCGCGAAGCCACTATCGCCGGCTCCGACATCAGGGAAATCATCACCCTTGAGCCGCAGAGCAAGGTCACGTTCTTTCAGGCGACCGGCCCGCGCGAAGGCACCATCGTCAACGAACTGTTCGAGGATGAAACCGGCGCCCTGCAGCTGAAATTCTACTGCTACCTCGGCCTGCGCGGCAAGCAATCGAACGGGTCGGAAGAACAGGCCGAACAGGCGCAGTTCGACAGCGATAAGGGCTACATATCCGCCCTGCTGTCGACGCTGAAGCGGACCCGCGAGCTGCTCGCAGAGGGCCGTCTCTAATTACCCCAGAAATGAAACCAAAAGGGCCGCCTCTTGGCGAGGCGCGCGGCTTATCAAGAGGACCAAGACAATGACCACCTCCGTTACCGAATCAAATCGGGCCGAAGCACCGAAAATCCTGATCCTCGGCGCTACCGGACCGACCGGCCGCCACATCGTCAGCCAGGCACTGGCCCGCGGCTGGGATGTCACCGTCCTCGTGCGCTCGCCGGAAAAAGCCGCCGATCTCAAGGGCGCAAAGCTTGTCGTCGGGGATGCCCGTGACGAGAAGGCACTACGCCCAGCCGTCAAGGGCCGGGATGCCGTCATCAGTGCGCTCGGCACACCGGCCAGCCCTTTCAGGGAGGTCACGCTTCTGTCGACCGCGACCCGCGCTCTTGTCAGCTCGATGAAGGCAGAGCAGGTCTCGCGCCTGATCACTATCACGGGGATCGGCGCCGGCAACAGCAAAGGACACGGCGGCTTCCTGTTCGACAAGGTGATCTTCCCACTTCTCCTGCGGCACGTCTATGCCGACAAAAACCGGCAGGAAGCCGTCATCAAGGATAGCGGCCTTGACTGGACCATCGTCCGTCCGTCCATTCTCAACAACAAGCCTTGGGGCAACACGATCCGGACGCCTACCGACCTGAGCGACTTCCATGGCGGTTCGATCTCGCGGACAGACGTCGCGACGTTCGTCCTCGATCAGATCGGAAATGACGCGTGGCTGCGAGGATCACCGCTAATTACCTGGTAGGGCGGGAGGCGACTTGCACGATGGGAGATGCCATCTACCGCGCCAGAATTTTTCTTCGGCGAAGCCGGTCATGATCAGGTCGTAATAGGCAGGGGTTCCTCCAGTCCCCATCGATAGACGCCCGGGTCCGGGCCACTTTCCGTTCATTTCCACGTAAAAAGCAACCGCCCAATGGTGCTTTATTTAAAATGGAAGAGAATGATGATCGCGCCAAAAAAACTGAACATTTTAGCTTTTACATTGTGGCCACGGTTTCTTCTGGCACTGACGCGCTCAACGGCGGCGTAGTGCAGCCGGCACGAACAGGCTGTCGTCAAGGCGATTGAAGAAGGGAAAGCTCTTCTCAAAGAGGACAAGTTCAAAGCTTGGATTGACAGGGTTTGCGGACATTCTCCGTACAATACGAAGCCATACACGGGCTACCAGGCCTGGTACGGACGTATCAGCCGTTTAAGCATGACTTCGGATGGGTCTCATACCGCGGAAATCACGGTTTTTTTTGCCAAGCACGGCTTACGCCATCGAGCGCTTATCCCGTCCTAGAAGACTATGCTACCGTAAGACGATCATCCTCACGAGCGCAGCATCCTCATTGCAGGCTTCGCACGCTCGTCCCACGCCTTTCCGTCCAATTGCCACAGCTTCGCTGACGGACATACAGATGACCACACCGCCGTTCAATGGCAGGAAGCCGTGATCGCAGCCCGTCCGCGCGAGGGTAATGTCGTTACTATAGATTGATGCACGCAAGCCGGCTCCTTGCCGGCTGTCTTTGACACAATGCAGCGGGCTGGATGAGGCGGTAGCAGAGCCACAGCCCGCAGCCGCCCTTGAGGGATAAGACATATCCATCACCGATGTGCGGTGAGTGTAAAGGCAGCCGGCCGCCACCTTCTCGAACATGTGCCGCAGGGTGTCGCTCTGCCTTAACCGGCTATGGCGGTGGCGGTTCTTCGAGAAGCTGGATTGATCCGGCACCTTGCCGCCGGGCCCAAGGCGGCAAAGCCGGCGATGAGCGAGCCAAGATGGACCTCCTCCCATAGTCGTCGTCGAGCAGATACACATGGAGTGGCCAATGATCACCATCCGCGTCATCAGCTCGGGATCAACCGAGGGGCGGCCGGCAGCGCTGTGTGGATCAATGCCGCGTCCGGGACCGAAGCCCTAACCCCGGAACGAGCCCCACCACTTGCGTTCATCAAAGGTCCGGACCCATGGAGCACCTGATGGACCAAGATCATCTGGGATGAGCCAGTTGAGGTCGTTATTGGCCCGGGCGATTACTTCAAGAGCATTCGCGGCAGCAGGGAGGCCCTAGCATACTTGATGACTTGCTGGCCACAAAAGGGCGGAGACTCGTTTGCTTTGGCCAAGCGAGCCTGCATGGAAGCGGCCGAAGGTCGAGGCGATCCGTCCACGGCGGCCTCAGCTTTCAGAGCGGCCGCGAACGACGCGGGCATTCTTCGCTGAGCGTCTGCAGCCGTCGCCGCCTTCAGTGACGCCAGAACCTGCGGCGCGGACTCCACTATGGCCTCGATTTCTTTTGCCGGTCGCTGCGCAAGCTCGCGAACGTTCTGTGCACCGACAGTGGATCCCGTACCCACTTCCCCGGCTCGACCCCTCGTCGTCAGCATCGCTATGCAACCACGTTGGCTGGATTGCAGAATGCAGGTTCCAGATAGCGCAAAGGCTGGAATTTCAGCGCCTTGAGAAGGGCGGCGGCTCGGCTCCCTTCAAGAGCTCCATAGCGGTTAACAGCAATGATTGAGGAGCAGGTCGGCAGCGCTGCAATATTCTCATCGCCACTCCGCTCCTAAGGATCATCGTTGATGCCCCGGCGCCGTCGCGGGGTCTTGCTCCAAAACCTCCTTGAGGCTGGCAACGAAAGTCTGCGCAGCAAGCGAGAGGGGGCGGCGTTTGGGAATGATCATTCCCACCGAGACCGGAATGCGTGGCTCGAACTGGCGTACGACGATATGGTCGAATTCATTGGCATCCCAGACGGAGAAATGATCGACAAGGGCTACTCCACGCCCTCGCTCCACGAGTCGCCGGATCAACTGGCTCTGGTTTGAGATGAGGCTGTTGGAAGGCCGCACGCCCTCGTCGGATAGGGATCGGAAGATCGCCGCTCCGAACGGAACCGAACGCGGATAGGTCACAAACGGCTGGTCAGCGATGTCGCTGGCGAGGATGACGCGGTGTTTCGCGAGCTTGTGGTCGATCGGCATGATGCAGACCATAGAGGAGGTCTTGAGCGTCTGCGTCATCAGATCCGCCTCGTGCTCAGGATGATGAACGAGACCGAAGTCGTAGTTGCCGCGGCTGACATAGGTGTGGATCTTGTCGGAGTCGAGCAGGTCCACCTGAATCTGGATCCCGGGATAAAGATTGTTGAATCGCTCGACAGCCATCGGGATCAGAGCGGTACTGAATGCCGACAGTATGCCGATATTCACATAGCCCTGCGACATGGTGGTTAGATCGAGAGACAGGTTCTCGAACAGCATCAACTCGTCCATCAGCCGCGTCGCATGGGCAAAAAGCAATTCTGCTTCGGGAGTCGGGCGCAGCCGGCCGCCACTGCGCTCGAATAATTTGACGCCGGCAAATTCCTCCAGCTGTTTGAGCGACTTGCTTGCATTGGGCTGTGTGGTGTGCAGCACAAGTGCTGCCTCGGTTACAGAGCCCGTCTTCATGAAGGCAGCGAGCGTGTCGAGATGGCGCAACTTGATCCTGCGCATGATGGGCAACCTCCGAGACATTCCGAAATGGAATGGAAAGCTCGAATAATTGAATTTTACAAGATATGCGACGCCTTTCTACATTGCCCTCATGACAGGACAGGCGAAAGCGGGAGCCGACGCCCAAAGCACGAAGATCATCATGGGCAACATCAGAGTTGGAATCGATGTCGGCGGAACCTTCACGGATTTCACCGTACTCGACGACGAAACGGGCGGCATGCGCCACTTCAAGGTGTCGTCGACACCGCACGATCCGTCCGAGGCAATCGAGATCGGCATCGCCAGCTTCCAGGCGCGTGGTCTGACAGCCTCGGACGTCGTCCATTTCGGCCACGGCACGACGGTTGCCACGAACATGGTCATCGAGCGTCGCGGCGGCAAGACTGGCCTCCTCACGACCGAAGGTTTCCGGGACGTTCTGGAAATCGGGCGCCAGACCCGCCCCGACCTGTTCGACATGAGCGTCCGCAAACCCGAGCCGCTGGTCGTGCGGCCGTTGCGGCTTGAGGTCCACGAGCGCCTCGGCCCCGACGGCGACGTCATCGTTCCTCTCGATGAAGCCGGCGTCGAGGATGCCGCAAAACGTTTCAGGGCTGAGGGCGTCGAAGCCGTCGCCATCGGCTTTCTGCATTCGTATCGCAATGCCGCTCACGAGCGGCGCGCAGCCGAGATTATCCGCAAGCATCTGCCGGGTGTCTTCGTCAGCCTGTCGAGCGACGTACTGCCGGAGTTCCGCGAATATGAGCGCATCTCTACCACGGTGATGAACGCCTATCTGATGCCACGCATGGACGGTTATCTCGACCGCTTCATGAAACGGTCGCGCCAGGCCGGCATCGATGCCAAGCCTTATACAATCCATTCCAATGGCGGCTTGATGTCCACAGAGACGGCGCGCAACTATCCGGTGCGGACCTGCCTGTCGGGTCCCGCGGCCGGTGTCGTCGGTGCGGCCCTCGTCGGCAAGGCGGCGTCCTTTCCCGACGTCATTACCTTTGATGTGGGCGGCACCTCTACCGACGTCGCTCTCATCGCCGGCGGCAAGCCCGCCTATTCGGCCGACCGTGATGTGGCCGGCTATTCCATCCGCTGCGCGATGGTCGATGTCAGCGTCATCGGTGCGGGTGGCGGCTCCATCGCCTGGCTTGACGATGCCGGCGGCCTCAAGGTCGGCCCGCAGAGCGCGGCGGCAGTTCCCGGCCCGGCCGCCTATGGCAAGGGCGGAACAGATGCCACGATTACGGATGCAAACATCGTCCTGCAGCGCCTGAACCCGATTGCGCTGCTTGATGGCACCATGCCGGTCGATCGCGAGGCAGCGCTGAGTGCAATCAGCGCGGTAGCCGAAAAGATCGGCCGCAGCGTCGAAGACACTGCGTGGGGCATTATCCGGATCGCCGTCGCCAACATGGCGCGCGCTATTCGCGCCGTGTCGATGGACAAGGGCCACGATCTCAAGCAGTTTGCGCTGATGGCCTTCGGCGGAGCAGGCCCTCTGCATGCCTCGCTGGTTGCAGCCGAAACCGGTCTCAACACGGTCATCATCCCAGAATCGCCTGGCACCATGTGCGCCCGCGGCGTTCTCCTTTCCGACGTTACCCGCGATTTCGTCTCCACTCAGATCAAGCGGGCACAGGGCGAAGGTTGGAGCGAGATCACGTCAGCCGTCGCAGGTCTTGAAAAGCAGGCCAGGGAATGGCTCGAGGCGGAGACCATCCCCGACGACAAGCGCGCATTGCAACATATCGCCGAAGCGCGCTATGCGGGCCAGAACCACGAAATTCGTGTCGAAGGCATCCTGTCGAGCGCGGAAGATTTTTCGGTTCGTTTCGCCGAAGCCCACCGCGTCGTCTACGGTTATGCACTGGATAATCATCCGGTCGAGATCGTCAACCTGCGTGTCCAGGCAATCGGCCACGCCGGTCGGCCGCTGCAGACGGTGGAAGGCGCTTCCGGCACCATGACGGATGCCAGGGTTGGCGAGCGCGATGTGTATGTCGGCCCCGAAGGCGGCTGGAAAACTGTGCCCGTCTACAAGCGCGCGCTGATGCCGCAGGGGGAAAAATTCGCCGGCCCAGCCATTGTCGAGGAGCTCACCTCGACCGCCTATGTGCTCCCCGACCAGACCGGCGTCGTCGACGGCTATGGCAACATCATCCTCAGCTTTGTGAAGGACCGCTCGTGATGCTGCAACACGTCAAACCACCACGCGAATTCGACACAATCGAAATGGAGGTCTATTCCAACCGGTTCATGTCGATCACGGACGAGATGGGCCTAAGCCTCGTTCGTTCGTCCTTCTCCACCAATATCAAGGAGCGCAAGGACTGCTCCGTCGGCCTGTTCGATGGCAAAGGACGCCTGGTCGTCCAAGCATCGCATATCCCGGTGCATCTGGGGTCGCTGCAAGGCGGCGTCGCGGCCGTACTCGAAAACTACAGTATCGAGGACATCAAGCCGGGCGATGCATTCATCTGCAACGATCCCTATCTGGCGGGCGGCTCGCATACGCCGGATATCTCCATCCTCACACCCGTCTTTTATCAGGGCCGCCTTTGCTTCTTCGCCGCCAATTTGGGTCACCATTCCGACGTCGGGGGCGGCGTGCCCGGTTCCTGCGATCCGAGCCAGACCAGCATCTTTGCCGAAGGCCTGCGTATTCCCGTGCTGAAGATTGCGCGCGAGGGCGTCCTCGATGAGCAGATCGTCAAACTCATCAGCACCAACAGCCGCGACCCGCTGGAGCGCATCCTCGACCTCAAGGTTCAGATAGCCACCAACGAAATCGGGCAGCGGAAGCTCGTGGCACTTGCCGACCAATTCGGCATTGCCACGGTAGAGAAGGCGATCGAGGACCTGATCGCCTATTCGGAAAGCCGGCTACGCAAGCGCATCAAGGAAATGCCCGACGGCGTCTACAAGGGCGAAGCCTTTATCGACGGTGATGGCATTGGTTTCGACCCCTGCCGTATCCAGGTCGCCATTAAAGTGGAAGGTGAGGGGATCACGTTCGACTTCACAGGCACCGACAGTCAGGCGCGAGGCGCGGTCAACATTCCCAAGACCGCCCTCGACGCCACCTGCTACTACACCATTAAGGCCCTTCTGGACCCGTCGCTTCCACCGAATGAAGGCATGGCGTTGCCAGTCTCCATCATTGCCGAGGAAGGCACGCTGGTGCGGCCGAAGTTTCCCGCCGCCGTTGGTATCCGCTCGACCAGTTGCCAGCGCGTGGTGCGCGCCATCTTCCAGGCTTTCGCCGACGTTCTGCCCCGGGAAAAGGTATTCGCCTCTTCCGCCGACATGAACGCGACGATGATCTTCTTCGGGCCGCACAAGACCCGCGAAGGCAGCTTCGTCTATCTCGAAACAGTCGGCGGCGGGGCCGGGGCGAGCCTCGATCATGAGGGCATGAACGGCATTCAGGTCCACATTACCAACACCTCGAACCTGCCGGCCGAAGCACTCGAGATCGAATATCCGCTGATGGTCCGTCGTTATGCGCTCGCCGACGGGTCGGGCGGCGAGGGGCACACCGCGGGCGGCATGGGCATCGTCCGCGAGGTCGTCGCCATGACGGACGGCATACGCGCCAACGCTTCCTGCGAGGGACTGCGTACTCCAGCCGACGGGGTCTTCGGCGGCGGACAGGGCGAGGTTGCGCGGCTGAAATTCGGCACTGTGGACGGCACAGTGACCGAATACGACATCTCGATCACCAATATCCTCATGAACCGTGGCGACAGCCTGTTCCTGCAAACGCCGGGCGGCGGCGGCTTCGGTCGCGCGTCCTGAACTGATTGGAGAATAAAACGATAATGGCACTCGAAAACCTGACGCCCAGCGACGAAGAGATCAAGTCCGCTGCGAACCCGAATTACCTTGAAGGTGACTATCTGAAAGGCGTCCTGGAGATGACCTTCCGCGACGGCAACCCGCTGGCCGAAAAGCTGGTGGAAGACATTTTCTCTTCGCGTCAAATCGACACCGTCTACCTGGTCGGCGCCGGCGGCTCGAATTCCTACATCGAACCGATCAAGTACATTCTCGACAAGTATTGCGACCTGCGCATCGAGCGGATCAACTCGACGGAGTTCGAAACGCGCCGCCCGAAGCCTGTCAACGAGAAGGCGGTCGTGCTTCTCACCTCGCATAACGGCGAGACCGAAGACACTGTGGTTGCCGCCCGCTGGGCCAAGACCACCGGCGCTGTTACCGTTGCCCTCACCTCCGGCCACGAAAGCGGTCTGGCAAAGATCTGCGACTACCTTCTGCCCTACAGCAAGGAGCTGCCGGGCATGCCGAAGACGATGATCGCTTATCTTTTCGCCGCCTACCTGCTAAAGCATCTCCGCAACCCGGTCGGCGCGCAACTGGTGCGTGACCTCGAAGCGCTGCCGGCCAAGCTGCACGACATCAAGGATGCCGAGCGTGAGCGTGGCATGGAACTCGCCCGCCGCTACAAGGACGAGAACATCTACTACGTGCTCTCCAGCGGCATCCTATCGGGCCTCAACTACCAGTACTCAATCTGCATCTTCAACGAAATGTTATGGCTTGATGCATCGGACATCCATTCGGGCGAATTTCGCCATGGTCCGTTCGAAGTTGCCGATCCGGAGATGGCCTATGTCTTCCTCATGGACAATGGCGAGAACCGCAAGATCGACCAGCGCGCGCTGAAGTTCACCCGCCGCGTTACCGACAAGATCATCACTTTCGACGCTGGCCGCTACGAAGACGTCTCAGCCCTTCTGTCGCCCTTCGTGATTGGCGTCACCTGGTACTGGTTTGCCCACACGCTGTCGGTATTGCGCGAACATCCATTGTCTGTTCGCCGCTACATGTGGAAGGTCGATTACTGATGATCAGGCGCCCGCCCGCATGGTTGTTTTTGCCTGGCGCGAGTCCATCGCGGTTCGGCACGGTGTCGCCCTCGCGGGCCGGCGCTTTCTCCGTCGCGCCCTATGTCTTGCATGGAAAGAAGGCGGCCGGAAAATGATCACGCCCGACACGTCTTTCAACACGTTCAAGGTGCTGGGGCTCGGCGATAACGTTGTCGACCGCTACCTCAACACCGGCAAGATGTATCCTGGCGGAAATGCCCTGAACTTTGCAGTTTACGCCAAGATGCTTGGGGCCGATGCGGCATTTCTGGGTACTTTCGGCACCGATGCCGCCGCGCAGCATGTTCGGGCCACGCTTAAAGCACTTTGCGTGCCGGCAACGCACAGCCGTATTATTGAAGGCGAAAACGGCCATGCGGATGTGCGCGTCGTCGACGGAGACCGGGAATTCGTGTTCTCCAATAAAGGTGGCGTCGCCCGGGAAAGCCCGTTCACGCCAGGCCAAGGCGACATCGACTACCTCTCAACCTTCGCACTGGTGCACACGAGTTGCTACAGCCACCTCAACCAGCATCTTGCGGTGCTGAAGAGTGGCAGCCGTCTGCTGTCCTTTGATTTCTCCTATCGCTGGCAGGTCGAGGACCTGATCGCGCCGGTGACGCCGCACCTCGATTTCGCCGCCCTGTCGGCAGCCGATGTCGGGCGCGACCGTTCATTGGAAGTCCTGCGCGAGGCCGTCGGGCATGGCTGCGGCCTGGCGCTCGCCACGCTCGGACCAGAGGGCGCTGTTGCCTATAACGGCAAGGACTTCGTGTCCGTTGCGCCCGTACCCACCGATGTCGTCGACACGCTTGGCGCAGGCGATGCATTCATCACCGCTACGCTCTTAGCCCTGGTTGGCCGCGGCTGGAAGCGCGGCGAGCATGTGGGGCCGGAGACTATCCAAACAGCGATGGAAAAGGGTTCGCAGTTTGCCGCAGAGATTTGCCGGATCGAGGGCGCGTTCGGCTATCCGGCACCCATCCAGTCGCAAGTCACGGCTTGATCGGAGGCGCGATGCTGGAAGTCAGGAACCTCTCGATTGCTTTCAAGACCCGCGACGGGCTGAAGTCCGCGGTGCGCAATATCGACTTCACCATCGGGCCGGGCGAAATACTCGGTCTGGTGGGGGAAAGCGGTAGCGGCAAGACGATCACCTCGCTTGGGGTAATGGGCTTGCTCCCGCCGAATGCGGTGGCCACGAGCGGGGAGGTTCTGGTCGACGGCATCGACATGCTTCAACTCGGACCGGGTGAACTTCGCAAGCTGCGCGGCAGGCATATTGCGATGATCTTCCAGGATCCAGTGGCATCGCTCGACCCGATCTTCACCTGCGGCGACCAGATCATCGAGGCGATCCGGCTTCATGAAACGGTTGGCAAGGCGCAGGCGCACCAGAAGGCGGTAAAACTTCTTGAGAAGGTCAGGATTCCTGATCCCGAGCGCGCCATGCGTGCCTATCCGCACGAGCTTTCCGGCGGCCAATGTCAACGCATCATGATCGCCATGGCGGTTGCCTGCAAACCCCGAATCATCATTGCCGACGAACCGACCACGGCGCTCGACGTGACCGTGCAGAAACAGGTTCTCGACCTGTTACGCGGCCTCAACGAGGAGGTGGGGGCGGCTATCCTGCTGATCACGCACGACCTTGGCGTTATCTACGAAGTCGCGGACCGCGTCGTCGTCATGTATTCCGGGGACAAGATAGAGGAGGCGACCACCGCTGCTCTCTTCACCAATCCCAAGACCGGTTATGCCAAGGCACTGATAGACTCGATGCCGACCCCCGGCGGGCAGCATGATCGCCTGCCGGTGATCGAGCGTGACGCGCTTGGCAACGTTTTCAGCGTCCGGCCCGAGCCGCGCGTCCATTCGAGCAATGCCGCGGCGCCACCGGAGGCGAACACTGCGCCGCTGCTCGAGATCAGGGACCTCGTCAAGTCCTATTGGATCAAGCCTGCCCCGCTTGCGATGCCCGTCGAAATGCGCGCCGTGGACCGTGTCAGCCTGAGCATCGCGCCACGCTCGACACTTGGCCTGGTTGGCGAATCCGGTTGCGGTAAAAGCACCCTTTCGCGCGCCGTCATGCGGCTCTATCGCCCCGACGCCGGCGAAATCCTGTTCAAGGGACGAGATATCGCCAGACTCTCGGAAGGGGAGATGCGGCCGTTCCGGCGTGAGATCGCCATGGTCTTCCAAAATCCTTATGGCTCCCTCAATCCGCGCCAGACCGTCGCCGAGCTTGTCGAAGCGCCGTTGGTTATCTTTGGGGAAGGCACCGCCTCTGTACGTCGCCGTCGCGTCGCCGGCCTGCTTGAAGCGGTTGGTCTTCCAGCTGGCGCGGCGGCGAAATATCCGCATGAATTTTCCGGCGGACAGCGACAGCGGATTGCCATTGCCCGGGCCCTTGCACTCAATCCTTCGCTCGTGATCTGCGATGAGGCCGTCTCGGCGCTTGACGTTTCCGTGCAGGCGCAGGTGCTCAACCTGCTCAAGGATCTGCAGGTCGAGTTCGACCTGACCTATCTCTTCATCTCCCACGACCTTTCCGTGGTCGAACATATCAGTGACACGGTCGCCGTCATGCAGAACGGCCGCATCGTCGAATACGGGTCGGCGAACGAAATCTTCGCCAATCCAAAGGAAGCCTATACCCGGATGCTGCTCGATGCGGTGCCGACCATCGGTTCGGACCGTGTCGGAAAGGGGGTCGCGTGAACGCTTCTGTTGCCGGAGCTTTTCTGCTTGTCGGACGAAAGCTGCTGACGGCTTTTCTCCAACTGCTGGTGATCGCCACACTGATCTTCTCAGTCATGTACATCATGCCGGGTGATCCGGTGCTGCTGTTGCTCGGCGCCGACAGCAATCCGTCGCCGGAAGCCGTTGCTTCCATGCGCAGCCAGCTTGGCCTGGACCAGCCGGTAATGTCGCAGTATTTCATCTGGCTGTGGAAGGCGTTGCATCTTGATTTCGGGGCGTCGCTCGCCAACGGCTATCCGGTTTCGAGATACGTGCTTTCCAACCTGCCGCGCACGCTGGAACTTGCCTTTGCGGCGATCATTATCGCGACTCTGATCGGCGTCCCGCTCGGCATTGCCGCAGCCCTCAAACGTGGCAGTGTGCGCGATACGATCCTGACATCCGTCGCCACGATCGGGATTTCTGTGCCTGTCTATATCCTGGGCACGATGTTGGTTCTGTTATTCAGCCTGAAACTCGGTTGGTTGCCTGCCAGCGGCTACACGGACATATCGCGAAACGCGCTTGAGCATTTCCGCAAGCTCGCCCTTCCGGCCTTGGCGCTCGGATTCGGTCTTGCCGCCTCCATCGCACGCATGACACGCTCATCGATGCTGGAAATCCTTGGTCGGGATTTCGTTCGGGCGCTACGGGCGAAGGGCATGTCGGAGCGACGCATCATCTGGCAGCACGTGCTGCGCAATGCGGCAATCCCGATCGTCACCATCATCGGGCTGCAGCTCGGCAACCTGATGGGCGGCACGGTGCTCGTCGAAGCGATGTTCAATTGGCCGGGGCTCAGCACCCTGCTGGTGGGCGCGGTATCGGCCCGCAACTATCCGCTGGTCCAGGGAGCGATGCTTGCCATTGCTGCGCTTTTCATCTGCATCAATTTGCTGGTCGAACTGCTGTATAGCCTGCTCGATCCGCGCATCAGGAGGAAACGGGCGTGACCTCCTGCACCCTTGGCGTCGTTCGCAGTCAGCCGGCATTCGTCGCAAGTCTTGCCTTACTGTCGATCGTCCTTCTGATGGCGATCTTCGGCGTCTGGCTCGCACCTCACGACCCGTTCATGCTCAACCCGCAGGCCGTCAACCAGGGCAGCTCCGCCGGCCACTGGCTGGGAACCGACGAATTCGGCCGCGATCTGCTGAGCCGGCTTCTTATCGGCATCCGTCCGACCCTCATGGTAGCGCTCGGCGCCACGGTGATCGCTGCCGTGTTCGGTAGCCTGCTTGGAATTGCCGGGGCTTATGGACGTCCGTGGTTGTCCTTTTTGATCATGCGCGCCGTCGACATCATGTTGAGCTTTCCGCCAATCCTGCTTGCACTGCTCGCAGTCGGTTTCTGGGAAAGCGGCGTTCTTAGTCTGACCGTCGTGATCGGCGTGCTTTATATCCCGCACTTTGCCCGTGTTGCTCATTCTGCCACGCTTCAGGTGACACGCCAGGAGTTCATGGAAGCCGAGCATGCCATGGGGGCTTCGGTGCGGCGTGTCGTCTTCACGGCGATCCTGCCAAACATCCTGTCGCCGCTGGTCGTCCAGGCGACGCTGACAGTAGCCGCGGCCATTCTCCTTGAATCGGGCCTGAGCTTCCTTGGCCTCGGCATTGTGCCGCCGGAGCCGTCTTGGGGTCAGATGATCGGAACCGCCCGCGGCTATCTCGGCCAAAACCCGATGTATGTCATCTGGCCATCTCTTCTTCTCGCGCTGACAGTGCTCGCCATCAACGTGGTGGGCGACCGGTTGCGCGACATTCTCGATCCACGTCTCAGGGAGGAATAGCGGACATGGAAAAGACGAATAGACAAGCACCAGCAAAAAAGGGGTACAGCATGAAGAAATCAGTTCTCGGGCTTATCTTCGCCCTCGCATCCGGCGTTTCCGCACATCAGGCCCTGGCGGCTGAGGGCGGTACTCTCTATTTCGGCCTCTCCGGTGAGCCTTCCACGCTTGACAGCACCATTAATGCGGGAACGCCGGCCCGCACGATCCGGCTCGCCATTCACCGAGGCCTCGTCAACTATGGTGCTGACGGAAAGCTGTCGCAGGAACTTGCGCAGTCCTATGAAGTTTCCACAGACGCGCTCACCTATACGTTCAAGCTGCGGGATGCCAAATTCCACGACGGGTCGCCGGTGACCGCGCGGGATGTGAAAGCATCCATCGAACGCGTTACAGCAGCAGACAGCAAGGCGACCTATCGAAACGAGCTGGGTGTTATCAAGGCGATCGATACGCCCGACGCCAAGACCGTTAAGCTGACGCTTTCCAAGCCATTTGTCCCGCTGATCCACTACCTGGCGCTTCCGGAATCGGCAATCGTGCCTGCCGCCTGGATCAGGGAGCATGGCAAGGATCCGAATGCAACGCCGATTGGCGCCGGGCCTTTCAAGTTTTCTGCCTGGGAACGCGGTCGCGAATTGACCGTCGAAAAGTTCGATGGATATTACAAGCAGGGCAAGCCTCATCTTGATGACGTCCACTACGTCTTTTATGCCGACGAAAATACGCGCGTCAATGCGCTGAAATCGAGCGACGTGGACATCATCGATTACGTCCCGTGGAAGGACGCCGCCTCGATCGAGGCCGATTCCAATCTGAGGCTGGCCAGCACGACCGGCCCTTTCATGATGCTGCAGTTCAACACCAAATTCGAGCCGTTTTCCAAGCCGGAGGTGCGGCAGGCAGTGTCTTACGCCATCGATCGCGCCACGATCATCAACACGGCCTTCAATGGTCGGGGCACGCCCATTTACGGAATTGCGGTCCCGGAAGGATACATGGGTTATTCCAAGGAGAAGGCTAACTACTTCAGCTACGACATTGCCAAGGCGAAGGCATTGCTGGCGCAGGCTGGGTATCCCGAGGGCTTTGAGGCACGGCTGTTGTCGACCGCCCAATACGGCTTCCATAACAATACCGCGATCGCCGTACAGGCTGAACTCGCCAAGATCGGCATCAAGGCGAAGCTTGATCTTCCAGACTGGTCCGGCCGCATCGCCAAGAACAACGCCGGCGACTATGATTTTCTTGTCGCGGGCACCGCAGGCGACATCGCCGACCCCGATTGGCTCAGCAACTTCTTCTACGGCGGGCAGCAACTGGTCCGGCTCAACAACTCGGCCTACTTCAACGACCCGGTTATCAACGATCTTCTGGACAAGGGTCGCGTCACGCTCGATGCGGTTGAGCGCGAGAAGATCTATGGCCGATTCGTCGACCGGGCACTGGAGCAATCGCCCTTCGTCTACCTGATGTGGCGGGACCAGAGTTTCGGCTTGCGTAAAGACGTTAAGGGATTCGCCAATATTCCCGGTTTTCTGACATTTCAGTCCGGTATCACGGTTGAGGACACCGAGGTGGAGTAAGCGTCTAAAACCGCTGACGTCACTATCCCCGATCTTTCAGGTCGGGGATAATGCAGCATTATTTCATCGAGGTCCACGGCCGCGGTACCCGTAAATGCTTGTCGGCAGTTCGATCTGGTTCAAGAGCAAGCATCAGCCTTTATGCTTTCCCGAGGCAGGCGAAACTTGCCACCGGATTTCCAGGCGTGGCCGTGGGGGGCGCCAATTGATGAAGCATAGGATAGGTCTGTTATGCGACCTTGCCCTACGATATTCTGGGCCGATGAAACTCAGCCAGACCATACGGTTTTGTACCTCCGCAGATGGGACCCGTATCGCCGTCGCGTCTTGTGGACAAGGCCAGGTGATCCTGCGGGCGGCGCATTGGCTCAGCCACGTCGACTATGATCTCGAGAGCCCGGTCTGGCGGCCCTGGCTCAGTGCGATGTCTGCCCGGAACCGGTTTGTACGTTACGATCCGCGGGGCTGCGGCCTGTCGGACCGGCATGTGTCCGACCTTTCGCTCGACGCGTGGCACGCCGACCTTGATGCCGTGGCTGCTTCGATTGAGGACCCGCGCTTCGTTCTCCTCGGTCTTTCACAGGGCGGCGCACTCGCTATCGCGTATGCGCTGAGGTATCCAGAGCGGGTCTCGCATCTGGTTCTCCTAAACGCGTATGGCCAGGGCGCCAGGACGAGAGCTCTGACCGAGGCCGAGCGGCTGGAAGCCGAAACACTTGTCAATTTCGTTCGTATTGGCTGGGGACGAGACAATCCGGCATTTTGTCAATTTTTCACCAACCTCTTTATCCCCGACGGCACGCCTGAACAGCATCGCTGGTGGGGTGACCTGGAGCGCTTGACTGCAACGCCTGAGGTGGCCGCGCAATTGCTTTGGCAAATGCAGGGGATCGATGTGCTGCAGCTTGCGACGATGCTTCGCGTACCGACATTGATCGCCCATAACCGCGGCGACATGCGCGTGCCGTTCGACCAAGGCTGCAAGCTTGCCGCCGCAATTCCAGGCGCCAGCTTCGTGCCTTTAGAGAGCAAAAACCACGTGCTCTTGCCGGATGAGCCTGCATGGAGCGTATTTCAGGCAGAACTGGCTGCTTTTCTCGGGCACGACAGTCGCTTACGACCCCGCGCCGTCAGCGAGGCGGATCTCACACTCGCGGAGGCGACCCTTCTCGACCTCGTGGCGGAAGGGCTCGACAACCGCGCGATCGCAGAACGGCTTGGCAAGAGCGTCAAAACCGTACGAAATCAGCTGTCGGTGATCTTCAGCAAACTCGGCGTGCATAGCCGCTCGCAGGCGATCGTCATCGCGCTCTCCAAATAATCCCCGACGTCTCGCTGCTCTCTGTGCGGCGGAGGGACGTATGTCCCCACAATCAGCGAGGTTGTTCGCCGCTGCGGGACGATTGCCTCATGTTCCGGGAGGCGACTTGTTCCATCCTCGACGTCACGGATGGCAAGACGCCGTCCAAGGATGAGGAGGAATTCGAGATGTCGGAACTCAACGAAACAGCTCTCAATGAGCTGGTGGGCCGGGTCCTCGGCGATCTTGGCGGCGCGGTCAGCGTGCCGCTGGTGCGGATCGGAGATGCGCTCGGGCTATATGCGACCCTCAAGGAGATCGGCCCAGCGAAGGCCGACGAACTCGCCGAGGCTGCGGGCTGTGCGCCACGCTATGTGCGCGAGTGGCTGGCAGCCCAGGCCGCCTCGGGCTATGTGCATCACGAGCAAGGGCGCTTCTCGCTGACGCCCGAGCAATCTCTCGTGTTTGCCGCGCCGGACAGCCCGGTCAATCTGATCGGCGCGTTCGATACCGCCGCTGCGATGGCCGAGAACCAGCCGAAGGTACAGGCCGCCTTCAAGACCGGTCGGGGGGTGGCCTGGGGCGATCAGGCCGGCTGCATGTCCTGTGCCGTCGCGCGGCTCTTTCGCCCTGGCTACGTCAATGCGCTTGTGCAGGATTGGCTGCCGGCGCTCGACGGCGTCGTCGACAAACTGAAGAAGGGGGCGAAGGTGGCCGACGTCGGATGCGGGCATGGTCTATCGACGATCTTGATGGCGCAGGCGTTCCCAGGTTCGCGGTTTACTGGCTACGACTTCCATCCGGGCTCGATTGCAGCTGCGACTGCGCATGTCCAGGCGCACGGACTGACGAATGTCCATTTCGAAGTCGGCCGGGCGCAGGATTTCGAGGGTCGCGATTTCGATTTGATCACCTGCTTCGACTGCCTGCACGACATGGGCGATCCGAACGCCGCGGCAGCTCATATCCGACGTGCGCTGAAGAATGACGGCACTTGGATGGTCGTGGAGCCCATCGCCGGAGATACGCTGGAAGAGAATATCAACCCAGTGGGACGGCTCTATTACTCGGCCTCGACGATGATCTGCGTTCCGACCTCGCTTGCTCAGGAGACAGGTCTTGCGCTCGGCGCGCAAGCAGGAGAGCAACGTTTGTCCGATGTGATCCGGTCAGGCGGTTTCAAGCAGGTCCGACGGGCGGCCCAGACGCCCCTCAACATGATTCTCGAGGCAACTTAATTTTGGTGTCGCCGTCTACGATACCGTGGCGGCAAGGGGCGGTCCTGGAAATTTGTGAACGGCGCCGACATCGAAAGGATCACGGTCGTCCCGGCCGCCACCGCCAAGCCCGGCACGATGGCAATCGGCCGGGCAATGGTCGAGGGATGACTTCATCGTGAACGGCGATGATCCTCAAGAAGGACTGGAGCGACTCGTATGATACGACTGGTTGCGTCTCTTGTTTCTACACACACGGAAACGCGCATGGAAGCATGGATCGGGAAAGATCGCAGGGTCCAGCAGCAGTCAGCGGCCAACTCCGCCACAGGCATAGGCAGTATCCTGTGAAAGGGCAAAATGAGAACGTTGTTGAGGAAGTCAATTACGGAAAGATGATAAGCGAGGCGATCGCCTGTTAGATCCCTTATAAAAACACACCAATAGGATGCCCTTCGCGGAGCTCTAATCCGTCAACTGCCCTTGGCAAGACATCGCCCGGTGGAGATCCGTTGCGGCGGCATATGGCGTGGCGGGTTGGACTAGCGCGATCACCCAACGGGTGGCGTTTTCATACTTCGCCCGCCATCGTCCTCCGAGGGCAGGGGCCGTAGATCGACGTCCTGGCCGCCATCCCGACTTCGGACGCGAGGCGTTTAACTATCGCGGCACCGATGGCTCTTGAAACACCTGCTACCACAGCAATTTTACCGGAAACCCGATCAGTCACCTCGAAACTTTTTTCTGAAAAGTCTAGCGATTGTCGCAGATAGCCGTCTGCCTCTACGCCCCGGGCCGAAGAGGGGCTGGAATTTGGATCGCCGCAAGCCAATGGCCTGAACGATGCAGCAGCAGAGCGTTAGACGCATGTGCGTCAATGCACATTAACGCACATGCGAACGTGTCTGTCCATCTCGAACTGGCGTTGCGCCCGCAAGTGAATTGACCACAGTGTCGCTGTGAGCTTTTTGTCCGCCGCCAGTCGCCGGGTATTAAAACGCTCGTCGTAAACCTTCAGTGTATTCCTCTAGTCAAAAACTCGCCAGCGAGATATCCAAAGGAATATCTCGCTTAAGGATCGGAGAGCAAATCATGAACATTGATCGTCATTTTTGGATCAGGCTCGCGGTGGGAGCCGCGCTTGTATCGCTCGCCTCCTTTGCCGCTCCGGCCGCAGCGCAGGAAAAAGTCACTGTCTTTGCAGCAGCCAGCATGAAGAACGCGCTCGACAACGCCAACAGGGCATGGGGCGCCCAGGGTGGCGGGCAGGTCACCGTCTCCTATGCCGCAAGCTCGACGCTCGCCAAGCAGATCGAAAACGGCGCACCGGCCGATATCTTCATTTCGGCCGATCTCGACTGGATGAAATATCTTTCCGACAAGAAGCTCGTGAGGGAAGGCACCAGGTTCAACTGGCTCGGCAACCGGATCGTGCTGGTCGCCGCCAAGGACGCCGCCAAGGACGCCGCCAAGCCGGTCGACATCAGGCCGGGCTTCGATCTTGCGGGTCTGCTCAAGGGCGGCAGGCTTGCTATGGGGGAGCCGAACGCGGTTCCGGCCGGCAAATACGCCAAGGCCTCGCTCGAAAAGCTCGGTGTCTGGCCGTCGGTCGAAAAGAGCGTCGCAAGCGCCGAAAGCGTACGCGCAGCACTCGCGTTCGTCTCGCGCGGCGAAGCGCCCTACGGCATAGTCTACCAGACGGACGCGGCGGCCGATCCGGGTGTTGCCATCGTCGGCACCTTCCCGGCCGACACCCACCCGCCGATCATCTATCCGATCGTCATCCTGTCGGAATCGAAGTCCAAGGATGTGTCCGCCTATCTCGACTATCTGAAGTCGGACAAGGCGGCGCCATTCTTGGAAAAGGAAGGTTTTACGGTTCTGGAGTAACCGCAAGCACTCCGGCAATGCGCATCGAAACGGCCCCGTTCGGGGTTGTTTTTCGTTTCCGGCCGGACCGTTCTTGGGGGCGAGCCTCTCCGTCCAGCGCAGTCCGAACCGCGATTTCAACCGGTCTCACGCGATCGTTTGTTCTCGAATCCCGAACATTCCGTTTGGAAATCATGCCCTAGCGACCTCGATCGGGCTCCCCCATCTCCATGACCGGAAGCAAACAACGCGCTTCCCAATGCCACCGAGCGGACGCCGGCTCCCAAACGGCTCCGTTTAGCAACTGAGGAATACGATAATGAAGACAGTACTTTCCACTTTTGCCGCAGCCATGATCGCTTCGGCTTCCTTCGCCGGCGTCGCACTTGCAGAAGGCGATTATTATCAGGGTGTGACCAAGGGACAGGCTGCGGCGCAGACCAATGACAAGGTCGACAATGTCAGGACCGGCAGCATCGACCAGGTTCGCGCCAACGACAATCGCGGCGACCAGCCGATTTTCAAGCACGAAAGCCGCGACAATCGCTAACCGCAGCTCATTCAAGATACCGAACATCGTCCGGCAGGCAGGTCGCAAACTAAAGCCCCGGACGAACTCTGAAAGGACTAGGACAATGAAGACTTCCATCTCCGCTATCGCCGCCATGATCGCTGCCGCTTCCTTCGGAGGCTCGGCTCTCGCCGAGGGCGATTATTTTGAAGGCACCTCGAAGACGCATGCTTCCGCCCGGGTCAACGGCGGCAATGTGGACGACGTGCGCACCGGCAGCATCCAGATCCGCGACACCGATCGCCAGGAAAGCCAGTCGATCTTCGGCAACACGACCCGCGACAACCGCTAACCGTCGCACCAAAAAGACCAAGGCCCAGCGGCCTTTGTTCGAGGTTACCCATCTTGTGAATGCGATGGTGCAGGGAGAGCAGCGGTCAATCCGGCGCTCTCCCACCGCCTTTTTCAGAACCCTCCAATAACTTTTCCGCCAGGACCTAGCCATCAGATCCGTCTCGATATATCCAGTGCGATATATTGCATGGCGGCTACGGGTGGGATCGGCGTTTGGACTGGCTGGCGTTGAGCGATGAGGAATGGACGGCGATCAGGCTCAGCCTGAAGGTTTCCGCCGTCGCCATGATCGTCAGCCTGCCGTTCGGCCTTCTCGTCGCCTATCTGCTCGCCCGCGGAAAATTCTGGGGCAAGTCGATCCTGAACGGCATCGTTCACCTGCCGCTTATCCTGCCGCCGGTCGTCACCGGCTTTCTGCTGCTGGTATTGTTCGGGCGACGCGGTGTTATCGGCGCCTTTCTCAACGATTATCTCGGCATCGTTCTCTCCTTCCGCTGGACGGGCGCAGCCCTTGCCTGCGGCGTCATGGGCTTTCCGCTGATGGTACGGTCGATCCGGCTGTCGATCGAGGCCGTCGACCGCAACCTGGAAGAGGCGGCCGGCACGCTCGGCGCAGGACCCACCTGGGTTTTCATCACCGTGACACTGCCGCTCATCCTGCCAGGCGTGATCGCCGGCATGATCCTCGCATTCGCAAAGGCGATGGGCGAGTTCGGCGCGACGATCACCTTCGTCTCCAATATTCCCGGTGAAACCCAGACCCTTTCGGCAGCCATCTACACGTTCACGCAGGTGCCGGGCGGCGACGCCGGGGCGATGCGGCTGACGCTGGTCGCGATCGCCATCTCGTTTGCAGCGCTGCTCGCCTCGGAGTTACTGGCTTATCTGATCGGCAAGAGAGTTGATATCGAATGACCCTCGTCGTTAAGGCACAACAGACGCTGGGAGAGTTTGTTCTCGACGCGGGCTTCACGTCGGATGGCGGCGTGACCGCATTGTTCGGGCCTTCGGGTTCCGGCAAGACGTCGCTGGTGCGGGTGATCGCAGGGCTGTCGAAGCCGGATCACGGGCGGCTGGTGGTCGATGGCGAAACGCTGCTCGACACCGAAAACCGCGTTTTCGTGCCAAAGCACAAACGACGTTTCGGCTACGTCTTCCAGGAAAGCCGGCTTTTCCCGCACCTCTCGGTGCGTCAGAACCTTGCCTATGGCCGCTGGTTTGCGCCCAAGACAACGCAGCCGGAAAATTTCGATCGGATTGTCGAACTGCTGGGTATCGGCCTGCTGCTCGAGCGGCGACCGGGGAAGCTTTCAGGTGGCGAAAAACAGCGTGTCGCGATCGGGCGGGCATTGCTCTCCGCTCCGCGTCTCCTTCTGATGGATGAGCCGCTCGCCGCGCTCGACGACCTGCGCAAGGCCGAAATCCTGCCCTATCTCGAACGCCTGCGTGACGAAACCTCGACGCCGATCGTCTATGTCAGCCATTCGGTCTCGGAGGTGGCGCGGCTTGCCGACAAGGTGGTGATAATGAGGGAGGGCCGGGTCGAGGCCACCGGCACGCCGTCGGAAGTCCTCTCGATACCGTCGGCGGATCGCCGCGATGCCGGCGCAGTACTGACCGGCACGATCGAGACGATCGATATCCCGCACCGGCTGGCGACGATCCGGCTTTCCCAGGCGCAGATCGTGGTCCCCAACGCGCATGCCGAAGAAGGCCGGAGCGTCCGCGTGCATATCCCCGAACGGGACGTAATGGTCGCCACCCGGCGGCCGGAAGGTCTTAGCGCCCTCAACATCCTTGACGGCGTGATTGCCGCGATCGAGCCGGACGGGGACGGCATGGCCCGCATCCGCATCCGCTGCGGCGGAGATATCGTGCTTGCCCGCATCACAGCGCTTTCCGTCGAACGGCTCGACCTGAAGCTAGAAAAGCCGGTTTTTGCCGTGATCAAGACGGTGGCACTAGAACGGTAGCGTGGGTTGATCTTCAGCAGACTGTGAACTATAGATTACACATGATCGAAATTCGCAAAACGGCGACTTTCCCAAAGTGGTTCAGCGAACTTCGCGAACTATAACGCCCGAATGCGAATAGTTACGCGCATTCGCCGTATGGAAATTGGCAATCTTGGTGATGTGACGCCTGTCGGCGAAGGCGTCAGCGAGGCGCGTATTGCCTACGGTCCTGGCTACCGACTCTATTTCATCCAGCAGGGCCAGGAAATCATCATCTTGCTCTGTGGCGGAGACAAGAGCACCCAAAGCAGGGACATCGCTTCGGCAAAAAAGATGGCGAAGGAGATATGACAGTGCCTATCGAGACAACGAAATGGGACGTTCAGGACTACCTGAAGACGCCCGAAGCGCGCGTTGCTTATCTCCAAGCAGCTTTCGAGGACGGGGATCCGAAACTTATCTCGATCGCCCTTGGCGATGTTGCCCGCTCCATGGGCATGACCAATGTCGCCAAGCAAGCGGGCATTACCCGGGAGGCGCTCTACAAGGCGCTGAGCGACAAGGGAGATCCGAAGCTCTCCACATTGCTCGGTGTCTTGAAGGCCCTCGGGCTCCGAGTCACGGTGGTTTCCACCAACGAAGCCGCATAGGGTCCTGTCCCAGCAAACGGCAAAACGATCCCGAAGAAATTTTGCACACGCGTACATTTTGTCATCCGGGTGTTAAGGAGCCCCGCTAGACCGCTTCCTGTTGATGATCTTCAGCGCTTCCGCAGCCTCGGCCGACAGGTCTTTCAGGATTCGGAAGAAGCCATTTCGCTCTTCGGGGAGTAAACCATGACTGTTCTTCCGATACTCAAGTCCGCCACGCTTGCGGCCGTTCTCCTGGCCTCGACCGCTGTTTTCGCGTCCGCCAAGGATGTCACCATTTCCGTCTGGTCCGGCGGTTCCGGGCCGAACGACAACTACCGCACCGATGCCTTCGACATCGCAGCCGATATTCTCGAGCGCGAAGCCGCCATCCGCGGCCAGCAGCTCAATATCATCGTCCAGAAGACGCCCTATTCCGGCTGGGAGGATTTCAAACAGGCCCTGACGCTCGCCGCCGAAGCCAAAAAGGCTCCGAACATCGTCGCCACCGGCCATGAAGACATCGGCCCCTGGGCGCAGGCCGGCCTCATCGTTCCGGTCGAGAAGTTCATCGACCTCGATAGCTGGCCGATCAGCGACATCTATCCGAACCTGATGGAGATCACCTCCTTCAACGGTACCGTCTACGGCATCCCGCAGGACGCAGAATCCCGTCCGTTCTTCTTCTGGAAGCCTTACATGAAGGCTATCGGCTATTCGGATGCCGATATCGAGGCTCTGCCGGCCAAGGTCGAAAAGGGCGAATATACGCTCAAGAACGTGCTCGAAGACGCCAAAAAGATGCAGGACAAGGGCCTCGTCCAGGCGGGCTACGGCTTTTATCCGCGCACCAATAACGGCCCGGACTACTGGCAGTTTTACACGTCCTTCGGCGGCGTGATGGAAGAGGAAGGCAAGCTCGTCTTCGACAAGGCCGCGATGAAGCGCACCTATCAGTATTTTGCCGATCTCGTGAAGGCCGGCGTCACCAAGAAGAACCATGTCGGCATGCCGGGCGATCAGTGGTGGAAGGAAGTTGCCACCGGCAAGGCCGGCATCTGGCACGGCGGCACCTGGCATTATGCCCGTCTCGTCAACCAGGAAGGCCTGAAGGACTTCTTCACCAACGTTCAGTTCACGCTGGTACCTGCCGGCGAAGGCGGCAAGGCCAACACGCTGACCCATCCGCTCGCTTACCTGCTGATGGCCGGCCATACCGAAGAAGAAACCCAGGTCGCTGCCGACCTGATCAAGATCGCCTCCGAGCCGCGCATCAATGCGCTGCATGCGATCAAGTCCGCCCATCTCGGCATCTCGCCTTCCGAAACCAAGGTCGACCTCTATGCGGCCGACCGCTGGGCTTCGGAAGCCACCGAACGCCTTCTGCCGCATGCCAACGCCATGCCGAACAATGCCGATTTCGGCAAGTACTGGACGATCATGTGGAAGAACTTCGAAGCCTCCTGGACGGGTGCCAAGACCCCCGATGCCGCGGTCAACGATGCCGAAGCCGAGCTGAAGTCGACACTCGGCGCGGCGATCATCATCCGCTGATGCCAAGCGACTTATCCTGCTCGGACAGGGCGGGATAAGTCGTGAACTATCCGGGCGAAACTCCTCGCCCCGAATTGTGGGCGGTGATCGCTCCGCCGCCCACACCCCATCCGTCTCCCAAGGCTTCACCCATGCGAACGTCCCGAACGCTCGGACTGGTGATGATCGCGCCTGCCGCGGTCATGATCTTCCTGTTCTTCCTGATGCCGGTCGTCCTGACCGCCATCTTCGCCATGACCAACATGACCACCGCGACCGGCATTTCCGGCGGCGCCTGGCAGGTCACGCAAGGCGCTGTCAACCGCCTGAAGGCAGACATGCCGGAACTCGCCGGCGGCATTGCCGAGCCGCGTTTCGTCATCGACGAGCAGGGGCTTGCAGCGCTGGAGGCCTTGAAGCTCAAGGCAGGTTTCAGCACTGAACTGCGATCCAGCCACATGGGCGAGGTCTTCCCTTCTCGGCGCGAGGCCGAACGCATGATCAAGGCGCTGAAGGACCGGCCCTCGACCCGAGAGGTCAAGCAGATCTCCGACCTCTTCAACCGTTCGGTTCTGAACACCCGGTTCGAGACCCGCGACGAGTTGATGGCGAGCCTCAAGAAGCTGGGTTTCGCTCTGACGCCGGCCGAACAGGAGACGGTCGCCACGGCCACCTATACCGGCTGGGTGTGGACGACGGAAAATTTCAGGATCATCGGCAACTCGCCGGATATGGCGCAGATCTTCCTCAACACCGCCTTCTACGTCTCGGTGACGCTGCTCTTGTTCAACGTCAGCTACGCGCTCTTCCTCGCCATCATGACCCATTACATGACGGCTTCGACCGCATCCATTTTCCGCGCCATCTGGCTGCTGCCGCGCATCACGCCGGTGGTCATCTACGTGCTGATGTGGAAATGGCTGACCTGGGACAGCGGCTTCATCTCGATGTTCATGGGCCAGTTCGGCTACCCGGCGAAAAACTACCTGCTCGACAGTGCCTACAACGCCTGGTTCTTCGTGATCCTGATCAACGGCTTCATCGGCGCTTCGATGGGCATGCTGGTCTTCTCGTCGGCCATCAAGGCGATCCCGCAGACGCAGTTCCATGCGAGCGAGGTCGATGGTGCCAGCCGCTGGCAGCAGGTTCGCCACGTCATACTGCCGCAGCTTCGCTGGCCGATCCTGTTCGTCACCTGCTACCAGACCCTGTCGCTTCTCGCCTCCTTCAACGAAATTCTCCTCTCGACCCGCGGCGGGCCGGGGCGGGCGACCGAAGTATGGTCGCTGGCCGCCTACCACACCGCGCTCAACAACTATACCGGCAACCTGGAATACGGGCTGGGGGCTGCCATGGCGCTGGTGCTGGTGGTTGTCGGCATCGTCCTGTCGCTCATCTACCTGCGCATCTTCCGTTACGATACGCTGATCTCCAAGCCGCTGATCGAGGATTGAGCATGGCCGAAAAACCGCAAATCTCGTCTAACACGACCTCGGCGAATTTCTCGAGCCTCCCGGTGATCCTGCTGCTCGGCCTTTTCAGCCTGCCGCTGCTGGTGATGTATGCCTACCTCTTCATCGACACGATCAGCGACACGAAAGCCGGTTCGCTGATCCCGAACGAGTTCACACTGCGCCACTGGAGTTTCCTCTGGGAGACCAAGGCCGGCAAGCCGAACATCTGGCTCGTCACGCTCAACACCTTCATCTTCGCAAGCTGCATCACCGGCGTCATCCTCACGGTCTCGTCGATGGCGGGTTATGTACTGTCGCGTCTCAATGTGCCGGCACGGGGTTTTTTCCTCGCCGGCGTCATGGTGCTACACGCCTTTCCGTCGGTGACGCTGATCATCGCCATCTTCATCGTGCTGCAGTGGATCGGCCTCTACAATTCCTTGCTCGGGGTGATCCTGGTGAAGGCTGCGGTCGAACTTCCACTCGGCATCTGGCTGATGAAGGGGTTTTACGACACCGTGCCCTGGGAAATCGAGATGGCTGGTACCGTCGACGGCGCCTCACGCTTCACAGTGTGGCGGCGGCTGGTGCTGCCGCAGATCAAGCCGGCAGTGATGGCACTTGGCCTCTTTTCCTTCCTCACCGGCTGGAGCGAGTTCATCATGCCGCAGGTGCTGGCGCCGGGCGCGAAGGTGCAGGTCCTGTCGGTCTACCTGGCGGGCCTGATCATCGACGACAACAATTTCGATTTCGGCACCTTCAAGGCCGTCGGCGTCTTCTACGTCGTGCCGGTGCTGATCCTCTATGTCTTCTTTCAGAAGCATCTCATGAACATTTATGGCGGAGGCACCAAGGGCTGATGCGTATACTGCTCGACAAGTTTTCCAAGAGTTTCGGCTCCAGCAAGATCATCGAAGACATGGATCTCGAAGTCGGCTCCGGCGAAATGCTGGCACTGCTCGGGCCTTCCGGCTGCGGCAAATCGACGACGCTGTTTGCCGTCTGCGGCATTCATCGGCCGACCTCGGGCCGCATTCTGTTCGGCGACCGGGATGTCACCCATCTGCCGAGCCAGGAGCGCAATGTCGGCGTCGTCTTCCAGTCCTACGCGCTTTATCCGCATATGACGGTGGAGGAGAATATCGGCTTCCCGCTGATGGTGAAGCGGGTTGCCTCCGCCGAGATCAAACAGCAGGTCGCGAAGATCGCCGCCCTTGTCCATATCGAAGATCTCCTCGGGCGGCGCCCGGCGCAGCTTTCCGGCGGCCAGCAGCAGCGCGTGGCACTCGCCCGCGCCTTGATCCGCCGCCCGGACGTGCTGCTTCTCGACGAACCGCTCGCCAATCTCGACGCCAAACTCCGCCTCGAAATGCGTTCGGAAATCCGGCGGCTGCAGAAGGAAACCGGCATCACCGCCATCCTCGTCACCCATGACCAGGTCGAGGCGATGTCGATGTGCGATCGCATCGCCATCATGAAATCGGGCGAGATCGTCCAGATCGCCACTCCTTCGGAAATGTACAAGGATCCGCGGACGTCCTTTGTCGCCAGTTTCCTCGGCAATCCGCCGATCTCCTTTCTCAAGGGCCAGGCCCAGCAGGGGGCTTTCGTGCTTGGCGGAAGTAGCTTGCGCCTGCCGCTCGCTACCCTGGCCGGCGTTCCTGACGGAACCGCGCTCAGCCTTGGCGTTCGCCCGGAGCATTTCGGGACAGCGGCAGGTACACCGGTCGAAGGCAAGGTCGTGTTTGCGGAAACTCAAGGCCGCGAAAATCTTTACGACGTCGTGCTGCCGGACGGTTCCGTGCTGCGCTCGATCCAGCCGGTGCGCGAGGACGTGAAGCCGGGCGACAGCGTGCGCTGGAACCTCGACAGCGCCTCGACTTTCGTTTTCGCCGAAGACGGCCAGAGATTGTGACGGAGGCTTTGATGCGCAACTTTTCCGCTTTCTTCGGCAAATTCGGCTGGCCGGAAGGGAAGGGCCGGCTGCCATTCTGCATCGGCCATCGCGGCGCAAGCGGCCATGAACGGGAAAACACCCTCACCGCCTTTCGCCGCGCTGCCGAACTCGGCGCCGAGATGTGGGAACTCGACACCCAGATGACGTCGGATGGCGTGGTCGTCGTCTCCCATGACGACCATCTGCAACGCGTCTTCCAGCGGGACCTGTTTATCTCGCACATGAGTTTTGCCGAGCTGCGCGAGGCGGTGCCGGATGTGCCGAATTTTGCGGAAGTCGCCGCACTCGGCCGGGAGACCGGATGCGGCCTTTACGTCGAGCTGAAGCGGCCGGGCACCGGCCCGCTCTGCTGGCAGCACCTGAAGGACATGGACCAGCGCTTCGCCTGCCTCGGCTCCTTCGATGTCGCCCAGGTGCGCGAGCTGCGCGAGATGGGCTGCGACTATCCGCTTTCGGTGCTGATCCGGTTCGGCCATGATCCGCATGCGGCAGGGGAGGCGGCCGGCGCCGACATCCTGCATCTCTGCTGGGAAAAGGCGAGCGAGACGCCGCAGAAACTCGTGACCGAGGAACTGATCGACAGGGCTTTCGCCGATGGCAAGGAAATCGTGCTCTGGCACGAGGAACGGCCGGATGTCCTGAAGGACATCATGGCGCTGCCCGTGCTCGGCATCTGCACCGACCTGCCGGACCTGATGCGACCAAGGGAAACGAGCGGCGTTTCCCGCGAGCCCCGCCGCGTCACTTCCTTCGACGTCGCCCGGGCGGCCGGCGTCTCCCGCGCCGCCGTTTCGCGTGCCTTCACACCGGATGCCAGCGTTTCGGAAAAAACCCGGCAGAAGGTGTATCAGGCAGCCAAGGAGCTCGGTTACCGGGTCAACTATCTCGCCCGCAGCCTCACCAACAAGCGGTCCGATTTCGTCGGCCTGGTGGCGGCCGGCCTCGATAACCCGTTCCGCACCCAGCAGCTCGAAAACCTGGCTCGTGCGCTGATCGCCCGCAACTACCGGCCGATCCTGCTGCCGACCTCCAAGGAAGCGGATAGCGCCACCGTCATCGGCCAGCTGCTGCATTATGCCGTTTCCGGCGTCATCATCACCTCGGACGCGCCGCCCTCGCACATCTTCGAGGAATGTGCGGTCGAAGGGGTGCCGATCGTGCTGGTCAACAAGGGCGAGGATTTCCCGTTTGTCGACCGGGTCGTCTCCGATGACCGGATGTCGGGTTACACGGCCGTCGACCAACTCGTCGAAGCGGGCGCCAAAAAGCTCGCCGTCATCGCCGGCACGAATGTTTCCTATTCCTCGCGCCGCCGTGCCGAGGCGTTTCAGAGCCGCTGCCAGATGCTCGGGCTCGATGCGCCGCTGGTTCCGGTCACCATCAACGACTACGCCCATGGGCACGAGGCCGCCCAGACGCTGATCGACCTCGGCATCGATGGGGTGTTTTCGGTCAACGACTATATGGCCTGCGGCGTGCTCGACGGGCTCGCCAAGGCCGGCCGGAGCTACGGCTCTGTCAAGGTGATCGGCCATGACGACATCCCTCAGGCAAGCTGGTCGGCCTATGATCTCACCACCTTTGTACAGCCCTGCGACGTACAGGCGGAACAGGTGATCGATCTCCTGACCAGCCGCATGTCCGAGCCGGACGCCGTGGCTAGGGTGGAGTTCACGCCGGTGACGCTGATCAAAAGAGGAAGTGCATAAATGGCATCTGCATTCGATCTCTCCTCCCTGCAATCGCGCGAAAGGACCGCAATCGCGGTCGCCCGCCGGGT
Organism: Neorhizobium sp. T6_25; assembly: GCF_002968555.1. NCBI lineage: Bacteria > Pseudomonadati > Pseudomonadota > Alphaproteobacteria > Hyphomicrobiales > Rhizobiaceae > Neorhizobium > Neorhizobium sp. T6_25. The sequence goes on from NZ_PVBL01000013.1 coordinate 98,908, forward strand.
CGGCATGGAGGCGGCCGCCTTCCGCGCCGAGGCTCTTCCCGAAACGCTCGGCGTCGAGAACAAGGGCCTGCAGGATTTCGTTACCGTTGCCGACACGCGGGCCGAAGAAGCGATCCGCGCATCCCTGCTCGGCGAATTCCCAGACGATTCCTTCATGGGCGAAGAGGGTGGGGGAGACTCTGGAGAACGCGGCACGTGGGTGGTCGATCCAATCGACGGCACCACCAATTTCATCCGCGGCTTTCGGCACTGGGGCGTCTCGATCGCCTTCATCTGCGGCGGCGAAATCCTGCTGGGTGTGATCTATGACGCCGCACAGGACCGGGTTTTCCATGCGATCCGGGGTGAGGGCGCCTTCAAGGAAGGAAAGCCGATCACGGCGGCCAAGACCAGCGATCCCAACCACGCGATCGCCATTCTCGGCCATTCGCGCCGCACCGATTTCGAGGACTACATCACCGTCTCCCGCAAGCTTTACGAGCGCGGCATCGATTATCGCCGCATGGGCGCGGCCGCCATCGGCCTCATCCGCGTCGCCGAAGGCGTGTCCGACCTCTATTACGAACGGCACCTTTCCTCCTGGGACATGCTCGCCGGCGTATTGATCGCCGCGGAAGCCGGCGCGACGATCGCCGTGCCGCCGCTCGATGAGCTGCTTTCGCGGGGCGGGCCGGTGGTTGCCTGCTCGCCGGGGCTTGCCGGCGAATTTGCCTTCCTGATGGAAATGGAAGGCCTGCTCGCTGCCGCGCGGTAGGGCAGGCCGATGGCAGAGGGCATCGACGGTGGCCTAGAAGAAGCCTATGCGGGATTACGGCACCTCTGCTAAGTGATGTTCATGCCATTCGAAGACAAAAAGAAAAGTCGCGTGACGCTTCTCGACGTAGCGCGGCGCGCCAATGTATCCCGCGCCACCGCCTCGCTTGTCATCCGCAAGAGCCCGCTGGTCGGCACCGAGACGCGGGCGCGGGTCGAGGAGGCGATGCGTGAGCTCGGCTATGTCTACAACATGGGGGCCGCCCGGCTGAGGGCCGAGCGCAGTCACACCGTCGGCGTCATAGTGCCCAATCTGACGAACCCGTTCTTCGCGGAACTGCTCTCCGGCATCGAGGCAGGGATCGATTCGGCCGGCATGGTGGTGATCCTTGCCAATAGCGGCGATCTCGTCGAACGGCAGGACATGGTGATGCGGCGCATGCGCGAGCACGGCGTCGATGGCGTCATCGTCTGCCCGGCGGCCGGCACCGAGCCTGCGTTCCTTCACCGGCTCGCGGAATGGGACCTGCCGCTGGTGCAGGTGCTGCGCCAGATTTCCGAAGAAGTCGACTATGCCGGGGCCGACTATGCGGCCGGCATGCGCCAGGCGGTTGATTATCTGGCCTCGCTCGGCCACCGGACGATCGCATTTGCCGTCCAGGGGCCGATCCATTCCGCCTATCACGAGCGTGTCGAAGGGTTTTGCGAGGCCATGCAGTCGCGCAGGCTCGATCCGAGCATGATCTTGCGCGTGCCGAACCAGATCGGCGAAATCGCCGACGCGGCGCATCTCCTGTTCGACGAGCGCGAACAGCCGACGGCGGTGATCTGCTTCAACGACGTGATCGCAATCGGCCTTTCCGCCGGTCTCTACGACCGGGGCCTGAAGGTCGGCGAGAATTTTTCGCTGATCGGCTTTGACGACGTGACGGACGCGGAGGCGATGCGGCCTAGGCTCACCTCCGTTTCCACCGCACCGGTGACCATCGGTGCGAATGCCGCCAGTCTTCTCCTCGACCGGCTGGCCGATCCCATTCGCCCGGCTCGCAGGGTCGTGAATGAAACGATTTTGCATATCCGCCAATCCTGCGGGCCGATCGCCATTTCGCCTAACAACAATCCGCCAGCTTCCGGTTGACGTCCGGAGCAAAAGCTTTTAGATCGATCTAAATGGAAAGGCGCCGCAGAGGAGTGGCGTTCTTTCGACATCATTGGGAGGTCCCAAGTTGTACAATTTCAATTTCGAGCCCGTGTTTGCGGGTTTCGACCAGCTTCTGCTCGGCGCCTGGCTGACGATCCAGCTTTCGGTGGCGGCGATGATCATCGGCCTGATCGTTTCGATCGCCTGTGCCGCGGGCAAGACCTCGGGCATTGCGCCGCTGCGCTGGGTCATCGACGCCTATATCGAGATCATCCGCAACACGCCGTTCCTGGTGCAGATCTTCTTCATCTTCTTCGGCCTGCCGTCGCTCGGGATTTTTCTGACCCCGAACAGCGCGGCGCTCGTGGCGCTGGTCGTCAATTTCGGCGCCTATGGCACGGAAATCATCCGCGCCGGCATCGAGTCGATCCAGAAGGGGCAGATCGAGGCCGGCACGGCGCTCGGCCTCTCGAAGCTGCAGATCTTCCGCTACATCATCATGAAGCCGGCGCTGCGCACCGTTTATCCGTCGCTGACCAGCCAGTTCATCTACCTGATGCTGACCTCGAGCGTCGTCTCGGCGATTTCAGCCGACGACCTTGCCGCCGCCGGCAACAATCTGCAGTCGCAGACCTTCGCGAGCTTCGAAGTCTATATCGTCATCACGATCATGTATCTCGTCATGTCGGTCGGTTTCTCGACGATCTTCTCGATGATCGAGAAGGCCGCCTTCAAATATCCATTGAGCCGATAGGAGCCTGACCATGCCATTGATCAGACCTTTCGGCATCAACGAGTTCTGGATCATCGTGCTTGCCGCGCAATGGACGATCGCGCTGTCGGCGATCGCCTTCACGGGTGGGGGTATCGGCGGGCTGCTGGTCGCGCTGCTGCGCGTCTCGGATGCGAAATGGCCGCGGCTGATCGCCACCGGCTTCATCCGCGTCTTCCAGGGAACACCGCTGCTGATGCAGCTTTTCCTGGTATTTTTCGGCATGAACATCCTCGGTTTCGCCATCAATCCGTGGCTTGCAGCAACCGTCGCGCTCACCCTGCATGCGAGCGCCTTCCTCGGCGAAATCTGGCGCGGCTGCATCGAAGCGGTGCCGCCTGGCCAGCGGGAAGCCGCGACCGCGCTCGGCCTGCGCTACTACAACCGGATGCGCTACATCGTCCTGCCGCAGGCCTTAAAGATCGCGGTGGCGCCGACGGTCGGCTTCCTGGTGCAGCTCATCAAGGGCACGTCGCTTGCGGCGATCATCGGTTTTACCGAGCTCACCCGCCAGGGCCAGATCATCAACAATGCGACATTCAGCCCATTCATGGTGTTCGGCACGGTGGCGGCGGTCTATTTCGTCCTCTGCTGGCCGCTTTCGGTGCTGGCACGACGCATGGAACTCAGATTTTCCCGCGCAACGGCACGTTGACGGGACCCGAGCCGGAGGGAGGAAAGCCGGCACAACAGAAAAGGGTAGGAACATGAACATTTCTAGACGCATGGTTATGGCCGTCATCGGCGCAGGCCTGATGATGGGCGCAGGCGCCTCCACCGCATCGGCACAGACCGTCGAAAGCATCAAGTCCGCAGGCACCGTCAAGATCGGCATGCTGGTCGACTTCCCGCCCTTCGGCATCATGAACACCTCGAACGAGCCGGACGGTTATGACGCCGACGTGGCAAAGCTGCTCGCCAAGGAATTCGGCGTGAAGGTGCAGATCGTTCCGGTCACCGGCCCGAACCGCATCCCCTATCTGCAGAGCAACCAGGTCGATCTGCTTGTCGCCTCGCTCGGCATTACCGAAGAGCGCGCCAAGAGCGTCGATTTCTCGCAGCCCTATGCCGGCATCTCGATCGGCGTGTTCGGTGCCAAGGCGACCGAAGTCTCCAAGCCGGAAGACCTGTCCGGCAAGACGATCGGCGTCGCCCGCGCCTCGACCCAGGATACCGGCGTCACCAAGATCGCCCCGAAGGATGCCAAGATCCAGCGTTTCGATGACGATGCCAGCGCCGTGCAGGCCCTGCTGTCCGGCCAGGTCCAACTGATCGGCGTCTCGAACGTCGTCGCCGCCCAGATTGAAAAGGCAGCTCCGGGTCGGTTCACCCAGAAGCTGCAGCTCAGCCAGCAGGTTCAGGGCATCGCCGTCCGCAAGGGCTCGACCGAGCTGCTGACTGCCGTCAACGCCTTCATCGCCAAGGTCAAGGCCAATGGCGAACTTGGCAAGATCCATGAAAAGTGGCTCGGCGCTCCGCTGCCGGACTTTGTCGCCAACGCCAAGTAAGACTAGAACCACGCCCAGAACTGAGATCGAAAGGGAGTTCCTCGCAATGACTGAGGTGAACGCAAACGCATCGGCCGCGGCCACGCGAGGAACTTCCGAACTCGCCGTCAGGATGGAAGGCGTCAACAAGTGGTATGGCGGTTTTCACGCGCTGAAGGATGTCGATTTGTCGGTCAACCGGGGGGAGCGGATCGTCATCTGCGGCCCTTCCGGCTCCGGCAAGTCGACGCTGATCCGCTGCATCAACCAGCTGGAGACGATCCAGAAGGGCAGAATCGTAGTCGACGGCCATGACCTGACCGCCGGCGGCAAGAACGTCGATATCGTCCGCCAGGAGACCGGCATGGTCTTCCAGCAGTTCAATCTTTTCCCGCATATGACTGTCCTGGAAAACTGCACGCTGGCGCCGATGAAGGTGCGTGGTATTTCGAAAGTCGAAGCCGAAAAGATCGCCCGCAAGTACCTGGAACGGGTGCGCATTCCCGAACAGGCGGAAAAATATCCTGCCCAGCTTTCCGGCGGCCAGCAGCAGCGCGTCGCGATCGCCCGGGCGCTGTGCATGAACCCGAAGATCATGCTGTTCGACGAGCCGACCTCGGCGCTAGATCCCGAAATGGTCAAGGAAGTGCTCGACACCATGATCGATCTCGCCAAGGAGGGCATGACCATGCTCTGCGTCACTCATGAAATGGGTTTTGCCCGGCAGGTCGCCGACCGGGTGATCTTCATGGACCGCGGCGAGATCCTCGAAACCGCCGCGCCGGAAGAATTCTTCGGCAATCCCAAGAACGAGCGCCTGAAGATCTTCCTCGGACAGATCTCCTGAGACAGCTGCCATCCATTGAAATGAAGGAGTTCCGGACGTGAAACCAGACATCCTGCTTGTGGAACCGATGATGCAGTTCATCGAGGACCAGCTCGACGCAGCCTATACCGTGCATCGGCTGTATGACCCGGCGCAGAAGGCAACGCTGGAAGCAGCGCTGCCGAACATCCGCGCCGTCGCGACCGGCGGCGGCACCGGCCTTTCCAATGAGTGGATCGAGAAGCTGCCGTCGCTTGGCGTCATCGCCATCAACGGCGTCGGCACCGACAAGGTCGACCTCAAATTCACACGCAGCCGCAATATTGACGTCACCACCACGCCCGGCGTTTTGACCGACGATGTCGCCGATATGGGCATTGCGCTGATGCTCGGCGTGCTGCGCCATATCGCCAAGGGCGACGCCTTCGTACGCGCCGGCAAGTGGGGCAACCAAGGATTTCCGCTCGGTAACAGCCCGAAGGGCAAGCGTGTCGGCATTCTCGGTCTCGGCCAGATCGGCAAGGCCTTCGGCCGCCGCGCCGAAGCCTTCGGCATGGACGTGCGTTTCTGGAACCGCTCGCCGGTCAAGGACACGACCTGGAAGTCCTGCGCCTCGCCGGTGGCACTGGCAGAAGACAGCGACGTGCTGTGCGTCATCGTCGCGGCGAATGCGCAGACGAAGGATGTCGTCAATGCCGAGGTTCTCAAGGCGCTTGGACCGAAAGGTATCCTGATCAATATCGCCCGCGGCAGTGTCGTCGACGAGAACGCGCTGCTCGCCGCCCTTAACGACGGCACGATCGGCGCCGCCGGTCTCGACGTTTATCTCGACGAACCACGGATACGCGAAGATTTCTTCACCGCGCCGAACACGGTGCTGATGCCGCATCAGGGCAGCGCCACCGTCGAAACCCGCGTCGCCATGGGCGAGCTGGTGCTTGCCAATATCGCCGCGCACTTCGCCGGCGAGAAGCCGCCGACCACCGTCAATTGAGCAATTCCAGGAAAAGTGTGAAGCGGTTTTCCGTTCGGAATTGCGCAGCGCAAAAGTGAGCCGGAGAAATTCGATGATTATCCGCCAGGCCTTTTTCGAAGGCATGATCCATGCCGGCCAGGAAGAAGCGTTCCAGGCCTATGTGGCTGAGAAGCTCATGCCCATGTGGCTCGCCTTTCCAGGCATCAAGGAAGTACGCGTGCTCTACAATATCGAGCGCGATGAAGGTGCACCATCCTATCCGATGGTGCTGTCGACGATGTACGAAAGCCGCGAGGCACTGGCCGCGGCGCTCGAATCGCCGGTGCGTCACGAAAGCCGGGACATGACCAAGGGGCTGCTGGACATGTTCGACGGCCATATCCACCACCACGTCTTCGATCTGGCGCTGACCTGAGTTCGTCAACCGCCGGCGGTCTTCGTGCCTGAGCCGGGCGCGCGATAAGCGGGCGTGTTCGGCTCGAACAGTTCGATCACGTTTCCGGACGGATCCTCCAGTAAAATCTGCTTGCCGCCCGTCCCCTGGATGATCTCGTTGCGGAAGCTGCAGCCGGCCAGTTTCAGGCGTTCGACCGTCCCATCCAAATCCTCGACGGTGAGATGAATGCGGTTCCAGCCGCCGGGTGCCTGCTGCTCTCCGGACGGCATTGGCGCACCGCCGCCGCCCCGGGGGTTCGGCTGGGACAGATAGAGATGCATGTCGCCGCGTGAAATTTCCGCGAAGGGCGGGGCAGGGTGCATCTCGAGTTTGAAGCCGAGGTGTGCGGTGTAGAAATCGATCGCTGCCTTTACATCATTGACGATATATCTGAAGCATGCGGCCATTGTTCGAGCCCTCCCGGTGTCAGGTGGATATCCGGAACGCGGAGCCTAACACTCCCGCAACAGAGGGCAAGCGTCATCCGCCTTCCTCAGCAAGGCCCGCTGGACGCCTGCGCCGGACGCATGGAAACCGCATAAAGGTGCGGGGAAAGCCCGAAACTGCGGGTGAAGATGCGGGTCATGTGGCTCTGGTCGGCAAAACCGCTGGCCAGCGCCGCCTCCGCAAGTCCCGCCCCGCCGGCGATCAATTTTCGCGCCAGTTGGACACGCCGCTGGATCAGGTAGGCATGCGGAGTGAACCCGATCACCTTGTCGAAAGCGCGCAGGAGCTGGAATTGGCTGACGCCGGCGAGGTCCGCCAGATCGGCAAGGCTGACCGCTCTGGCCGGATCGTCATCGATACGCTCGCGCGCTGCCCGGATCCCTCGCGGAACCGGTTTCGGCTCCGGCACCTCCCGCATCACCTCGGCCAACAGCGTCAGCAGCAATTCCTGGCGGCGGAGTTCGGCGCCGGCTTGCTCGGCGGTCATCGCCGTGAACAGCTGCCGCATCGTCGCGGCATGCGGGGGTTGCCGCAGCACCGGATCGGCAAATTCGAACTCACCGGGCCGGCCCTGGCGGATATCCGCGACTGCTCCGGCTATCACGTGCGGATCGAAATAGAGCATCTGCCAGAAACGGCCCTCGTCGCCGATCGGCGCGCCGTCATGCACTTCGCCGGGGTTGACGGTGATGACATCGCCCGCTCCGGCTTCCACCGGACCGCGTCCGCTTGCGGACTTCTGGGCTCCGCTCTCGATCACGCCGATGCCGTACTGGTCATGAGTGTGACGGGCAAAATGGTGGTCGGAACGGGCCACGACCGCCTGCACGCCGGCCATGCCGCATCGAAACACCCGAAATCCGTTTCGTCCCTTCGCCCGCATCGGCTCCTCGCGTTCGAGCCAGCATAACTCGGCTCGAGAAGATCACCAACCCGGCAGCTTCCAGCTTCGTGCAGTTATAGGACGGTGCGCACCCGCCAGAGTTCGGGAAACAGTTCGACCTCCAGCATCTTCTTCAGATACGACGTTCCCGACGTGCCGCCGGTGCCGCGCTTGAAGCCGATCACCCGTTCCACCGTGGTGACGTGATTGAATCGCCAGCGGCGGAAATAGTCCTCGAAGTCGACCAGCTTTTCGGCGAGTTCGTAAAGCTCCCAATGGGTGCCGGGCGCGCTGTAGACCTGTTTCCAGGCCTCCAGCACCTGCTCGTTCTCGGTGCGTTTTGTGCGCCAGTCGGTTCTGGCCGCGTCCTCGCCGATATCGAACCCGCGCCGGGAAAGCAGCATCAGCGCCTCGTCGTAAAGGCTCGGGCGGGCGAGGATGCCCTCCAGCTTCTCGATGATATCGGGCCGATGCGCATGCGGCCCGAGCATCGCGACGTTGCGGTTGCCGGCAAGGAACTCGATCGCCCGGTACTGATAGGACTGGAAGCCGGAAGACTGGCCGAGCGAGGCCCGGAATTCCGTATATTCGCTGGGCGTCATGGTGCGCAGCACGTCCCAGGCATTGTTGAGCTGCTCGAAAATGCGGGCGACGCGGGTGAGCATCTTGAAGGCCGGCTGCGGATCGTCATTGCGGATGGCATCGATCGCCGAGGTGATTTCGTGGATCGCAAGCTTCATCCACAGTTCGGACGTCTGGTGCTGGATGATGAACAGCAGTTCGTCATGCGCCGCCGAAATCGGCGCCTGCGCGTCGAGCACCTTTTCGAGATGCAGATAATCGGAATAGGACATCTTCTCGCGAAAAGACATTTCCGCGCCGTCTTCGCCGGGATCGTAGGGTTTCGAGCTCATGATGTCCGATATGTCTTTTGTGGTCTAGAATTCCACTTCCAACTCGACGATTTCGTCCGGTTCCGCAAGTGCGCCTTCGGTCCATTCGAGCATCAGCGGCCAGGCAAGGACCATTTCCGCATAGGCGCCAAGCTTCGGTTCAAGCTCGACTGCGTAGGTGCGGAAACGGCTGCAGACCGGCGCATACATGGCATCCGCCACCGTCGGCTTTTCGCCGAACAGCCACGGGCCGCCGCTTGTCTCCAGGCACTCGGTCCAGATCGTCTTGACCCTCTCGACATCCGGCCGGGCGCCCGAAAAGATCTTGAACCGCTCATGCCGCGCCTTGAGGTTCATCGGCAGGGCGGAGCGAAGATTGTGGAAGCCCGAATGCATTTCACCCGAGACCGCACGACAGCGAGCGCGATCGGCGATGTCGGCCGGCCAGAGACCCGTATCAGGGGTGGTCTCGTTCAGGTATTCGGCGATCGCCAGCGTATCCCAGACGATGACGTCGTCGTGAGTCAGCCGCGGCACCAGCACGGAGGGCGACAGGAGCAGCAGTTCCTGGCGCGCATCATCATTCATCTCGACCAGCACTTCCTCGAAATCAAGGTCTGCCATGCGGCAGAGGAGCCATCCGCGAAGCGACCACGAGGAATAGTTTTTCGACGAAATCGTCAGTGTCGCCTGTGCCATCAGTTTCAATCCTTGCCGGACAATCATGCGTCCTGTGACAATCTTCTCGCATCGCGAGACATATTGCACTAGCATTTTTGCACTGCCGCATTTTAGCGGTGCGGGGGTCCGTTCATGCTCTATCAGGCATATCAATTTCATGATGACCTCCTTGCCCCGATGCGGGATCTGGCCCGACGCCTGCAACTGATGTCCTCCACGCTGTTCTTCGGGACGGCAGGCGAAATGGGCCGGCATGCTGCCGCGGCACTGGAATTGATGTCCCGCTTCAAGATCACCCACGAGCGGCCGGAATTCGAGATCACCTCGGTCACGATCGGCAATCGCGACGTGCCGATCGCTGTGGAAACGGCGCTCGACCTGCCCTTCGGCCGCCTGCTGCATTTCGTTGCCGACGTCGATACGCCCCGCCCGCGGGTGCTGGTGGTCGCGCCGCTGTCGGGCCATTTCGCGACGCTGCTGCGCGGCACGGTCCAGACGCTGCTGAAAGACCATGACGTCTATGTCACCGACTGGGCTAATGCGCGGGACGTTTCCACGGTTGCCGGCCGCTTCGGCATGGACGATTATGTCGATTACATCATCCGTTTCCTCGAGGAGATCGGACCACGCGGGCACATCCTCGCCGTCTGCCAGCCCTGCGTCCAGGCGCTGGTCGCAGTCGCGGTGATGTCGGAGGCGAAGAACCCGGCGACCCCGCGCACCATGACGCTGATGGCCGGACCGGTCGATACCCGCGAGAGCCCGACCAAGGTCAACGAACTTGCGGTCTCGAAGCCGCTGTCGTGGTTCAAGAGCGAACTGATTACCGGCGTTCCGATGGGCTTTCCGGGCAGCGGACGGCGCGTCTATCCCGGTTTCCTGCAGCTCGTCGCCTTCATGAGCATGAACATGGAGCGCCATGTCGAGGCGCATCGCAAGCTCTACCGACATCTCGCCAGGGGCGAGACGGCTGAGGCGAACAAGATCAAGCATTTCTACGACGAGTATTTCGCAGTGCTCGACATGACCGAGGAATTCTACATCGAGACCATCGACCGGGTGTTCCAGAGGACGGAGCTGGCGAGCGGCACCTACACCCATCATGGCCGCAAGGTGGATCCAAACCACATCCAGGCCACGGCGCTTCTCACCGTCGAGGGCGGGCGCGACGATATCTGCGGGCTCGGCCAGACTTCGGCCGCGCACGACCTCTGTCGCTCGCTGCGGCCGCATCTGCGCCGCCACCACCTGCAGGCCAATGTCGGGCATTATGGCGTCTTCAGCGGACGCCGGTGGGAGAAGGAAATCTACCCTGTCGTGCGCAACCTGATCCTCGCAATGGAATGACACCGAAGGCGTCAAGTCTCATGCCTTGACTTGCATACGATCATCTATCTGCTGTATGCAATGAACGGGTAGGAGAAAAGAGATGAGCAGCAGGGATCCAGTTTTTGGCTGGTGGGACGCTCCACCGTTTATCGGCGAGTTGATCCAGTCCTTGTCCGGCCGCGGCCGGGCCTTGTTCGGCCTGTCATCGCCGCCCGTGCAGAACCGCGATCTCACCGGCCTTGCCGAGATGATCCTGTCACGCCGCGGCGAGGTCTCCGGCGCCATTCTCGCCGAAGCCTTCCTCGAAGCCTACCGCCAGGCAAGCGCCGCGGACCGCAACGTGTTCATGCGCGCGCTGCTGGACCGTTTCGGCCCCGACCGCACGGCCCTCGATGCCGCGACGGCCGCCTATAGTGCCGAGCCGAGCGCGGAGAACATCGCCAGGCTGCACGAGGCGGCCGAGCCGCGCCGGCAGGAGCTTTTCCGCCGCATCAACTTCGCCAAGCGCGGTACGGCGACGCTGGTCGAGATGCGCGAACATCTGATGGACATGCTGTCCAAGGAACCGGCGCTGCAGCCGGTCGACCTCGACTTCTGCCATCTCTTCTCCTCATGGTTCAACCGGGGCTTCCTGATGTTGCGATCGATCGACTGGACCACGCCCGCCAATATCCTCGAGGCGCTGATCCGCTATGAAGCCGTGCACGATATCGACGGCTGGGACGATCTGCGCCGGCGATTGGCGCCGGCCGACCGCCGTTGCTTCGGCTTCTTCCACCCGCAATTGGAAGACGAGCCGCTGATCTTCGTCGAGGTGGCGCTGACCGACCATCTGCCGGCTTCGGTCGACGCGCTTCTCGCCCGCGACCGCCAGCCTCTGGAAGTGCAGCAGGCGACGACGGCCGTCTTTTATTCGATTTCCAACTGCCAGCGCGGCCTTGCCGGCATTTCGCTCGGCAACTTCCTCATCAAACAGGTGGTGAACGATCTGAAGCGCGACCTTCCGCGGCTTGACAATTTCGTCACGCTATCGCCAATCCCGAGCTTTGGGGCCTGGCTGCGCGGCGAAAGCCGCGTAACCGACAGCGAGGAAATCGCCCAAGAGAAGCAGCGGCTTATCGCCAGACTTGAAGGTGATTGGGCATCTGCCGGCGAGCACGAACTCGACCAGATCCAGCGCGCCATACTGCCGCTCGGGGCGCACTACCTGTTGAACGTCCGGCGCGGCAATGGGCGGCCGGCGGATCCGGTGGCGCGGTTCCATCTCGGCAACGGCGCGCAGGCCGAGCGGCTCAATTTTCTCGGCGACCGATCGCCGAAGGGCATGCGCCAGTCCTACGGCCTGATGGTCAACTATCGCTACCGGCTCGGCGAAATCGAGAAGAACCATGAGGCTTATGCCGAAAACGGCCATATCGCAGCGACGCCGGCGCTGCGCAAACTGGCCCAACCGGTTTCCCAGGAGGTGTTTTAATGGCTGGTAATCTCTATGACGCGCTGCTCGGCGGGCTCGAGCGGGAGGATCGGCTGCTCCTGACGGACGAAACGGTCGGCGCCATGAGCTACCGCGCCTTCGCCGATCAATGCGCGCGGCTTGCCGGAGCGCTTCTCGCAGCCGGCCTGCAGCCGGGCGACCGGGTTGCCGTCCAGGCGGAAAAGTCGGTCGCGGCACTGGCGCTTTATCTGGCGACGGTCCGCGCGGGCGGCATCTACCTGCCGCTCAACATCGCCTATACGCCGGCGGAAATCGAATATTTCCTCACCGACGCCGAGCCTGCGATCTTCATCTGCGACCCCTCGAAATTCGAGGCGCTGCAGCCGATTGCCAAGGCGGCCGGCGCGAAGATCCTGACGCTCGATCCCGCGGGGCAGGGGACTTTGACGGACGCCGCCGCCATTGCCACGCCGATTGCCGAAACCTCGGCGCGGGGAGGAGTGGATATCGCCGCGATCCTCTATACGTCCGGTACGACGGGGCGTTCCAAGGGGGCCATGCTCAGCCACGACAATCTCCTGTCGAACGCGACCTCGCTGGTGGAAAGCTGGCGTTTCACCGACAAGGACGTTCTGATCCACGCGCTGCCGATCTTCCACACGCACGGGCTTTTCGTCGCCACCAACGTCGTGCTCGCCTCGCGCGCCTCAATGATTTTCCACGCGAAATTCGACCCGAACAAGATCATGGAGGCACTGCCAAAGGCGACCGTGCTGATGGGGGTGCCGACCTTCTATACGCGCCTGCTGCAGCATTCGGGGCTCAACAGGGACAGCACCGCCCATATGCGCCTCTTCGTTTCCGGATCGGCGCCGCTTCTGGCCGAAACCCACGCGGAATGGCAAGCCCGCACCGGGCACGCCATCCTCGAGCGCTACGGCATGACCGAGACCAACATGAACACCTCGAACCCCTATGACGGCCGGCGCGTCGCCGGCACGGTTGGTTTCCCGTTGCCGGGCGTCGAGGTGCGGATCACTGAGCCCGAAACAGGCGCCTGCCTCGGCACGGAAGAGATCGGCATGATCGAGGTGCGCGGCCCGAACGTGTTTTCGGGTTACTGGCGCATGCCGGAAAAGACCGCCGCGGAATTCCGCAAGGACGGCTTCTTCATCACCGGCGATCTCGGCAAGGTGGATGCGGACGGTTATCTGCATATCGTCGGGCGCGGCAAGGACCTCATCATCACTGGGGGCTACAATGTATACCCGAAAGAGGTGGAGATGGAGATCGACGCCATGCCGGGCGTCACCGAAAGTGCCGTCTTCGGTGTCAACCATCCGGATTTCGGCGAGGGCATCATCGCCGCGATCGTCCTGAAATCAGATGCCCAATTGACCGAACAGGAGGTCATCAAGGCGCTGGACGGCCGTCTGGCCGGCTATAAACGCCCGAAAAAAGTGGCGTTCATGCCGGAATTGCCGCGCAACACGATGGGTAAGGTCCAGAAGAATATACTTCGCGATAGGTTTTCGGGAGTTTTCGAGCCCACAGCCGCCGCCGCAAAATAGCAGATCGCAATTTTGGGACTTGACGGCTCATGTATACGCGTGGACTATGATTGCATACGAGCACGGAACATTTCGGGAGGAAGTGGGATGTTGCAACAGGGAAAGCCGGACAGCGCTCAGCCGCTTGTCACCGTCCACAATCCGATGGGTTATCCGCCGAAGGTCAGCCGCAAGCAGCCGGCCGAGCGGCCCGCCAGCCTCGACGGCAAGGTCGTTTATCTCGTCGACAGCCGCTTTGACGATTCCGTCGAACTCCTGAAGGAGGTCGAGGCCTGGTTTGCGCGCAACATGCCGTCCGTGGACGTACGGATCCGCCAGATGGCGAACACCTATTCCAAGGATGACCCGCAGCTCTGGGAAGAGATCAAGGCGAACGGCCATGCCGCGATCATCGGGGTTGGCCATTGCAGCACCTGCGCACCGGCCGTCACTACTCATGCGATCACGCTCGAAACCAAATACGGCGTGCCGACCGCGGCGATCCATACCGAAAAATTCGACAAGGTCGTTCGCTCGGTGGCCAAGATGGGCGGGCTTTCGCAGCAGCCGCTGGTCTTCGTGCCGCAGCCGGTGATGGGCAAGACGCCGGAAGAGCTGCGCGCCTATGTGGAAGGCATCGATCCGATCAGCGGCAAGCCGGTGATGAAGGAAATCATCGAGGCCCTGACCGTCGGCCTTTCGGCGGGTGCCGAGGATACGCAGTTCGAGCGCAGCACGCCGCGCCTGATTGAGCCAGATACGGAAGATAATCTCCACGCAGCATTCCTGCGTAAAAACTGGACTGACAAACTGCCGATCATCCTGCCGACCGACGCCCGCGTCGCGGACATGCTTGCCGGTACAAGTCTAAAGCCGGACGAGGTGGTCGGCCACATGCAGCCGACCACCAACCGCGGCTTATGGGAATACACGGTCGAGAAGGTCGCCGTGAACGCCGTCATGGCGGGCGCCTCTCCCGAATATTTCCCGGTCATCCTGGCGCTGGCGGCGGCCCAGGTCTCCGCGCGCGGATCGACCTCTTCTTCGGCGGCGGCGATGGCCGTCGTCAACGGGCCTGTTCGCAACGAGATCGGCATGAATTGCGGTGTCGGCGCGCTCGGCCCCTATAGCCATGCCAATGCCACGATCGGTCGCGCCTTTGGGCTCCTGTCGCAGAACCTGCAGGGCGGCTCGGTCGTCGGCGAAACCTTCATGGGGTCGCTTGGCAACAACTATACCTACAACAACCTCACCTTCGCGGAAAACGAGGAGCGCAGTCCGTGGGAGCCGCTGCATGTGCAGAAGGGCTTCGACGCCAGGACGAGCACTGTCAGCCTCTTCCACGGCTGCCGTTCCACGACGTTCAGCCTCGGCCTGCGCAAGGAATATTGGCGCGAGCACGTGCGCGACATGCTGCTCGGCACCGATGCGATCACCGCGCCGACCCTCGTGCTCGACCCGATCTGCGCCCGGCAGTTCATCGATCGTGGCGGCTTCGTAAACAAGCAGGACCTGCTCGACTTCATCTACGAGACGGCCCAGATGCCGGCCGGCCGTTATTGGGATCTGCAACTCGTCCAGAATTATATCTATCCGCGCGCCACCTTCGGCGAGGAGCCGATGGCGGGCAAGCTGAAAGCCGGAAAGGACGAACTCGTCCATATCTTCCGCCCGCAGGACATCAATGTCGTGGTCGTCGGCGGCGAGTCCAACGGCTACTGGCAGATTTACGGCGCGCATTACCGCACGACCGTTTCCGTCGACGATTGGCGCTGACGATGAGGGCCAACGACTATGACATCGTGGTGATCGGCGCAGGCGTGGCGGGGCTCAATGCCGCCATCGCCGCTGCCCGCCACGGTGCGCGCACGATGATCGTCGACATGCTCGGCGCCGGCGGCCAGGTGATCAATGTCGATCGCATCGACAATTTTCCGGGGCCTGCCGAAGGCATGTCCGGTTTCGAACTCGGCCCGATGCTGCAGATCCAAGCAGACGAGGCAGGCGTCGAATTCGCGCTTGATATGATCGAGACAGTTTCGAAGACGGATACCGGCTTCCGCATCGCCGGCGCCGATCTCGATCTGACGGCAGGCGCAGTCATCATCGCCGCCGGCTCGGCCAAGCGCACGCTCGGCATTCCGGGCGAGGCGGAATTCGAAGGCCGCGGCGTTTCTCATTGCGCTTCCTGCGACGGACCGCTGATGCGCGGCAAGCAAGTCTGCATCATCGGCGGCGGGGACTCAGCGCTCGACGAGGCTTTGGCGCTCGTTCCGCATGCCGCCCGCATCACGGTCATTCATCGGGGCTCGCGCCTGCGTGCCAGCGCCGCTTTGCAGGCGAAAGCCAGCGAAGCCTCCAATATCGAAGTCAGGCCGAACACGATCGTCACGGCGATCCGCGGTGACGGCGGCGTCAGCGCCATAACCGTCCGCGATCTGTCGACCGGCACAGACAGCGATCTCCCCTGTCACGGCGTCTTCGTTTATGTCGGGCTCGAACCCAATACCGCAGTCCTCGGCGAGCTGGTCACGCTCTCGGCGGATGGCCGGATCGTTGTCGATCTCGACATGCAGACCTCGGTTCGGGGAATTTTCGCGGCCGGCGACATCCGTACGCGCTCGGTTGCGCATCTGGCAGCCTCCGCCGGCGACGGCGTGACGGCCGCGATTTCCGCCGTGCGCTATCTCGCACAACAGGACGACGAAACCCAACAGGCGGAGCCGCGTTTTGCGGCAGCCACGTCGGCAGGATAGGCCCATGAACGTGCAGCTCAAAGGCAAGCAGGGCAAACCGAGTGTTCGCGACGCGATCGAGCAGGATATCGTCACCGGCTTCTATTCCCCCGGCGACCGGCTTGACGAGGCAGGGCTTGCTGCCCGCCATCAGGTGTCGCGCACGCCGGTGCGCGAGGCGCTGATCCAGCTCAGCACCATGGGCCTCGTCAAGATGGTGCCCAATCGCGGCGCCTTCGTCACCCAGCTGACGATCACCGAGCTTGTCGAAATGTTCGAGGTGATGGGTGAACTGGAGGCGATGTGCGCCCGGCTTGCCGCCCGCCGCATCCGCCCGGAACAGCTGAAACTGCTAGAAGGGGCGCAGGCAGCCTGCGCCACCGCCCAGCAGGCCGGCAATTCGGACGATTATTATTACGCCAATGCGGAATTCCACCGGCTGATCTACGAGGCGAGCGGCAACGGGTTCCTCGCCGAGAACGCCCATGCGCTGCAGCGGCGGCTGAAGCCCTATCGGCGCCTGCAACTGCGGGTCCCCGGGCGCGTCAACAGTTCGCTGTCCGAGCACGAGGAGGTGCTTGCAGCGATCCGAGACCGAGACGACGCCCGCGCCCGTGATGCGATGCGCAACCACGTCGTCATCCAGGGCGAATATTTCAGCGACTTCCTGGCGCTGATGCGCCCGGTGGAACGCCAGCTGATCCCCGGCGAATGATGGAGGAACATCGCCACCGGGATCGAGCGGGACGGAACCAACGCATGAATTTTTAAGCTCGGGAGCGTCGAGCTTATATCCGGCGCGAGCCGGATCAAAGGGAGGAAAGATCATGAAGCATGCCATTACCTATGTGGCCGGCCTGGTTCCGGCACTCTTGCTGGCGGCCGGTCTTGCCGGCGCGGCTGAAATGACGGCCAGCGAAAAGCAGCTCTACGACGCCGCCAAGAAGGAAGGTTCGGTGACCTGGTACGTCTCGCAGACGACCACCGAGTTCGCCGACGGCATGTGCGGCCTGTTCAAGAAGAAATATGCCGGCGTCGAGTGCAACGTCGTGCGCGCCTCCGGCCAGGTCATCTTCCAGCGCCTCGTGCAGGAGCTGCAAGCCAAGGCCGTCCAAGGCGACCTGATGTCGACCAATGACGACGGCCAGATGGCGCAGTTGAAGGAACAGGGCGCGCTTGCCCAGTTCGCCCCGGAAAACCTCAAGGACATGGTGCCAGAGCTTCGGTCGCTCGCCGACAAGGAAAATTACTGGATCACGTCGGGCGTCTCGCCTCTTGTCATCGCCTACAACACCAAACTGGTGACCGAGGCGGAAGCGCCGAAGAACTGGACGGATCTTGCCGATCCGAAGTGGAAGGGCCAGGTCGCCATCGGCCATCCGAGCTTTTCCGGCAGCGTCGGGCTCTGGACGGTGCTGATGAACGATCTCTACGGCTGGGACTTCTTCAAGAATATCGAGAAGAACAAGCCGCAGATCGGCCGCTCCGTGGCCGACGGTCATAACCTCGTCGCCTCGGGTGAACGCAAGGTGGCGCTGGCGCCGCTGCCGCTGATCCTGTCGGACTCGATCCTCAAAAAGGTGCCGATCGGTGTCGTCTATCCGACCGACGGTGCGCTGCTGCCGCCTTCGGCAACGGCCATTTTGAAAGACGCACCGCATCCGAATGCCGCAAGACTGTTCGAGAACTTCCTGCTCGGGCCGGAGATCGCGGAATACTTCGCCAAGGATTACCGTTACCCGCTTCGGGCCGGCGTGCCGCTGGCGGAGGGGATGCGTCCGCTCAGCAGCTACAAGACGAAGTCAATTGCGACGGCCGACGGCATCAAGAAGCTGCCCGAGGTCCAGGAAAAGTTCCGCGACACGTTCGGGATCTGAACCACTACGGGAGGCCGGCATCTGACGACCTCCGCCCATCACGCCCGGCGGCGTGACCTGTTTCCGACGCCTCCAGTGACAAAGCGAGCGCCGATCATGACGAGTGTTTCCCATCCCGCGGCCACCACCTGGTCGGATGAAAAGCCGGTGAAGGTGCGTGTGCCCTGGCACCAGCGGCTGCAGCCGGCCAATCTGCTCTGGCTATTCCTGGCCGGCATCCTGGTCGTGCTGATCGTGGCGCCGATGTGGACGCTCGTCGTCTCCAGCTTCACCGACGCCAAGACCGGCGGCTGGACGCTGCACAACTATGTCGAGGCCTATGGAAAGGAACGGCACATCACCGCGCTCACCAATACGCTGAAGATGGGCGCCGTGGTCGTGGTGCTGAAACTTGCCTTCGGGATGCCGCTTGCCTGGGCCTGCACCCGCACCGACATGCCGGGCCGCAATTTCGTGCGCTACAGCGTGTTCGGCGCCTTCATCATGCCGCCCTATCTCGCCGGCGTCGGCTGGATCCTGCTCGCCGGCCCCAATACCGGCTGGATCAACCGCGTCTGGCACAGCCTTTCAGGCTCGACCGAGCCGCTGGTCAACATCTTCTCCTTCGGCGGACTGGTGCTCGTCACGGCGATCGGCGGCTTCTTCCTCGTCTTCGTGCTGGTGAGCTCGGCCTTCGAGATGATCAATTCCGAGATGGAGGATGCCGCCAACATCCTCGGCGCCGGGCCGTTCAAGACGGCGATGAAGGTGACGTTCCCACTGGTCATGCCGGCAATCATCGGCGCAGCTCTTCTCTCCTTCCTCGGCGCAATCGCGCTCTACGGTGTGCCGGCGCTGATCTCGATCCCGGCGCGCTATCCGGTCGTGGTGATCCAGCTCACGGAATTCTTCTCCTTCCCGCTGCGGATCCAGGTGGCGGCCGCCTATTCGATCCCGCTGCTGCTGATCACCGCCGCGATGCTCGGGCTGCAGAAGCTGATCCTGCGCCGCAAGGGTTACGTGTCGGTCAGCGGCAAGGGCGGCGAGCGCCGTATCGTCAAGCTCGGCAGGTGGCGCTGGGTGCTGTTTGCCTATTGCTTCTGTGTGGTGGCGCTCTCGGTGCTGATGCCGCTGTTCGTGCTGCTTCTCGCCGCCTTTTCCGACTCCTGGACCACGGGCTTCTCGTTCAGCAACCTGACACTTGCCAATTTCCACTATGTGCTCTTTGAACATTCGAGTTCACAAAAGGCGCTGGTCGGCAGCATCGGTCTCGGCATCGTAGCGGCGACGGTCGCGATCACGCTGGCGCTGTTCATCGCCTATATCGTCCAGCGCAGGTTGATCCCGTTCTCGGGCCTGCTCGCCTTCTTGGCGGTCTCGCCCTATGTCGTGCCCGGCATCGTGCTCGCCATCGGCTTTTATGCGGCTTACGCCCTGCCGCCGATCGCGCTTTATGGCACCTATACGATCATGGCGCTCGCCTTCATCACCCGTTTCCTGCCGATCGCCTTCACCACCAGCTCGGCCGGCGTGCGCAGCATTCATCCGGAAATGGAGGAAGCGGTGCGCATTCTCGGCGGCGGGCGGGTGACGGCGCTCCGGCATGTGGTGGGACCGCTCTTGAAGCGCACGCTGGCCGGCGGATGGCTGCTGATCTTCGTGCCGGCCGCACAGGAACTCTCGACCGCGATCTTCCTGGTCGGTCCCACCACGCGCGTGGTTTCCGTCGTGCTGCTCGATCTCAGCGAGGAAGGCGAGCTCGAAAAGCTCGCGGCGCTGGGCTCTCTGTTATTGATCATCATTGTCGCAGTCGTCGCCCTCGGGATGAAATATCTCGGCCGCGACTTCATGTTGAGGAGAAGCTAATGGACGGACTTGTCCTCAGGAAACTCGGTCGCCGTTTCGGTGCGGTCGATGCGGTTCTCGATTTCGACCTGCATATCAAGCCCGGCGAATTCGTTTCGCTGCTCGGTCCTTCCGGCTGCGGCAAGACGACGACGCTTCGGATGATCGCCGGCTTCATCGACCCGACCTCCGGTTCGATCGAGCTCGACGGCAAGATCCTCTCGGCGCCTTCCGGCTCCGTGCCACCGGAAAAGCGCGGCATGTCGATGATCTTCCAGTCCTATGCGATCTGGCCGAACATGACCGTCTCGCAGAACGTCGCCTTCGGCCTCAACCTGCGGAAATTGCCCTCCGAGGCGGTCAGGAAACGCGTCGGCGCTGTGCTGGAAACCGTGCGGATGAGCCATCTCGCCGACCGCTATCCGGCCGAACTCTCGGGCGGCCAGCAGCAGCGTGTGGCGCTCGCCCGCGCCGTCGTCATCCGCCCGGCCGTGCTTCTACTCGACGAGCCGCTTTCCAATCTGGACGCAAACCTGCGCGAAGAAATGCGCTTCGAGATCAAGCGCATGCATGACGAGTTCAAGATCACTTCGGTCTACGTTACCCACGACCAGGGCGAGGCGATGGTGACCTCCGACCGCATTGCGGTGATGAACAATGGTCGCCTCGAACAGATCGACACGCCTTATGCGCTCTACAGCCGGCCGAAGACGCGATTCGTGGCGAGCTTCATCGGCCGCACCAATTTCCTCTCGGGCAATTGCGGCAACCAGATGATCGACTTTGCCGGATTCAGCGTGCCGCTTGCCCTGATCGGTGAGGAAGTGAAGGGCGCCGGCCCGGTCACCGTCTCGATCCGGCCGCAGGCGATGAAGCTTTCGGCGACGGAGGCGCCCAGGGATAAGGCCATCAATCTGGAGGGCTTGGTTCGGCAGTCCGCATTCCTCGGCGAGACCTGGGACTACGTCTTCCAGCCGAAGGACAGTGGGCTGCAGTTCCGCGTCGCTGCGCCGCCGGCCGATGTCTTCCAGGTCGGGGCTCCGGCCTGGCTTCAGATCGATCCAGCCCAGATCGTCCCGATCGTGGATTGAGGCTGCCTCGCCCGCTATTTCACTTTGAAACCCATCCGTCGCACCACATCGAGGAGCACGTGCCGGCCTTTCAAGGCCGGTGCGTCGGCAATGCGGCTTGCAACGACGCTGGTCCAGCCGCGCACCGCCATGCCCTGACCGGTCTGAAAGGACCGCATCGTGTCATCGTAAGTGGAGAGGTCCGCTTCCGGCGGCGCTGCCTGATATTGCTCGCGATGAAGCACGACCGATTGCGGCAGGCGCGGCTTGACCTCCGTCTCGACCGCCGGGTCCGGATATCCGACCGTCATGCCGAACACCGCGAAGGCCTCCGGCGGCAGGCCGAGCAGTTCGCCCACTTCGGCGGGATGGTTGCGAATACCACCGATATAGCAGGTGCCGAAACCGAGCGATTCAAGCGCGACCAGCGCATTCTGGGCGGCCAGCGTCGCGTCGATCGTCGACAGCAGGAAGCTTTCGAGATAGTCGAGGCCTTCTCCGGTCCTGCCCTGTTTTGCGGTGATTTTCCTCAACCGCGAGAGATCGGCGATCCAGACCAGGAAGAGCGGCGCGGAGATGATCTGCGGATTGGGCGAGGCGAGTTCGGCAAGCTTTTTCCGCCGCTCGGGGTCCTCGACCGCGACGACGCTCCAAGCCTGCAGGCTGGAGGAGGTCGGCGCCGACTGGGCCGCCGCGACGATCAGCTGCAGCACGCTTTCAGGCACCGGTTTCGGCAGGTAGGTGCGAACGGAGCGGTGCGAAAGGATCGCCTCGAGCGCCGTGTTCCATTCCGCCGTCGAGGCCGGCTGGTCCGATCCATAACGCCGGCGCAGAAGATCGACCGTCATGGGCGCCGTTTCAGGGGCGGAGGCGAAGCGGGAAACGGACATCGAAAACTCCTTGGAACAGGAAAGGGATCAGGACGGCCGTTTTCAGCCATTGTATACCGGCGCGAAGAATATCTCAGTCGCTTTCAGCCGGAAGGGTGGCGGAGGGTGATTTTTGGCACGGGCGGGAAATGCTCTTCGCCGCCATGGCGGCAATCAGGAATTTTGTTCCGACCGCTGGCGATTTGGCCGGAGGCCGGCTAAGGCCTTGAGAAAATACGGATCTGGAGAATACGATGAGTGATATCGACCGCCGCCACGCAGAGCGCCTGATGGGGCAAGCCGGGCTCGACGCCCTGGTATTATTCCAGCCCGGAGCCTTTCGGTATGCGGTGGGCGCGCCGGCCGGTGTCGCGACCATGTGGGGCAGGGCGGGTGCGGCGATTGCGTTGGTGCCGGCCGATGCCTCCATGGAGCTCGCCGCGATCGCCAGCGACCACGCCGCCGGCTCGATCCGCAAGGCTGCGCCAGACGTAGACCTGCGCACCCATCGCGTCTGGATCGACATGCACGATCTGACGGGCGCCGAGAGCGTCGAGCAGATCAACGAGGCCTGTCGCCGGCTCGGGTCTTTCCGACCCCGGCCGGAAACGTTCGATCGGTCCGCCTGTTTCGGTCTGCTCGGCGATCTGCTGAACGAGCGTGGCCTTGATCGGGCACGGATCGGCGCCGACCTGGAATTCATCCCGGCCGCCGATTTCGAGGCCCTGAAACTGGCTTTGCCGACGGTAACCTGGACTGATGGCTCGGACGTGCTGCGCCGCCTGCGGGCCGTCAAGACGCCGCGCGAGATCGAGCGGCTGCGTCGTGCCGCCAAGGCTGCGGAAGCCGGGCTCACCCGCATGGCGGCGGCGGTGAAACCGGGCGCCCGGCTCACCGACCTCTCCTGCGCCTGGAAGGCGGGCGCCCAGGAGGCCGCGGCGGAAGGCGGCTTCCGGCTGAGCGGCCACTGGGACTTCATCTCGATCGGCGCCGATCTTTCGGACATGTCGGCGGTCGTGACGCCGGGCGCGCTGATCAAGGCCGATGTCGGAACGCTGGTCGACGGCTATTCCTCGGACGGCGCACGCACCTTCACCCATGGCCTTGCATCGCCATTGTCGCGCGAAATCTTCAAGGCACTGGAAAACGCTTTCGCAGTCGGGCTCGATGAACTTCGTCCCGGCAATACGTTCGGCGCTGTGCATGCGGCCATGCTCGCCTCGATGCGCAAGGACGGCTTTGCAGAATATGATCGCGGCCATTTCGGCCATTCGGTCGGTGGCAGCGTCGGGATCGAGGAATGGCCGTTCTTCTCCGCCGGCAATCAGGAGATCATCCAGCCGAACATGGTGGTGGCGCTGGAGACGCCATTCTACGGGCAGGGCATCGGCGCGCTGATGATCGAGGATCAGTTCCTGATCACCGAAACGGGAGCCCAATGCATGAACAGGCTGCCGCGGACATTGCGCGATCTTTCGGCAGAATAGGGCAGACGAGCAAACCGACGTTGAACCTTTGGCGCCGGTCCTGTATCGGTGTCACACCGTCGGCGATCTCGCCGGGAAAGACACCAGTTAGGCGGAATTTCGATCCTCGATGCTTACGAAAAAGGGAAAATACGGGCTCAAGGCGCTTGTCCACCTTGCGCAGCTTGAACCCGGCAAGACCGCCTTCGTCAGCGACATCGCCCAACAGAACAATATTTCCAAGAAATTCCTCGATGCGATCCTGCTGGAACTGCGCAAGGGCGGCATGCTGCGCTCAAAAAAGGGACCCGGCGGTGGTTATGCGCTGTCCAAGCCCGCGTCGCAAATCTATGTCGGCCAGGCCGTCCGCATCCTCGATGGTCCGCTCGCCCCCATCCGCTGCGCCAGCAAGACGGCGTTCGAGCCTTGCGACGATTGCGACCATCCGGAAGATTGCCAGATCCGCCACTCGATGACGGAAGTGCGCGATGCGATCGCCTCGGTACTCGACAACATGACGCTGGAGCAGATGGTTGCCAAGCGCTCGAGCGGCCTTCTCGACGACGCCCAGACAAGCAGCAATAGCCAGACAAGCAGCAAATAGATCGCGTGCAGCGGCCGCAAGCTGATGCACACCCGGCGACAGGGTTTCAGAACTGTCCGTTCGGCCGCGGCACGTTTCCGTTCAGGTGAAAATCGCCGATCGCGTGATGTTTCCAGCGCACCGGATCATGGACCGTATGGGTGCGGGCGTTGCGCCAATGGCGGTCGAGATTGAGGTCTTCCTTGGTCGCGGAAGTTCCGGCAAGTTCGAACAGGCCGTTGGTCGCGTCGAGCGCGGCTTCCGTCGTCAGGATCTTTGCGGCAGCGACGCTGAGCGATGCCTCGATCGCCGTCTCGGATGACGGGTTGATCTGGGCGACATCGACCTTGCGACCGGCTCGCTCGAGAACCGCGCTTGCCGCCTCCAGTTTCACGGCGATCGAACCGGTCCGCGCGATGGTCAGAGGGTCGGCGCTCGCGGTCTCGACGCCGACATTGCGGATGCCCCGGGATTTGCTGCGCACGAAGCCGATCATGTCGGCAAAAGCGGCACGCGCGATCCCAAGGTCGACGGCGGCGTGCAGCATCTGGCCGAGCGATCCGAGCGGCGCATGCCGCTCGAAGCTCCGATAATAGCTGATGACCGAATCCGGCGAAACGTAGACGTTATCGATCACGACGGTGCCGCTTGCGGTGGTTCGTTGACCGAACCCATCCCAGTCGTCGACGATCGACAGCCCTTCCGCGTCGCGCGGGACGATCGCCATCACCACGCGCCCCTCGGGATCGAGACCGAAGACCGCCACCCAATCGGCAAACAGCGCGCCGGTCGAATAATATTTGCGGCCGGTGATGCGATAGCCGAGCCCGTCGGCCACCAGCCGGGTTTCGATGTCGCCGGCCGCCTTGGTTCCGGACTCGGCAAGGGCATTGCCGAAATGTTCTCCGGCCAGCGCCCGCGCGAAGAAATATTTCTTCTGCTCCTCGCTGCCGGAAAGGCGCAGGGCTTCGAGAATGGAAAAATGGTTCTGCGGGATCTGCCCCACCGATGCATCGGCCTCGGACAGAATGGCGATCACCTCCGCCAGGAAGGCGTTGGAAATATCGGCGCCGCCATATTCGGCGGGCACGGTGATGCCGAGCAATCCCGACCGGGCGACCAGTTCCATCTCGTCATGCGGCAAAAGCCGCTCCCGGTCGCGCAGACTCGAACCTTCGGCGATGCGCGCCGAAAGCCCCGTCGCCACCTCGATCGCCTGGTCCTCTGTCGCCAGATATGGAGCCACTGCTCTGATCTTTCCTGCCAAATGGAAAACCCTGCTCATTTGCGCCTCCCGGATCAAGTCCGTCATTGAGCCACGTCACGGAGGCCGAGAGAAGGAATAAAGCTTCAATTGCGCGCCTCGAACGACGTGAATTTTCTCTTTTGGCGGCCGCACCGAGCGATTTACGGGTCGTTACGCCAAGTTGAGCGGAAGGAGAGAGAATTTCTCCGGGGCGGCGGGATCAGCGCAACAACTTTCCTTAGCGCGCCGGACAGGAATGCCTAGTTTAAGCAACCGAGCCCGTTTCTCCTTTCAGCAGAGCGTTGTCCCATGGCAAGATCACTACACCTTACCGCCTTCATGCGCCCCGTCAGCCTGCATACCGGTGCCTGGCGTTATCCCGGCGCCTATGCGGATGCCAATTTCAATTTCCGGCATATCAAGTCCTTCATACAGAAGCTGGAGGCCGCCAAGTTCGACGCGTTCTTCATGGCCGATCACCTGGCGGTGCTGAACATGCCGGTCGAAGCGCTGAAGCGCAGTCACACGGTGACGTCGTTCGAGCCGTTCACGCTGCTGTCGGCGCTTGCCGCGGTCACCGAGAAGATCGGCCTTGCGGCGACCGCCTCGACAACCTTCGACGAGCCCTATCATGTGGCCCGCCGGTTCGCCTCGCTCGACCATATCAGCAACGGCCGCGCCGCATGGAACATCGTCACCACGTCCAATCCGGATTCCGCCCGCAATTTCGGTCTCGACGAGCACGTGGAGCACGGCGAGCGCTACAAGCGGGCGCGCGAGTTCTATGACGTCGTCACCGGGTTGTGGGACAGTTTTGCGGACGATGCCTTCATCCGCGATCAGCAGAGCGGCATTTTCTTCGATCCGGAAAAGATGCACGTGCTCGATCATAAGGGTGACGAACTCAGCGTACGCGGGCCGCTCAACATTGCCCGCCCGGTACAGGGCTGGCCAGTGATCGTGCAGGCGGGGCAGTCGGAACCCGGGCGCCAGCTGGCGGCCGAGACCGCCGAACTGGTCTTCTGTTCGCCGCGCGATCTCGCCGCCTCCAGGGCGCTCTATGCGGACATCAAGGGCCGTTTGGTCGCCGCAGGACGCAACCGCGACCATCTGAAGATCCTGCCGGCCGCCTTCATCGTCGTCGGCGATACGGTGGAAGAGGCCAAGGCGAAGCGGGCGGCGCTCGACGGCCTGGTGCATTACGATAGCGCCATCGCTTCGCTGTCGATCGCCCTCGGCCACGATGCGTCCGGCCTCGATCCGGACGGTCCGTTGCCGGACATTCCGGAAACCAATGCCAGCAAGTCCGGCCGCGCCCAGGTCCTCAAACTTGCCGAGCAGGAAAAACTGACGGTGCGCCAGCTTGCCCAGCGTTACGGGGGTTATTCCGGCCTCGCCTTCGTCGGCACGCCGCAAACCATCGCCGACGAGATGCAGGCTTGGCTTTCGGAAGAGGCAAGCGACGGATTTACAGTCGTTTTCCCTTACTTGCCCCAGGGTCTGGACGACGTGACGCAAAGGGTCATTCCGGAACTGCAGCGCCGCGGCATCTTCCGTGCCGACTACGAGGGATCGACGCTTCGCGAGCATCTCGGCCTGCCACGGCCGGCCAACCGCTTTTTTGCCTGAGGGAATGCTACGGAAAGCGGGCAGGGATGGCTATTTCTCCGATTGCAACATTTTGGACATAACAGTTTCAAATGTGTCGAGGAATTAGTATAGTGTTTTGATAGACTACATTGACCGAAACGCTATTGGGCCTGAAAGTGTGAACGTATTAGGCTCAACCAACTGGAGGCTGACGATGATCGCTTGTGGCTTATCCCTGTTTGGATTTGATCTGTTCGGGCTGGCCCGGCGCGCGCCGGCCAAGGCGGGTGCGGACAGCAATGAACGCAAGACGTTCGAAAAGGATCGTGAGGAACTTCGCGATCCTGATCGCGAACATTCGGAAAGCTTCTTCTGGGGCATGTATCCCGTCTATTGAGGCCGGCCTTCCGGCACGGTGCGGTTATCCGGAAGACCCAAAAAGGCCGGCGAAGCGATCCGCTCCGCCGGCCTTTTATGTTCGAACAAGACGAGCCGATATCAGGCCGCGGGCTGCTTGGTCTTGCGCAGATAGGGCAAGACCGTATCGAACGAACCGAAGCGGGTGATCGCATCCTCGTTGGAAACGGCGGCGGTGATGATCACATCCTCACCCTGCTTCCAGTTGGCCGGCGTCGCGACTTGGTGCTTGGCAGTGAGCTGGATCGAGTCGATCGCCCGCAGGATTTCGTTGAAGTTGCGGCCGGTGGTCATCGGATAGGTGAGGATCAGCTTGATCTTCTTGTCCGGGCCGATCACGTAGACCGAGCGCACCGTCGCGTTGTCTGCAGGCGTGCGGCCCTCCGAACTTTCGCCGGCTGCGGCCGGCAGCATGTCGTAGAGCTTGGCGACCTTGAGGTCGCGGTCGCCGATCAGCGGATATTCCACGTCGAAACCGGTCGCCGTCTTAATGTCGTCCTTCCACTTGCCGTGGCTTTCGACCGGATCGACGGAGATGCCAATGATCTTGACGCCGCGCTTTTTGAATTCGCCCTCAAGGCCGGCCATGGCGCCGAGCTCGGTTGTGCAGACCGGCGTGAAGTTCTTCGGATGGGAAAACAGCACGGCCCAGCCGGCGCCGATCCAGTCGTGGAAATGGATCGTGCCCTGGGTGGTCTCGGCGGTGAAATCCGGTGCTATGTCGTTGATACGAAGGCTCATGTTTCAGCTCCCTTGAATTGTTGGTTCTGCAGCGATCGGGACTTCAACGCCGGCCCGATCAAGCGGCCGCTTGGGTCGCCCGTCAGTTATAGAGTATTTCGCGGATACCTGCCTGCTCTTCCGGCGGCCCCTTGCCCACGGCGGGCCAAAAGCAAGGAGCGACCAATTGAAAACTCCGGCTACGTGTCATCAGGAAGGATATAGCCGCTTCAAGATTGCAGGCCGACGCAGATTGTTCCAAAATGCCGGCAGGAAAGAGTGTAGCTTTCCAAATCATGCCGCAGCTGCATCGGTTCCATCACCCGTGTCAGGAATGAGCCTCATCGGCGGTATCCAAGTGCCCGGCTGATATCGTCGGCTGCACTGCGGACCATCAGCAGAAAGCCCTCGCGCTGCTCGTTGTAACGCACGGTCGGAACCCCGAGATTGAGGGCCGCGACGACCGCGCCGTTGCCGTCGAAGATCGGCGCGGCAATGCCGGTCGAGCCGGTGACGAATTCCTGGTCGTTCAGCGCATAGCCGTCCCGACGGACCTTTACCAGGATCTCGCGGATGCGTTCGATATCGGTCACCGTATAGCGGGTATAGGAGAGGAGCTGGACGCGGGAGAGATAGTGTTCCAGCGCCTCTTTCGGCGTGAAGGCGAGCAGCACACGGCCTGTCGCGGTGCAATAGGCGGCGATTGCCGCGTCGAGGTTGACGTCGTAACGCACTCGATGGCGGCTGACGCATTTCGCCAGCCGCCTAATGTCGCAATGGGCGTTAATCGTCGCCAGCAGGATGGTCTCGCCGGACTCGTCGCGCAGCTTTTCCATGAACGGTTTTGCCACCACGACCAGCGGCTCTTCATGGCGCCGGAACGGAAAACCATGCCGGTTCGCCTCGACTAGCATATAGCGGCCGGCATCGTCCTGGACCACATGACCGCGGGCAGCCAGCGTCTGGACGAGGCCGTGCGCGCTGCTTTTCGGGAAAGAAAGATCGCGCACGATCTGGGCCAGCGGAACCGCCTCCCGGCGGGAAGCCATATATTCCAGGAGATCGAGAATCCGGGCGGCGCTTTTGATTTCGGAGTTCATATATGTGAACGAAACCCCCATTGATGGTTATCGGATCGGCTCATAACAATTTTGCCTAGAAAGCAGCCACTCCCATTTTCGAATGTCGCGCTGATAGGATGAACGATCTCATGAATGCGCCGAATAAGCAAAATGATGTCTCCGAACCCTGGACCTGGCCGGATAATGTCTGGCAGCAGAAGGTTCAGAAGGTACGCGCGGGGCGTTCACTCAAGCCGGCGAAATGGAAGAACGGCGCACGCATGGCAGTCGCATTGTCCTTCGATTCCGATCACGAGACGATGGAACTGCGCAATGGCGGCACCTCCTTCGGCACGATGAGCCGCGGCCAATACGGCGCTCGCGCCGGTATGCCACGTATCCTGCGGCTTCTTGAGAGATACTCCTTGCCGGCCTCCTTCTTCATGCCGGCGGTCTCGGCGATGATCAATGCGGACGAAGTGAAGACCGTCGTCTCATCCGGCCACGAGCTCGGCATCCATAGCTGGATCCACGAATTCAATTCCCGTCTCGACGAGGTGACCGAACGCGACCTGGCGCTGCGCGCCTCGGATACGCTCGAACGCCTGTCCGGCATCCGTCCGGTCGGCATGCGCACGGCGTCCTGGGATTTCAGTCCCTATACGCTGAAGATCGCCCGTGAGATGGGTCTGCTCTACGATTCGTCGCTGATGGCCGACGAGGAGCCCTACGAACTACTGGAGGACGGCGAACCGACCGGCGTGGTCGAGATCCCCGTCGAGTGGATCCGCGATGACGCACCTTACGTGGCGATGGACCGGATGACCGGCGCGCGACCTTATGGCGGCCCCGCCATGGTTTTCGACATCTTCGCCCGCGAACTCGAAGTCGCCTGGGAAGAGGGTGGGCTGTTCCAGCTCACCATGCACCCGCATCACATCGGGCACCGATCACGCATTTTTATTCTGGAGGAGATCATCCGGCTCGCCAGGTCGAAGGGCGACGTCTGGTTCTGCACCCATGCGGAACTGGCGCGCTATTGCGCCGACGAGGCCGGGCTCAAGACCGGCGCGAAGGCGGCGTAAACTGTTCTTGAATACAGCAGCAACAACAATGAGGGTAAGGGAATGTCTGCCAAATTCGCATCCATAGCCGCCATGCTACTGGCGCTCACCGCGTCGACTGCGCTTGCGCAAACCAAGGATACGCTGACCATCGACTTGCCGAATGATGCGGCCACGCTCGATCCGCATCTGCAGTGGAACACCGACAGTTATTCGATCTACCGCAATATCTTCGACAATCTGCTGACGCGCGATGTCAAGGGCGAGATCGTCCCGCAGATCGCCAAGTCCTGGAAATATCTCGACGACAAGACGATCGAATTTCAGATCCGCGACGACGTGACCTTCCAGGACGGCTCGACGCTGAGCGCCGAAGACGTCGCCTTCTCGATCAACCGCATCATCGACCCGAAGCTGAAGAGCCCGCAGCTTTCGCAGTTCGACCAGATCACCAAGGCCGAGGCGGTGAGCCCGACCGTGGTCAAGATGACCACCAAGTCACCCTATCCGGCGCTGCTCGCCCAGCTCGTCAAACTGTCGATCGTGCCGAAGGCCTATGTCGAAAGGGTCGGCGACCAGGAATTCAACCTGAAGCCCCTCGGCTCCGGCCCCTATAAGATGGCAAAGTGGCAGAAGGGCGTGCAGACCGAGCTCGAGGCCTATTCTAGCTACTGGCGCGCCAAGCCGCCGTTCCAGAAGGTGGTCTTCCGCACCGTTCCGGACGTCTCGACCCGTATCGCCGATCTGAAGACCGGCAAGGCCGACCTCGTCCGCGACGTGCCGCCGGATCAGGCCGAAAGCATCAAGAGCGACAGCAATTCGCAGGTCCTGTCGGTTCCGACCGAGCGCATCGGCTATCTCTTCATCAACGCCCAGGGCGGAGTCACCAAGGACGTCCGCGTCCGCCAGGCAATCGCCTATGCGATCGACCGCCAGGCGCTAGTCGAGGCGCTGCTCGAAGGATACGGCAAGCCGGTCGAAGTCCTCGGCGCCGAGCCCGTCTTCGGTTACACCGACAAGATCAAGGGCTACGAATACAACCTCGACAAGGCGAAGGAGCTTGTGAAGGCCGCCGGGGCGGAGGGTGCGACCGTCGAATTCCTGACCTCACCCGCCTATAGCCGCGCCACCGTCGAAGCCATTCAACAGATGGTCAACGAAGCCGGCCTCAAGGTGGAGATCTCGTCCAGCGACCAGGCGACCTTCCTGAAGCGCCGCCAGGGCGATCCCGCCAATGCCGGCGGGCTTGCCTTCGGCGCCTGGTCCTGCGCCTGCCAGGATGTGGACGGCGTGATCTTCCCGCTGTTCCGCACCGGCAGCATCTGGGCCAAGTATTCCAACCCGAAGTTCGATGAAACTGTAGACAAGGCGCGCGTCATCCTCGACCAGAAGGAGCGTCTGAAACTCTACGAACAGGCCTACCAGGTCCTGAAGGACGACGTTCCGGGCATGGGCCTTTATCAGGCCTATGCGCTCTACGGAGCCGCCAAAAAGCTGAACTGGCAGCCGACCGCCAATGAAGCCATGTTCGTCATGGACATGAGCTGGCAGCAGTAAAAGACAGGTAACAGGATCATGTTGAGATACGCCGTCGAGCGTTTGATACAGGCGATCATTGCGATCTTCGGCGTTCTCACCATCGTCTTCGTCGTCATGCATCTCTCGGGCGACCCGACCCTGCTGCTGGTGCCGCAGGACGCATCGGCCGAGATGATCGCCCAACTGCGCAGCCAGCTCGGTTTCGACCGGCCGATCTGGGTGCAATATCTGGAATATCTGGGCGGTCTTGCGCATTTCGACTTCGGCATTTCCGTCGTTCAGCGGGTGCCGGCATTCGATATCGTCGTTTCGCGTGTGCCCTATACGGCGATGCTCGCCGCTGGCGCGCTGGCGGTGGCGATCGGCATGGGCATCCCGGCCGGCATCGTCATGGCGACCAGGCGCGGCGGTTGGCTCGAAAGGCTTCTGACGGCGATCGTCGTCACCGGCCAGAGCGTGCCGACCTTCCTGTCGGGCATCGTGCTGATCTTCCTTTTCGGCGTGACGCTGCGCTGGCTGCCGACGTCCGGTTCCAGCGACTTCGCCTCGCTGGTCATGCCGTCGCTGGCGCTTGGGGCGATCTCGATGTCGACATTCGCCCGCATGACCCGCATCTCGATCATCGACGAGCTCGGCAAGGACTATGTGCGGGCGGGGCGCGCGCGCGGCCTGTCGCTCGGCTCCGTGGTCATCCGTCACGTGCTGCGCAATGCCGCGATCCCGGTCATCACCATCGCGGCGCTCGAAATCGGCAACCTGCTCGCCGGCGCCGTCATCGTCGAGACGGTATTCGCCTGGCCCGGCATCGGCCAGCTTGCCATCCAATCCATCCAGTCGCGCGACTTCCTGGTCGTCCAGGTGATCGTACTGCTGATCTCATTTGTTTATGTGCTGACCAGCGTGATCGCGGATTTCGTCTACGCGCTCGTCGATCCGCGCATCCGTCTGGTTCGATAAGGAGAAGGCTTTGAGCACCGCCGTCCTCGCCCTTCGCCAGCGCCTTCGCCGGGTCCCTCTCTCGGTCATCGTCGTATCGATCATCTTCCTGGTGATCGTGCTGCTGGCGATCTTCGCGCCGTGGGTGGCGCCAGCCGATCCCAACCGGCAGAACCTGCTCGGCCGCCTGAAACCGCCGGGTTTCGAGATGCGCGGCATCACCTACTGGCTCGGTACCGACGACCTCGGCCGCGACCTGCTGTCACGCACGCTTTACGGTGCTGGCGTCTCGCTGTCGGTCGCGGTGCTGTCCGTGGTCGTCTCGTCGCTGGTCGGCGTCACGCTCGGCATGATCGCCGGCTGGTTCCGCGGCAAAATCGAGATCCTCATCATGCGCCTCGTCGACATCATGATGTCTATCCCAGCAATCCTGCTGGCGGTGCTCACCGTCGCGGTGCTCGGTCCGGGCTTCCTGAAACTGGTCCTGGTGCTCGGCCTTACCCGCTGGCCGCGTTACACTCGCGTAGCCTACGCCCAGACGCTGCAGGTGGCGAACCTGCCCTTCATCAAGGCTTCCGAACTTGCGGGCGCCGGGGCGGCGCGCATTCTTTTCCATCACATCCTGCCAAATATCGCCGGCCCGGTGCTGATCGTCGCCACCGCCGAATTCGGGCTGATGATCCTGATGGAAGCCGGCCTTTCCTTCCTCGGCCTCGGCATCCAGCCGCCGGCATCGAGCTGGGGCTCGATCATGAGCGTCGGCCGTCAATATCTCGAGCGGGCCTGGTGGATCGTCGCCTTTCCGGGCCTCTGTCTCTTCCTGCTCGTCTTTTCCGTCAACGTGCTTGGCGACTGGTTGCGAGACCAGCTCGACCCGCGTTCCCGTACCCGTTGAGTCTTTTGGCGCGTTGAGGTTTTAAGTCATGGAATTCGAAAACAAGACCATCGTCATCACCGGCGCCGCCGGGATTTTCGGCCGCTGGATCGCCGCCTATTTCGCCGCGCAAGGCGCCACGCTCTGCCTCAGCGACGTCCGCATGAACGGGCTGGAAAAGGCGGTTTCCGAGCTTGGGCTCGACCGCTCCAACGTGCTGCTGCATGCGACCGAACTGACCAGCGACGCCTCCATGCTCGACCTCGTCGACCTCGTGAAACGCGAATGGAAGGCACCGGACATCCTGGTCAACAATGCCGGCATCTATACTCGTTTCGGCTTGCTGGAAATGGAATTCTCCGACTGGGACCGCGTCTTCGGCGTCAACCTGCGCGCACCCTTCGTGCTATCACGCGAATTCGCCAAGCTGATGATTGCGGAAGGCAAGGCCGGCTCGATCGTCAACATCTCCTCGGGCGCGGCCCGCAAGATGAACCAGAATTCCGTGCCCTATTGCACCTCGAAGACGGCTGTCGAACGCCTGTCCAAAGGTTTCGCCATGGAGCTCGCCGAATACGGTATCCGCGTCAACGTCGTCGAGCCGGGCTTTGCGCCGGGCAGCGAGGTGAGCGAGCTTTCCGACGAATATGTCAGCAACATGCTGAAGAACATTCCGCTCGGTCGTGCCAGCGGCCCGGAGGATGCGCCGGGCGCCATCGCCTATCTCTGCTCGGACAAGGCCGCCTTCATCACCGGCGCCGTCATCAGCGTCGATGGAGGCAATTCGATCGGCAATTACAAGCGCCCGGAACGGGCGACGACGGCAGGCTGAGGAGAGATGATGGACGACGCCGCCAATCCGCTGCTTTCCGTCGACAGGCTGACCATCGATATCGGTGGCGCCAACGTCGTCGACAACATCTCCTTCACCGTCGCGCCCGGCAAGGTCATGGCGCTGGTGGGCGAGTCCGGCTGCGGCAAGTCGCTGAGCTCCTATGCCATGCTCGGTCTCCTGCCGCCGGCCGCCAGACGCACGGCGGGCCGGATCATGCTCGAAAACACCGACCTTGCGGCCCTCTCGGAACGGCAGTTGCGCAAGGCGCGCGGAAAAGACATCTCGATCATCTTCCAGGAACCAAGCGCCTCGCTCGACCCGCTGACGACGGTCGGCTCACAGATTGCCGAGGCCTATCGGGTCCACCATGGAGTCTCTAAAGCGGAAGCCTATGAGAAGGCGCGGCGGATGCTGGTCGATGTCGGCATTCCCGACCCGACCCGGCGGCTGGACCAATATCCGTTCGAGCTGTCAGGCGGCATGTGCCAGCGCATCATGATCTCGATCGCGCTGATCTGCGGCCCGCGCGTCCTGGTCGCCGACGAACCGACCACGGCGCTCGACGTGACCATCCAGGCGCAGATTCTCGACCTGATGAAGAAGCTGGTCGCCGACCGCGGCACTGCGATCGTGCTGATCACCCACGACATGGGCGTGGTCGCCGACATCGCCGACGACGTGGCGGTCATGTATGCCGGCCGCATCGCCGAAATCGCACCGGTGTATGATCTCTTCCGGCAGCCGAAACACCCCTACACGGCCCTGCTGCTTGCCAGCGTTCCCAAGCTCGATGATGCGCCCAAGGCGGACCTCGCGACCATCGAGGGGACGGTACCGACGCCGAACGAATTCGGCGTCGGTTGCCGTTTCGTCGAGCGCTGTCCGCTCGCGACCGACAAGTGTCGCACCGAACAGCCGCCGCTCTTCGACTGCGGCGGAGGCCATCGCTCGGCCTGCTGGCATATCGACCGCATGGCGGAGATCCGCGAGGTGGCGGCATGAGCGAACAACAGAACGTACTCGAAATCCGCGACGTCGCGGTGCATTTCGGCGGCCGCGGCGGATTGCTCGGTAAGTCAGGCCCGGTGGTCAAGGCCGTCAACGGCGTCGATCTCGATATCGCCCGCGGCGAGACCGTGGCGCTGGTGGGCGAATCCGGTTGCGGCAAGTCGACGCTTTCCAACACCATCGTCGGCCTGCAGGCTCCGATTTCGGGAAGTGTGCGCATCAGCGGTGACGAAGTGGTCGGCGCCAGTCGCCGCGAGCTTAACGACATCCGTCGCAAGGTGCAGATGATTTTTCAGGATCCGGCGCTGTCTCTCGACCCGCGTTCGACCGTCGGCGCCACGATCGGCGAACCGCTGATCGTGCGCGGCGTCGCCAGGGGCAAGGCGCTGAAGGAGCGTGTCGCGACGCTGCTGCAGCAGGTGGGCTTGCGGCCCGAACATGCGGACCGTTATCCGCACCAGTTTTCCGGCGGCCAGCGCCAGCGTGTGGTGATCGCAAGAGCATTGGCGCTGGAGCCGGATCTCCTGATCTGCGACGAGCCGGTCTCGGCGCTGGACGTTTCTGTTCGTGCCCAGATTCTCAACCTGCTGGTCGCGCTGCAGAAGCGCACCGGTGTTTCCTATCTTTTCGTCAGCCACGACCTCGGCGTGGTCCGGCATATCTGCGACCGGGTCGTGGTCATGTATCTCGGCCGTTTCGTCGAGACGGCCGACCGCGACACCTTCTTCGCCAATCCGAAACATCCCTATACCAAGGCGCTGATGTCGGCCGTTCCGGAAGCCGATCCGCAAGTGCAGCGTGCCAAGCAGCGGTTTATCCTCGTCGGCGAACTGCCAAGTCCTTCGAACATTCCGTCCGGCTGTGCATTCCACACGCGCTGCCCGCTGGCGACCGAAATCTGCTCGAAAGAGCGGCCGGAACTGACGCCGCGTGCCGATGGCGCGCGCGTCGCTTGTCACCACGCCTAAGAGCCATGACGCATAAGAGACTGACATGACGGATGCCCCGACAAACGAAACTTACCGGCTGGCCGGCCTCGAAGCGCAGGCGGAAATCCGCATCGATCGCTGGGGCATCCCGCATATCAAGGCGGCGAGCGACAAGGACCTATTCTTTGTCCAGGGTTTCAACGCCTCCCGCGACCGGCTGTGGCAGCTCGACCTGTGGCGAAAGCGCGGGCTTGGTCTGCTCGCCGCCGATTTCGGTCCCGGTTATCTGGCGCAGGACCATGCCGCCCGGCATTTCCTTTATCGCGGCGACATGGATCCCGAATGGATCTCCTATGCGCCGGACACGCAACCGATCTGCACCGCTTTCGCCGCCGGCATCAATGCCTATGTCGCGCTTTGCGAGGCAGAGCCGGCTCGCTTGCCGCCAGAATTCGCCATCTTCGGCACCAGGCCGTCACGCTGGCAGCCGGCGGACGTGGTGCGGATCCGCAGCCATGCGCTGACCCGTAACGGCATTTCCGAAATCCTGCGTGCCAACATCATGGCGCTTGCGGACGCCGAGACCGACCTGCTGCGTTTCGAGCTCGATCCGCCGGTCTCGCCGAAGCCGGAGGAGGGGATTTCACTCGGCGATATCCCGCTCGCCGCGACCCGTCTGTTCAAGCTCGCCACAGCCGCCGTCACCTTCGACAAGGCCCGTCTATCCGCAGGGCTGGACGACGTCTGGAAGTGGACTGAGGTTACCGATCTCGGCGATATCGTCCAGTCGATCGCGGAAGAGGGGTCCAACAACTGGGCGGTGCATGGTTCGCGCACCGAGACGGGCCGGCCGATCCTTGCAAGCGATCCGCATCGCGCACATGCCGTGCCGTCGCTGCGCTATCTCGTCCATCTCGAGGCTCCGGGCCTCAACGTCATCGGCACAGGCGAGCCGACCGCGCCCGGCATCTCGCTCGGCCATAACGAACGCACCGCCTTCGGCCTCACCATCTTCGGCGCCGACCAGGAAGACGTCTATGTCTACGAGACCAAGGAAGGCGATCCGGAACAGTATCGTTACGCCGACGGCTGGGAGAAGATCACCCGCATCGAAGAGAATTTCCCCGTTCGGGATCATCCCGACCAGACGCTGACGCTCTCGTTCACCCGCCACGGCCCGATCCTCCATGAGAACCCGAAGATCCGTCAGGTCATTGCCATGCGCACCGTGTGGCTGGCGCCCGGGACGGCCGCTTATCTCGGCAGCCTGTCCTATATGCGCAGCGGCTCTGTCCAGGCGTTTTCTCAGACGCTCGGATCCTGGGGCACGCCCTCGGTCAACCACGTCAGCGCCGATGTGGACGGCAATATCGGCTGGTTCACCGCCGGCCTCACGCCGGTGCGCCGAAATTGGGAAGGCCTGCTGCCCGTGCCGGGCCATGGCAGCCACGAATGGCACGGCTTCCTCCCCGCCCATCAGCTGCCGCGAAAGTACAATCCTTGTGAAGGTTTTGTCGCCTCGGCCAACGAGATGAATCTCCCCGCCGACCGTGATACGAACGCCCCGTCGATTGGCCATGAATGGGCGGAAGTGAGCCGTGCCCAGCGCATCAGATCCGTCCTGCGCGCCGATCCCAAACACACGCTGAATGCCTCGATGGATTTGCAGACCGATGTCTATTCCCGACCGGCCGCGACCATCTGCGCGGTGCTTCAACAAGCTGCCGGCCGTCAACCGCTGGCTGACCGGCAGGAACATGCCATCAAGCTTTTCAGCGGCTGGGATTATCGTCTCGAAGCGGCGAGTGCGGCAGCGGCGCTGTTCGAAGTCTGGTGGATGAAGCACCTGCGACCGGCACTGCTGGCTAGATTTGCGCCGAACCCGACCGTCCGCCAATTGCTGCTGCCCGGCGATGTCGACCGCATGCTGGCGCTTATCAACGAATCCGGCACGCTCTGGGGTGCTGCCGAACGAGACGCCATGCTGCTATCGACGCTTTCCGACGGCTTTGCAGATTGCGAAAACCGGCTCGGTGCTGAACCGGCAGCTTGGCACTGGGGCGACCTCCACCGCGCGCTCTTCGAACACGCGACCAGCCGCATCAAGACCGAAGATGCGACCGACTGGAATGTCGGCCCGCTGCCCGTCGGCGGCAGCCGTTCGACGCCTATGCATGCCGGCTATCGAATGGGCGATTTCGGCGTCAACGCCGGCGCCTCGGTCCGCCTGATCATGGACGTCGGCGACTGGGACAGCAGCGTCTGCATCAATACACCCGGCCAGTCCGGCGACCCCCGTTCGCGTCATTATGGGGACTTGGCTAGTATTTGGTCGAAAGGCGAATACGTGCCGCTCCTCTACAGCGACGTGCGCATCGCCCAGGAAACGATCCACCGCATCGTACTTCTTCCGGCTTGAGCTGCCGAGAGGCTGGGATGTGTGTCGCGTACTATCGGTGCGCATCCTCTCCGCCGGAGAACGGACCTGGCGCTTACTCTCAACGTCCGACCTGAGCTTGACGCGGACGGCAACGAGACCGGCATCTATCGCATCCCCGCCGGCGGCCGGCGCTACCGTGCGCTCGAACGGCTGGTTTCCCAGAAGCGGTTGGCAAAAACCCCACGAAACTTCCGTGAACTGCTCTTGTTAAGCGATCGAACGCGAATGTTGATTCCGGCACGCCTCCCAATGCCTGTTCCCGTCAGCATCCGTTCACCAGTGATCCACTCTACGAGGTCTCTCCCTCACTGGTCTTCGAGAACGCCCGATCCAGGGACGGTTCGAGCCTAGTACGATTTTGGCAGCTGCGAGGCGCTCTCATTAACTGTTAATTAAGCATCTGCTTGCAGATGGCGGACGGTGTGCGATGCTCCCCTGACATGGGGAAATAAATCATGGACATGCGAACTCATACACCCGATGAACCATACGAACCTCCACCTGCGCACCGCTTCCGGGTCGAAGCCGCGATGCTGGAGATGATCGAGCGCCTTCAGCAGGAAGGGCTCAGCCGGCAAGAAATCGCGCTGATCCTCGCCGACGCCGCAGATGAATACGTCATCATCTTGGCTAACATGACGGCTGAGACAGCGTCCGACCAACAGTCGTGCCAGCAACATCAGTAGGTTAGGGGAGGCAGAGGGTTCCGCGAGGCGCAACTGTGCGACCCGGGTGACGCGTCCCTTCATTGGGGCTGCCGTCCGGGCCGCTTCAGAACATTGCATTCAGTCGGCCACAAGACCCACAAGCTTGCGATCGACAACGATGCCGTTGAGCACCGGGGGTCTTCTCGTTCAGCGCGGCAAGCAGCCTCGGGCGGAACGATCGTCTCCAGCTGCAGTTAGAATGACAGACGTGGCCGCCGCAATTCCATCGCTCAGCACTTCGCCGACGTCCCGTCTGCTGCGTTCCAGACTACTCCGCAAAATGTCCCTTAACTCGCCCGCTTCGGTGGGCTCCCTGTCGAGTGCAGTTCGGCGAATGGATTCAATCGACACCATCGACTATTGCACCCTTCCATGGAATGTCGGGAGCAAGGTTCAACAGCTCATCGGGAATGTGACGGCAGGCTTCAGATACAATTTCCAGCGCCCGTTGGCTGCCAAGGCGCAGCCAATCGCGTTCGAACTCCGCTAAAGACTCTCCGGTTGTGTGGGCTTGGATCGATTGCGGTTTGGCTGCAGAGGTCCGACTGTCTTTCGTCATGGCGCCCTCCCACTAACGAGGCGGGACGGGCGCGTGACGGAAATATGCAAAGACTGTCAATGATGTAGAGGCGATATATCGACAGGATGGAGAGCTCGTTCATGAGTTGGCCGGAGATGTGGAAGGAGGCGCGCAGCCACATCCTCTCGGAGACCAGTCTCACCGGAACATTCGACGTCATGAACGAAGGAGGAAAGACCATGAAAGTGTCACAGATCATGTCGCGCGATGTCGAAATCGCCAGTCCCCACCAGACCGTCGCCGAAATCGCCAGATGCATGGCCGACAGGCAGATTGGTTTTTTTGCGCGTCGGTGACAACGACAAGCTCGTCGGAACCATCACCGACCGGGATCTGGTCATCCGCGGGCTTGCCGACGGGCTCGGAGGCGACGCGAAAATCCGGGAAGTGATGAGGCGCACGAACAAAAGGCGCAGCATCAGCTGTCCTGCACCGGAACTAAACCGGTAGCCGCAGGTTCGGGGCGCTCAATCAGGAGGACGTCTCATGAAAGCTCTCACCTGGCACGGCAAGCACGACATCCGCTGCGACAGTGTTCCGGATCCGGAAATTCAGGATGGCAGGGATGCCATCATCAAGGTCACCGCCTGCGCCATCTGCGGCTCCGATCTCCACCTCTTCGACGGCGTGATGCCGGAGATGCACAGCGGCGACATCATGGGCCACGAGACGATGGGCGAAGTCGTCGAGGTCGGCCGCGACAACGCCAAACTGAAGGTCGGGGATCGCGTCGTGGTTCCCTTCACGATCTCCTGTGGCGAATGCTTCTTTTGCCAACGCGGCTTCTATTCCGGCTGTGAACGCTCAAATCCCGACCGCAGCAAGGTGACCAAGCTGTGGGGCAATTCCCCCGCCGGGCTGTTCGGTTATTCTCATCTGCTCGGCGGCTATAGCGGCGGCCAGGCGGAATACCTTCGTGTTCCCTATGCCGATGTCGGACCGATCAAAGTCCCGGAGGGGCTGAGCGACGAACAGGTCCTGTTTCTCTCGGACATCTTCCCGACCGGCTACATGGCCGCGGACTTCTGCAACATCCAACCGAGTGATACGATCGCCATCTGGGGCTGCGGTCCGGTGGGCCAGATGGCAATCCGCTCCGCATTCCTGCTCGGCGCCGAAAGGGTCATCGCCGTCGACACCGTGCCGGAGCGGCTGGCGCTCGCAGCCTCCGCCGGTGCGCTCACTCTCGATTTCCTCGATGAGGACATCTACGACCGGATCATGGAACTGACCCAGGGCCGCGGCGCCGATGCCTGCATCGATGCGGTCGGCACCGAAGCGGATGCCTCGGCAAGCTGGGACTCACGCCTGGACCGGATCAAGGTCGCGACCTTCATGGGCACCGACCGGCCACACGTGCTGCGCCAGGCGATCCATTGCTGCCGCAATTTCGGAACCGTGTCGATCGTCGGCGTTTATGGCGGCTTCCTCGACAAGATCCCCATGGGATCCGCGATCAACCGTGGCCTGACCTTCAAAATGGCCCAGACGCCGGTGCAGCGCTACCTGCCGATCCTCATGGAGCGCATTCAGAAGGGAGAGATCGATCCATCCTTCGTCATCACTCATCGAGCTACCCTCGAAGATGGGCCGGATCTCTACAAGACCTTTCGCGACAAGAAGGACGGCTGCATCAAAGTCGTCATGAAACCCTGAAAAGGAGAGAAGATATGAATCCCGTGGAAACAGGCAGGGGCCTTGCGGTCGTCACCGGCGCATCGACCGGCATCGGTTTTGAACTTGCAAAATGCTCAGCACAGGATGGCTACGACCTGGTCATTGCCGCCGATGAGCCGCAGATCCAGGACGCAGCGGTAAAGCTCCGGGAGTTCGGCGGCAAGGTCGAGGCGATGCAGGCGGATCTCGCCACGCCGGATGGTGTAAGGCGATTCGTGGCGGGTATTACCGCACTCGGACGACCGGTTGACCTGCTGATGGCCAATGCGGGCAGGGGGCTGGGCAACGGTTTTCTCGACGAGGACATTCGCGAAGCACAGCGCGTCGTCGACACCAATATCAGCGGCACGATCGCGCTGGTCCATAACCTCGGCAATCGCATGCGGGAGCGCGGCCAGGGCCGCATTCTCTTTACCGGTTCGATCGCCGGCTTCATGCCGGGAACCTTCCAGGCGGTCTATAACGGCACGAAAGCCTTCATCAATTCCTTCTCCTTCGCGTTGCGTGAGGAACTGAAGGATACCGGTATCACGGTGACCTGCCTGATGCCCGGGCCGACGGACACCGAGTTCTTCGAACGCGCCGACCTCATGGACACTCAAGTCGGCCAATCCAAGAAGGACGATCCGGCTGTCGTGGCGAAGATCGGCTACGACGCGATGATGGATGGCGAAGGCGATGTCGTTTCGGGCTGGAAGAACAAGCTGATGTCGGCGGCGGCCAATGTCACGCCGGCCGGCATGCTCGCCAAGCAGCACCGCAAGATGGCCGAACCCGGTTCTGCCAACAACTGATCAAGATCAGTCGAGGCGGGCCTCCCGGCCCGCCTTTGCCAACTCTCCCGCTATGCCATCTGCGCCTTGTAAGCGGCTTGGCGCGAAGAGCGGTAGATCCGGTCGATCACGCTGCCCACATCGGCGATCCTCTCGCATGCGGGATCGTACCTTTGGCCCGCAGCCAGCCGCCGAGCCCAGTCGGCTGCGGCGCGTCCGCCCCAGTCGTCCGGTGGCTCGATGAGGGTTTCGCGCGATGTGCCGTAAAAACGTTCGAGGGTGAAATCGTAGAATGACCCATCGACATTGCGCATCGATATCCCGCCGTTCGTGCCGTAGAAACTGGCTTCGATGACAGCCTCGCGGCCGGCCTGCAATCGCCAGGAGCAGGCAAGGCGGACTGTCATTCCATCGCCAAGCGTGACGTTCGCGACGGCATAGTCCTCGACCTGATTTTCATCCGCGATAATTGGCCGGCCGTCGGCCATCAGGTGACCGGAGACGGATGCCACAGCCGGGAAATCGAGGGACCAGAGCGCCATGTCGACCAGATGGACGCCGAGATCCATCAGGCAGCCACCGCCAGATTTGGCCATGTCGTAGAACCACGGCTTGTCGGGTCCATAGGCATTGTGGAACACGAGGTCGGCTGCAAATATCTTTCCCAGTTCTTCTGCCCGGATGATCTCGCGGATACGGTTCATGCCGGCGGTATACCGGTAGGAAAAATCGACCCCCAGCAGCCTGTCGGCCGCCTTTGCCGCCTCCACGACCGCTGCCACTTCCTCCGCCGAGCGTCCGAGCGGTTTCTGGCAGAAGACCGAGACACCCGCCCGCAGCGCCGCGATCGACTGTTCCGCATGCTGGGCGCTGGGGGTAGCGATAACGACGCCATCCAGACCGTGAGCGAGGAGCCCGTCGAGATCGTCTGCCATTGCGGCACCGGGCGCGATCTTTTTCGCCTCCCCCGCCATGTCCCCGGAAGGATCGGCGATCGTGACGGCCTCAGCGATTCCGGTATCGAGGATCGCCTGCATGCGGTGCCGGCCGATCCAGCCCACGCCGAGGAACCCAAGCCTCAACGGCTTGGAGGAAACGGACACTGTTTTTTCGGAAATCATTTCATTCATCGTAGAGCACCAATGCCTTGAGAAAGTTTGCCGGACGGTCGCGGGTATCGTTGAGCGCCTGGTCGAGCTGGTCCAGGCGGTAGGTATGCGTGTAAAGCGATGAGGGATCGAGCCGGCCGCTCGCGACGGCTTCGACCGCCTCGCGAATGCCTTCGATGTACATTGAGGGATCGCGCTCATGGGCATTGACGACATCGAGCCCCCGCCAGTTCCAGAGCTGCATGTTGACCTGCCGGGGACCGTCCTGGTGATAACCGGCGATGATCAGCCTGCCGCGCTCCATCGTCAGCTCGGCGGCGAGATCGAGCGGCCATTGTTTGCCGACGGCCTCGATGACCCGGTCGCAGAACCGACCATCGGTGAGCCTGCGCACCTCCTCGATGATGCGCCAATGGTCGTCCATGACGATGGTCTCGGCCGCGCCCATTTTCCGGGCGACCTCCAGCGAAGCCGGCCGCCGCGAAATGGCGATCACCCGGGCGCCGGCATTCGATGCGAGGCGGGTCAGCAGAGCTCCGAGGAAGCCGATGCCGATGATCGCCACCGTCTGGCTGGGCTCTATTCCGCTGCGGCGAAGGATGTTCATGGCGCAGCCGAGCGGCTCGCCGGGGAGGGGTTTGCCCCGCAGCGCCGGCGGCAGAGGAACGACCATATTCTCCTCGGCCACGTCGTGCGTGGCATAGGCATGATAGGAGAGGGCGGCAACGCGGTCACCGATCTCAACGCTGCGGACGCCGGGCCCTACCGCGTCGACATGCCCCCAGCCTTCGTGTCCCAGGCCACCCGGTTCGGTCGGGAAAGTCATCCAGTCGGGGCCCGCCCACGGGCCGAGGTTGGATGCGCAGACGCCGCATCCTTCGAGCATGATCCTGACCTGATGGGGGCCAGGCTCGGGCAAAGGTCGCGCCTCCACCGCAATCTTGCCCGGGCCGGTGATGAGGGCGGCCCTCATCTCCTTCAGCCGCGGCATCGTCGTGCTATCCATCCCAGATTTCTCCTCTTCGGAACGCGTGACACGGCGGGTGGAACTGGCAACCCGCGTCAGAGTTCCGGAAGAAGTTGAAGAAGATGAAGTCATAGAAGATGAAGCTGAATCAGCGGTCCGCTTGCCGTTCGATCTCTTCCATGACCACTTCGGGCGGTACGTTCTGCTTCATCTCCTCGATTTCGTGCTGTTCGACCTCGGTGTCGATGCCGAGCCTATCGGCGATTGCCGACACCATCGCGATCAGCTTCGTCGTCTCATGTTCGTTGAGAAGCGATATCTGGAGGCTGAGGTCCGCGCGTTTGTCGTCTTCGAGCGCCATGCGGTTCTGGCTGATCAGCACGAAGGTCGAGATGAAGATCGCCTCCACCGAAGCCACCATGGCGAGGATCACGAGCGACGGGTCGAAGGCCG
This sequence comes from Neorhizobium sp. T6_25, assembly GCF_002968555.1. Lineage (NCBI taxonomy): Bacteria > Pseudomonadati > Pseudomonadota > Alphaproteobacteria > Hyphomicrobiales > Rhizobiaceae > Neorhizobium > Neorhizobium sp. T6_25. The sequence goes on from NZ_PVBL01000013.1 coordinate 143,866, forward strand.
GCATCACCGGCAGCCATTCGACGTTGACGAGGATCCAGAGACCGAAGACCAGCGCATGAAGGTAGACGAAGGGCAGGCTGCCGGCAAAGTTTGTCATCGATTGCGCAATGCGCTCCTGCCGCGACATTGTCTTCTGGTCTGCGGCGCGACGCTGGATCAGCGCGTTGATGTTGCGGTCAAGAACGGCGGAGATCGGCTGGCCCTTCCGGGGGGCTTTGGGGGCCCGGGTCTTTTCTTTTTCCTGATCGGTCACATCTCTATCCCGTCATGGCGCTTCCGTTTTTCTCCTAACAGGAGACTCCGCGCGCGGTTCCGGCCGCTGGGGATGATGTCATTGATGAAGTCATAGATGACAAAGATGTCATTGATGAAGGAACTTTTGTTCCCGACTGCTGTTCGGCGACCATCGAAATCTATGTTCCATACATTTAGGACATCCGATGGCAACGATTCTTGTAACTGGTGGTTGCGGCTTTATCGGCCGTCATGTGACTGAAGAACTTCTGGAAATTGGCTACGACGTACGCATTCTCGATGCGCTGATCGATCAAGTTCACGGCGACACGGAAGCGTCCGTCCCCGATGCGGCGGAGGTCTACCGCGGCGACGTCAGAGACAAGTCGGCAGTCGAAAAAGCGCTCGACGGCGTCGACGGCGTCATCCATCTCGCTGCCGAGGTCGGGGTTGGCCAGTCCATGTACGAGATCGCCCGTTATGTCGGTGGAAACGATCTCGGCACGGCAGTCCTTCTCGAAGCCATGATCGGCAGGCCCGTCCGGAGGATCGTGGTGGCCTCGTCAATGAGTGTCTATGGAGAGGGGCGTTACCGGACAGCCGATGGAGACCAGCTTGGCTTCATCCGGCGGAAGCCGGAGCGGATCAGGATCGGTCAATGGGATCCTTTGTCTGCCGATGGAAGGACGCTGATACCGATCGCCACCGACGAGGAAAAGCCGGTCGATCTCGCTTCGATCTATGCGCTGACGAAATATGCGCAGGAAAAACAGGTGCTCATTTTTGGCGAGGCCTATGGGGTCGAGGCGGTTGCATTACGGCTGTTCAACGTCTTCGGCGCCGGCCAGGCGCTTTCCAATCCCTATACCGGCGTGCTCGCCAACTTTGCGTCCCGGCTCGCCAACGGCCAGCCGCCGATGATCTTCGAGGATGGCCAGCAGCGCCGTGATTTCGTCCATGTGCGCGATGTGGCCCGGGCATTCAGGCTGGCGCTCGAAAAGCCGAATGCCCCCGGCCATGTCATCAACATCGGCAGCGGTCAGGCCTATACGATCGCGGAGGTGGCAACCTTGCTCGCGGAGGCCATGGGCGTTCCGGACATCGCGCCCGACATCATGAACAAGGCAAGGTCCGGCGATATCCGCAATTGCTTTGCCGATATCTCCAAGGCTCGCGAACTCCTGGGCTTCGAGCCCGGATATCGGCTGGAGAACTCGCTGGCGCCGTTCGCCGAATGGGTCCGCAGCACGGGCGCCGTCGATCGCGGTGCCGAAATGAAGCGGCAACTCGAAGAGCGGGGGCTGGTATCATGAACCCAACCGTTCCGTTCCCTACAGACCCCGTCCGTCGCAAGTCCTATGGTTTCGTCGAGTGGTTCCGGCCGGGCGAGTTCGATCGGACCGAGCAGCTGCTGCCCAACATCCTCGCGAGCGGTGCCGGTTATCTGCGCACCCATCTCTCCTGGGCCGAGTATCTCGCGCCCGGAGGTGAAGAATGGTTCGACTGGCTGATCCCGCGCCTCGGCAGCCAGATCGATCTCCTGCCCTGCATACACTACACGCCGCCTTCGATGTCGCGGACGGGTCGGTCCTCCGGCGCGCCGCGCAATCTGAAATCCTATGCGGATTTCGTCGATCACGTGCTGACCCGTTACGGCAAACATTTCAGTCACATCGAACTGTGGAACGAGCCCAACAATCTGCTGGATTGGGATTGGCGCGACGACGGCGACTTCCTGCTGTTCTGCGAAATGGTGGGCGGCGCTGCCTATTGGGCTAAACATCGGGGCTGGAAGCCGGTGCTTGGCGGCCCATGCCCCTTCGACCCCTATTGGCTGAACCTGATGGGCGAACGTGGTGTTCTGAATGTCGTGGACGCCGTCGGTTTCCATGGCTTTCCGGGCACCTGGGACAGCGAGACCGGCACCTGGGGCGGATGGGACATGCATCTGGGCGAGATGCGCAAAATCCTCGATCGCTATAATGCGAATGCCGAAGTCTGGATTACCGAAACCGGTTATTCCACCTGGCGCAGCGACGAGATGGAGCAGGCCCGGCGTTTCGTAAAGGCGCTCTCCGTGCCCGCCGATCGCATGTATTGGTATTCGTGGTGCGATGTGCCGCCGGACGTGCCGGTGCAGGAGGGGCTGTGGTTCGATCCGCGGCATTATCATCTCGGCGCCGTCACCCATGATTATCAGCCGAAACTGCTTGCACGACTGCTGATGGAAGGCGGTGTTTCTCGTCTTGAGGACGTGACGCAACTCGCGGCTCCGAACCTTTCGGCCGGGGCGGCGCCTGTCGTGGTCACCGGAGGCAGCGGCTTCATCGGTTCCAACCTCGCCGACAGCTTCCTGCAGGAGGGGGAGGATGTGGTGATCCTCGACAATCTCAGCCGGCCCGGCGTCGATCAGAACCTTGCCTGGCTGACCGAGCGCCATGGCAAGCGAGTCCACCCTGTGCTTGCGGACGTGCGGGACCTGCGCAGCATCGAGGCGGCCTTCAGCGACGCCAAGGCGGTCTTTCATTTCGCCGCGCAGACTGCGGTCACCACGAGCCTTGCGCATCCGATCGACGATTTCGAGGCGAATGCGCGGGGCACGATCAACGTGCTGGAAGCCGTGCGAAAGGCCGGAAGGAACGCCCCGGTGATCTTCGCCAGCACCAACAAGGTCTATGGAGCTCTTGAAGATCTGAAAATGCTGGAGGTGGAGGACCGCTACATTCCGGCCCACGAAGGCGTGCGGTCACACGGCATCGGCGAGGACAGGCCGCTGGATTTCTGCACGCCCTACGGCTGCTCGAAAGGCGTTGCCGACCAATATGTGCTCGACTACGCCAAATCCTATTCGATTCCGACGGCCGTTCTGCGCATGAGCTGCATCTACGGGCCGCGACAGTTCGGAACCGAGGATCAAGGGTGGGTGGCGCATTTCCTGATCCGCGCCCTGTCGGGCGAGCCGATCTCCATCTATGGCAATGGCAAGCAGGTGCGCGACATCCTGCATGTCGATGATGCCGTCCAGGCCTACCGGGCGGTGCTTTCGAACATCGCTGAGGTCAAGGGCGAAGTCTTCAATCTCGGCGGCGGACCGTTGAACGCCGTCAGCATTCTGGCCGTCCTCGAAGAGATCGAGAAGCTTGCCGGGCATCCGCTGGAAACCGGCTTCGGCGACTGGCGCGCCGGTGACCAGTATTATTTCGTCGCGGACACGCGAAAGCTCGAACGCCAGCTCGGCTGGCAGGCACGGGTGCGCTGGCAGAGCGGCCTGCGGCACCTCGGCGAATGGCTGGCCGACAACCGCTTCGATGGCCGCTCGCGTCGTCGGCAGAAGCAGAAGGTGCGGGCATGACGGGGCGTGACAATCCTGTCGGCAGCCGTCGGCTGCTGATGACGCTCGACGCCGTCGGCGGCGTCTGGCGATACGCGCTCGACCTCGCTTCGGGTCTGCGATCGAACCGGGTCGACGTCGTCTTCGCCGGTCTGGGACCTAAACCATCGGCCGAGCAGACACGCGAGGCAGAGGCCCTTGGAAAGCTGGTCTGGTTGGACGCCCCACTCGATTGGATGGCCGAAGACGAGAGGGCACTGAGACCCGTTCCCGACCTCATCGCCAACCTTGTGGAGCGGGAAGGCATTGACCTCGTCCATCTTAATCTCCCATCCCAGGCGGCGGGATTGGCGATCGAGATACCGGTGGTAATCGTCTCGCATTCCTGCGTCGTCACCTGGTTTGCCACCGTTCGCGGCCACGCGGTGCCCGATGACTGGCAGTGGCAGTTTCGCCTCAACCGGCAAGGGTTCGATCGTGCGGACGCGGTGCTTGCCCCGAGCCGCAGCCATGCGGCGTCGTTGCAACAGGCTTACGGGCCGATTTCCGGGATGCAGGTCGTCAGGAATGCAAGTCTGGTCGAGCCTCCGCGCGGCCCGAAAGAGAATTTCGTCTTCGCCGCCGGCCGCTGGTGGGACGACGGAAAGAACGGCGTGGTGCTGGATGGCGCAGCCAACCACGTCGATTGGCCGGTGGTCATGGCGGGCGCGAACCGCGGGCCCAACGGGCAATATCTGCCGCTCGAAAATGTCCAATCGCGGGGCGAGCTTTCGCACGACCAAACCATGGCGCTGATGGGCCGCGCCGCAATTGTCGCATCGCCTTCCGTCTATGAACCGTTCGGCTTGGCGGCCTTGGAAGCAGCCCGCAGCCGAAGCGCCTTGGTGCTGGCCGATATCCCGACCTATCGGGAGCTCTGGGATCGCGCCGCCCTGTTTGCCGATCCTCACGACCCGCAGGCATTCGCCGGGGCAATCAATCGTCTTTCCCGGGATAGGCGGTTGCGGGAAGAGCTGGCAGAAGCCGCACTTTCTCGGGCTCGTCACTATACCCCGGAGGCGCAGGTCGCCGCGGTCATGCAGATATATGACCGGCTCCTGCCGGCGAACCACCACGCACGCACCGCAGCGGAGTGATCATGAAGTTCATTTTTTACACCCATTCCCTGATTTCCGACTGGAATCACGGAAACGCCCATTTTCTTCGGGGCGTCATGCGCGATCTGAACCGCCGCGGCCACGAGGCGCTTGCGCTGGAGCCGCAGGATTCCTGGAGCCGTGCCAACCTCCTCAAGGAGCAGGGGACTGTCGCCGTCCAGAAGTTCCGGGAGACATTTCCCGAGCTCGCGGCGCAGATCTATGACGGCGATTTCGACCACGAGGCGGCGATCGCCGACGCTGATGTGGTCGTTGTCCACGAATGGACCGAGCCGGAGCTTGTGGAACGGATCGGAAGGATTCGGCGCAACGGCGGCAGGTTCACGCTGGTCTTCCACGACACCCATCACCGCGCCGTTTCGGCCGAAAGCGATATCGCCGGTCTGAGGTTAGCTGACTACGACGCGGTTCTGGCTTTTGGCGAGACGTTGCGGCAGCGTTATCTCAAGGCGGGCTGGGGCAGGGCCGTCTTCACCTGGCATGAGGCTGCCGACGACACGCTGTTCCATCCGCGGCCGGACATTGCCAAGACGGGCGACCTCATCTGGATCGGCAATTGGGGTGATGACGAACGGTCCTCGGAGATCATGGAGTTTCTGGTTCGCCCCGCCGAGGCGCTGAAACTCGACGCGACGGTGCGCGGAGTGCGCTATCCGGAGCATGCGCTGAAAGCGCTCAGCCAGGCCGGGATCGCCTATGGCGGTTGGATTGCCAATGCCAAGGCACCGCTCGCTTTCGCACGGCATAGAGCGACCGTGCATATTCCGCGACGGCCCTATGTCGAAAACCTGCCGGGCATTCCGACGATCCGTATCTTCGAGGCGCTCGCCTGCGGCATCCCCCTGATCTCGGCTCCCTGGAGCGACGTCGAAAATCTCTTTCGTCCCGAGACCGATTACCTCGTCGCCCGCGATGGCGAGCAGATGACGCGTTTGCTGCGCGATGTTCTGTCGGATGCGGATCTTTCGGGTTCACTGATCGCTTCCGGCCTGGCAACAATCCGCGCCCGCCACACCTGCCGCCACCGGGTCGATGAACTGCTCTTCATCCTGACCCAATGCGGCACCGAACGGGTTGCCGGCAAACTGGCAGCACGGGAGGCCGCCGAATGAAGATCGCTTTCTACGGATCAAGCCTTGTCTCCGCCTACTGGAACGGTGCTGCCACCTATTACCGCGGCCTCCTGCGGGCCCTGGCGCAAAAAGGCTACGACATCACCTTTTACGAGCCGGACGTCTACGACCGTCAGAAGAACCGCGATATCGAGCCGCCGGACTGGTGCAGGGTGGTCGTCTACGACGGCACCGTCGACGCGTTGAAGGCGGTTACGGTGAAGGCGGCGGAGGCCGATATCGTCGTCAAGGCGAGCGGGGTCGGTTTTGAAGACGACCTCCTGCTCCAAGAGGTCCTTTGCAACGCCCGGCCGACTGCGCTGACGATCTTCTGGGACGTGGACGCGCCCGCGACGCTTGCCGAACTGCAGGCCGCCCCCGGGCATCCGCTTCGCCAGGCTCTCAGCAGGATCGACCTCGTTCTGACCTATGGCGGCGGCGACCCCGTCGTCAACGCCTATCGTGCCCTCGGGGCAGCGCGCTGCGTCCCGGTGTATAATGCGCTCGACCCCGAAACCCATCATCCGGTACCGGCACAGCCGCGCTTCAACGCCGATCTCGGTTTTCTCGGCAATCGTCTGCCGGACCGCGAGGCACGCGTCGAACAGTTCTTTCTGGAACCGGCGGCGCGGCTGCCCAGGCAGACGTTTCTGCTCGGCGGTTCCGGCTGGCAGGATAAGCCGATGAGCGACAACGTGCGCTCCATCGGTCATGTTTCGACCCGCGACCACAACGCCTTCAATGCGACGCCGAAGGCTGTCCTGAACATCTCCCGCGCCAGCATGGCTGAAAACGGCTTTTCTCCGGCGACGCGGGTGTTTGAGGCGGCCGGTGCCGAAGCATGCCTGATCACCGACTATTGGGAAGGCATCGACCTCTTTCTCAAACCCGGCGAGGAGGTTCTGGTCGCTCGCGACGGCCAGGACGTGGTCGAAATCCTCTCAGGCCTGACGCAGGAGAGGGCAAACGCAATCGGAAAGAGGGCGTTGGCCCGCGTGCTTTCCGAACACACTTACACCCACCGCGCAGAAGAGGTTGATGCGATCTTCCGCGCCCATGCCGGTGCCCGCATGGAGGCTGCCCAATGACGAAGCGGCTCGACATCGTTTTCCTCGGCCTGTCGCTGTCGTCCTCCTGGGGCAACGGCCATGCCACGACCTTTCGGGCGCTGATCCGGGGGCTGAAGGCCGCAGGGCACCGCGTCTTGTTCCTGGAGCGCGATGTTCCCTGGTATGCGAACCAGCGCGACCTTGCCGATCCCGATTTCTGCGAACTCGCCTACTATTCCAACGTCGGCGAGATGATCGACGCCTATGCCCACCGCATCCGGCGCGCCGATGCCGTCATCATCGGCTCCTATGTGCCGGAGGGCGTCAGCGTCATCGATGCGGTGGCGGACCTTCAGCCGAGACGCTTGTGTTTCTACGATATCGATACGCCGGTGACGCTTGCCAAGCTCGAAAGGGCGGACGAGGAATATCTGGCTCTCCGGCAAATCCCGCTCTTCGACACCTATTTTTCCTTCTCGGGCGGCAAGGTCCTGACGCGGCTGGAGCAGCGTTTCGGAGCCAGGAAAGCCGAGGCCCTTTATTGTTCGGTCGATGCGGACCGGTACCGAAACACCGGTGAAACTTTCCGGTGGGATCTTGGTTACCTCGGCACGCACAGTGCCGATCGCCAGCCGACGCTCGAGAGGCTGCTGATCGAACCGGCAAGGCGGCTGCCGCACTTCCGCTTCGTGGTGGCCGGCCCGCAATATCCCGAGGACATCGACTGGCCTGCCAACGTGCAGCGCATCGAACATCTGCCGCCGAGCGAGCATGCCGGCTTCTATAGCCGGCAGCGGTTTACCCTGAATGTCACGCGGGCCGACATGATCGCCGCCGGCTGGTCTCCGAGCGTTCGCCTGTTCGAGGCGGCCGCCTGTGGCACGCCGATCGTCAGCGACTTCTGGCGCGGCCTCGACGAGGTTCTGCCTCACGGTGAAGCCCTCATCGTCGCGAGGCAGCCGGAGGACGTGGTGAAGGCGCTGACCGAGATCGGCGAGGACGCTCGCAGATCTCTGGCGGAGGCCGCCAAGGCTCGTGTCCTAAAAGACCATACCGGCCTTGCCCGCGCCCGCCAACTCGCCGCCGCCCTTGAAGACCTACCCGAACGATCTGCCCGCACCGAACCGATGATCCAATCCCTGTCAGCCTAAGGAGTGCCCTCAATGCTTCAAAGAACCCGAAACGGAAAAAGCAGAACCGTTGTTGTTGCCGGAGGGGCCGGCTTCGTGGGCTCGCATCTTTGCGATGCTCTGCTTGCCCGCGGTAATCGGGTGATTTGTGTGGACAGTTATATTACCGGTTCCAAGGACAACGTCCGTCCGCTGCTGAACCATCCGGACTTCCGGTTGATCGAGGCGGATATCTGCGAATTCGACCGCGTCGACGAGCCGCTGGACCAGATCTACAACCTCGCCTGCGCCGCGTCTCCGCCGCAATATCAGGCCGACCCTGTCCACACGATGATGACCTGCGTCAGCGGCACCGGCAATCTCCTGTCGCTTGCCGAACAGCACAGCGCCAGCTTCCTGCAGGCCTCAACCAGCGAGGTCTATGGCGACCCGGCCGAGCATCCGCAGCGCGAGGACTACCGCGGCAACGTCAACTGCATCGGACCGCGCGCCTGCTACGACGAAGGCAAGCGGGCGGCGGAGGCCCTCTGCTTCGACATGCTTCGGAGCGCAAGGGTGGATGCCCGGGTGGCGCGCATCTTCAACACCTACGGTCCGCGCATGCAGCCGAATGACGGCCGCATCATCTCCAATCTTCTGGTCCAGGCAATCTCCGGCAAGCCGCTGACGATCTATGGCACCGGCGAACAGACGCGCTCCTTCTGCTTCGTCAGCGATCTGGTCGCCGGCCTGATGGCGCTGATGGATGTCGATCCCAATCCTCAAGGGCCGGTCAACCTCGGCAATCCCGGCGAGTTCACCATCAACGAGCTCGCCGCTCTGGTGCTCACCATGGTGCCGACGGATTCGAAAATGGTCCGCAAGCCGCTTCCGCAGGACGATCCCCAGCGGCGCCGGCCGGACATTTCGCGGGCAAGCGAACTGCTCGGCTGGGAGCCGAAGGTGCAACTGCGGGAGGGATTGCGCCACACGGCGGACTGGTTCATCGCGACGGTCGGGAGCGATGCGGAGAGCAAGCCGCGCCGCGGCACTGTCCGGCCCCAGCCGGTCTCTCCCGATATGGGCGTGAGGGTCTGACGATGGATGCGGGAAGAGGGAGAACGCGCGAGGACCTGCAACGGCGGATCGCCGAGCTCGGGCCGTGGTTCCACAACATGGAGATCGGGGGCGTGCAGACGGCGCCGGATCATTTCCTCGGCGATTATCCGGCCTTCAAGTGGGGAGGTTTCCAGCATGTCATCCCCGAAGACCTCCAAGGCCGCAGCGTCCTCGATATCGGCTGCAACGCCGGGTTCTATTCCGTGGAGATGAAGCGGCGGCATGCCGGGCGCGTCGTTGGCATCGATTCCGATCCGCGCTACCTCGCCCAGGCGCGGTTTGCCGCGGAACAATCCGGCCTCGATATCGAATTCAGGCAGATGTCGGTCTATGACGTCGGACAGCTGCGTGAAAAGTTCGACCTCGTGATCTTCATGGGCGTGCTTTATCATCTGCGCCATCCGCTGCTGGCGCTCGACCTTCTCCACGAGCACGTGGTCGCCGACCGGATGCTGTTCCAATGCCTGCAGCGCGGCGACGAGCGGGCTCCGGATCTCCAGGAGAATTACGAGTTTTCCGAATGGGCCGTCTTCGACCGGCCGGATTACCCAAAACTGTTTTTCGTCGAGGAACGATACGCCTCGGATCCGACCAACTGGTTCATCCCCAACAAGGCGGCGATGGAAGCCATGCTGCGCAGTTCCGGGTTTACGATCGAGGCCAATCCCGAGCGCGAGGTCTATCTTTGCCGACGCGGCGAGCGGCACTACATGGCCGAGCCGCCTCCGCGGATTTCTCCCGCAGATCCAGGACAGGTCTGAAATTGACCCGGATAGGGTCGACGGAGCCGGCGCGGCATCCCTGCACGTGCGGGCCGGCAATCGTGCCGGTGGCCGCCTGCTCGTTTGGCATATCGCAATTCCATCTCCTACAAGCAGCTCGAAAGGCTGGATACATCAAGGCTCCGGTTTTCGCCGTTGCGCCTATCGTGTTGCGCCTGATCTCACGACAGGGGCTCGAACGATGGCGCCCGCGCTGGCGGGTCGGTCTGGCGCTCCGGGAGCATCCAAACGCGTTCCTCCGTTGCGACCTGCAGAAGCGGAACATCGTCACCTGCACCAAACCCATGAACGCCCGCGACGGCCGGTCGCTAATCACCGCGGGCCTCGTCCTCGTCCGCCAGAAGCGAGGCATACATCAGTTCTCCGAGCGAACTTCGACGTTTGAGTCGGGCCGAATCCCGCCTTCCAATGCTTTGAAAATATGCCGAGCTTGTCATGCGGCTTCACCTGATATCTCGGGCTTTGGGTAGCGGGCTCGGCATATTATCCGCCTCGGCATAAGTGCGGGACCTGCAATAAGAATGATGAGAGTAAAGAACCGGAACTTTCATTGAGTTCCACGCATTGGCGCCAACACCGCTAGCGTTGGCACAGGATCACCGGCGATGACGGGACCGTCAGGATCCAAGTTCCTCTAGATGAGCTTCCGTCCGTGGGGCGTCGCCCCTGACGGTCCTGAGGATAAGTTCGCACCCGAGGAGATTCCGGTGGCATGCATCCTTTAGGCCTATCGGTCGTTTTCTTCTGCAAAACAGAAGGAGACATCCGATGACCAAGCGTCAACTGATCGATACCGGCTCCGACAAGCGCTACGTCCGGCGCGACGGCCACGGGCGCTTCAACGAATCCGTCGACGTCGGCCGCTCGCTATCGGCCGACCACCGCCACGATGCGAAGAACGACGCCAAGCCGGGCGAGGGCGACCGTGGCGACCACAAGCCGAAGAACTCGCGTTGAGGGGGAGATGATGACCCACATTCGCATGAGGGGCCTCGGCACGCGTAACGAAGTCGAGGAGCATCTGGTGGAGCTCGCCGAAGGGACTCCTACCGAAGACTATGGAGACGGCGATCCACAGGCCGTCGATCTCGATGCTGCGAAGCGCGAGATCGCATGGCTTCGCAAGGAGGTCGCCGATCTGCGAGAGCGGCTTGCGACCATCCGTGGGCAGACGGAGGGCTTCCCTCGCGCGTCCGAGGACACCCATCCATGGATGAGGATCGCGGCCGCGATGGCGACGACCTTCATCCTGGGAAAGCTGGTGCAACGTCTGCGTCTCGGAGCCGCTGGCGCGGCGGCCGTGCCGATGATCGCCGCCCAGCTCGACAGGCGCCTTTGGTGAGCAACGGAAGGCTATCGACGAAGGGCTTCGCCCATTTCAGACAGACTACCTGAGTTCGAGCACGTTGTTGGTCGCCGGGCGGCGTGATGAAGGGAAATGGTCCCTGGACTGTAGATCGTTAGGCGGCCTTGGCTGCCCGAAGCGTGCGGATCAGGATGCCGGCAGTCTCGACCGACGAGCCGGGGTTCTGGCCGGTGATCAGCAGACCGTCCTGAACCGCATACGATGACCAGTCAGGGCCGCTCGAATAGAGGGCGCCGTTCTGCTTCAGCATGTCCTCGACCAGGAACGGCACGACGGTGGTCAGGCCGACACCGTCTTCTTCCGTATTCTTGAAGCCGGCGACCTGCTTGCCCTGGACCAGCGACGTTCCGTCGTGGGCCTTGACGTGGCGCAGGACGCCCGGCGCGTGGCAGACGAAGGCGACAGGCTTGCCGGACCGGTACAAGGATTCGATGAGGGTAATGGAATCCTTGTCTTCCGCCAGATCCCACAGCGGGCCATGGCCACCGGGATAGAAGACGGCGTCATAGTTCTCGGGCGAGATCGAACCGAGGGTCACCGTGGAGGCGAGCACGGCCTGGGCAGCCGGGTCGGCATGGAAGCGGCGGGTGTGCTCGGTCTGGAAGCTCGGCTCGTCGCTCTTCGGGTCGAGCGGCGGCTGTCCACCCTTTGGCGATGCGACGGTGATGCGGGCGCCGGCCTCGAGGAAGGCGTAATAGGGGGCGGCGAATTCTTCCAGCCAGAAACCGGTCTTGCGGCCGGTGTTGCCGAGCTGGTCATGCGAGGTGAGAACCATCAGGATGTTCATGTGCTTGATCCTTTCGATCTGTCCGACTGTTCGGATGAGGTGATCATGCCTTCCTACCAACCATTCCGGAAATTTATCTTCTTGATTTCAGATATACGCCCAGCAATATGACTGGATGAAGTACGATCTCAACCTCCTGCCGGTCTTCCTGACCCTGATGGACGAGCGCAACGTCACCCGTGCCGCTGAGCGGCTTGGAATGACCCAGCCGGCTCTCTCCAACGCCCTCAACCGCCTTCGAGAGACGCTGCGCGATCCGCTGTTCATCCGCGAGCGCTACGGGATGAAGCCGACGCAGATGGCTGAAGAGCTCGCACCCGTCGTCAGGGCGGCGCTTTCGAGCTTAGACGAGGCGATCGGCGGTCAGCAGGAGTTCGATCCCGCTGTCGCGACCCGGCAGTTCACCCTGGCCCCCAACAGTTATGTGGAATTCGTCCTGATGCCGGTGATTGTCGCGCGGCTGCGGGAGCTTGCGCCGGGGATCAGGCTGCGCCTCACGCCCTTCGGCAATGATCTCGTCGAAACGGGCGCCGTCTCAGGAGCAACAGAAATGGTGCTCGGCAGGATCGTCGATCCTCCCGACAACATGGTTGTCCAGCATTTGATGGACGATGGGCTTGCCTGTGTGGTGCGGAAAGATCATCCGGAGGTCGGCGAGAGCCTGTCTCAGGAGCAGTACGAGCGCATGAAACACGTCAATGTTCTCCCGCCCGGCAGGATGCGAGCAGGCCTGTTCCAGGCGTTGCAGCAGAAGGGACTCAAGCGTGACGTCGCCGTATCGGTGACGCATTTTCTGGCCGTTCCGGAAATGGTCGCCGTCAGCGACTACTGCGCGACGCTGCCGCGCTTGATCTGCCAGCGTCTCGCGCGGGACGAAAGGTTGAAGGTTCTACCAGCCCCCGTCGACCTCGGCACGTTCCCGGTGGAACTGGCCTGGCATGTCCGCTACCGCAGCGACCCGGCGCACCGTTGGCTCCGGTCGCTGATCGGTGATGTAGCAAAGGAGCATGGCCTTCCTTCTTAGAAGTCATTTCATCCCTCACATATGGTGATCGGACCATCGCCAGGCAACGCATAGCTGCCATTCGCCGAGCACGGGCTCCGGTAACTTGCATTGGTGGTATGCCATGCTCATCTATCGGTCACACCCCGTATCGATGACCGCCGCAGCGACAACCCTCCGTCGCGCGCGGTCGTCCGGGATGGATGAGGGCGCTCCCCGGCGACGGGTCGAGCGCCCTCTGTCTCCTCAACGAATGGTCGGCCGGCGTCGACGAACGGCTGATCGACAGCGTCCGCCGGATCGACGGCCTCGATGCGCTGCAGATCGCGTTCGCTCATCGCTATCAATCCCATCTGCTCGTCTCCGCGCTATTAAACGCGGGGAGTGTGACACTCTAACTTTGCTGAATTAGGACATTCTAACTTTGCGGTAGAGAATCTACGCCAAGTGCAAACATACGCGATTGGAGGGTAGGGGATCAGCCTGTTTCACGCAAATGGGCGATGAACACTTCGGCGGGTCTTTTATATCCGAGGCATTTGCGTGGTTGCGCATTCAGATGATGGGCGAGGTCGACGAGCTGTTGCTGTGTGATGTTGGATAGGTCGGTGTCACCAGGCAGGAAGCGGCGGATTCGCTTGTTGGCGTTTTCCACAGCACCTTTTTGCCAAGGTGAGTTCGGGTCGCAGAACCAGCTCCTGGCACCGATCCCGTCTTCCAAGGCCCGGAAGCCGGCAAACTCGGTACCGCGGTCGAAGGTAAAGCTGCGACGGGCAAAAGACGGCAGCGGCGAGAACGCGTTGATGATCTTGTCCATGATCGGCCGCGAGTGGCGACTGCGGTTCTTGATTATCACGGTATAACGGCTCTTGCGTTCGACGAGCGAGGTGATATTGGCCTCGCCAAGCTCGCGTTTGAAGATCAGCAGGTCGCCTTCCCAATGACCGAACTCGGAACGATCATCAACAAAATCAGGTCGTTGCGAGATCCGGCACTCAAACGGGATGAGGCCGCCACGCGGCTTGCGGGATCCACGCGGCAAACGCCGGCGACGACGTTCAGGCAGGTGCTCGTAAAGGCCAAGCGGATAATCTTCCTTGCAATAGATGAAACGATAGATCGTTTCCGGGCAGATGCTGACTGGGCTGATCCCGTCAGTCTGCAGCCGACCGGCAATCTGTTCCGGTGACCATTTTGGCCTTCAATCGGTCGATGATCAGGTCGCGCAGCTGTGGATGTCGTCTGAGCTTGCGCAGCCGTCGGCGGCGCTCCTTGCTCATGTCGTTGGCGATTGTCCCGAAGTAACCAGTGTATTCCGGAAACTCGCGGTCGTGGAACGTGTTGCGCTTGAGCTCGCGATATATGGTCTAACGATGACGGCCGAGTTGGCGGGCGATCTCACCAACCGGCAGCTTGCGTTCCTTTAACTGATACAGATGGCGGCGATCGGACAGGGTGAGTTGCGAATAGCAGGGCGACATGCAAATTTCTCCAAGGCGAAGCCATTGATGTTATTGGAATGTCGCACTTGAAAATGGAATCTGCCCCGCTACATACAGTTATCGCATAAGGTAAATTATGGAACTAGCGAATGATCCCAAGACTGTTCGAGGACACTGTAGAAACGGAACGTCGTGTGGGAACGCAACCAAATTGTCCCAAAGTCACCAGGATGTCCCAACACGGCTCCCGTCCCACATGCTGGTCACCAATATGATCACTTGTTCCACAAGGGCTGCTTTTTGGAATTCCGCTCGCTAGCCTCGCAGGTCTCATGGACTTTGATAGCACTCATCGCCGTGGACTGATCCCTATCACCGAAGGCTCTTCCGACATCGGCGTAAGCCAGGCCAAATTTCTCGCGCACCTCCCACATCAATTGGCGGCGGGCTGCCACCACCCGTTTTATAGCAGATCGACCAACTACATCGCGATATTGGACACCCAGCTCTCCGCACCGCTGTTTGATGTATTTCACCTCCCGCCGAACGCATTTATTCGCCAGGTGGAATTGGTAGGCGCGAATATGGGCGTCGAAGAGGGTTGCTAAGCTCTTCCACATCGGCAATCGATGAGAAACCTCGATCTCTCTCAGCTTGTTTGCCCCCACTCTGCGTGATGCAAAAGCATAGCGGGCCTGGCGCGATCTGTGAGCTTGAAGAAGTTTAGCTTGAGTTGGAGTGATTTCCTGAACTTGAACTCTCATTTTTTCCAGCATGAATTATCGCTCGACCGGAGTAGGCCAAGGATGACATCGACGGGATTTGGTGAAGCGTACGCGGGTTGCAACCAAGAAATGGCCTGCTACGCGTTACGCCTGTACGATCAGCCGCAAGAGACATGTTGTCTCAAATCGTAAGCATTAGATGTTGCTTACAGGGAGCATCTTCAAGGCAGCGTGAAGGTAAATTCGGGTGGTCGAACGACATGAAATGCCTGGTCGCGGCGCCATCGACCAAGAAGAAGAGCGACTTATCCGATCTTCGCAGCCCCTTCCCCCGGCGGCGCACCCAGGGAACTTACTCTGATCCGGAATGTTCGAAGCGTCCCAATGGAGACCGACCATGCCTGATGGAACACGTCCTGACTTCACTCTGACAGAAACCGCAACGGAAGCTCGGCAAGGCCGCACGGGGCGGCCAGTCCTCGTGGTCCTGATCTGTGGTCTCGTGCTTGCCTTCTTGGCGTGGGGTGCAGCTGAATGGTGGGGCGAAGCAACCGACGCACCCTCTGAGCGGACCACAACACCCCCGGCCGGGGAAAATACTCCGCGCCCTCAAGCGACCACCACCACTCCTTCTGGTGGAATGGCCCCGACTGACCGGACCCCTCATGCCGATGGAGGGAGCGGAAACCAAAACCCCGTCAACCAGCCGTCGGGAAGCACGGTTACGAGACCATGACGAGGAACAGAACCTGCTCGTAACCCAGCCTGGTGGCACCGTGTGGATGAACTATGACCCGGATGCCACGATCAAAGACGTGGCCCGGGCACGGCGGCTGATGCGGTATCGCTATCGCTAGCGCTGACTTCCATCTGGCGAGAGACGACGACCTCGCGCGCACGCTCATGCCTTCGTCGCATGGGCGCTGAATAGCCTATCCCAATTCAGCGTCGACAGACTTTTCGTGGAAGGTGAATCGTCGGGTGCACATCTCGCAGCCTCTGCTCTCGTTCAGTTGTCTCGCGACCGGTCAATTGAGACCGTCGACGGTTTTATCTCGTTCTGCGGGGCTCGACTTCGCTGGTCACGCCAGTCTCAGAACGACATCCGACAGCCTCGTTATCGACCCTCAAGGTGCAGCAAGAAACGTGGACCGATTGCTCGAAGGCTCCCCCTCCTTCGGCGTAGATGATCGGATTGTGTCGCCATTGCTGGCCGACTCAATCGGAATGCCGCCAGCGCTCTTCATTGCTGGAGAACTCGATCCGATCATCGGCGACAGGCGGTCGATGCATGCCCACTGGCAGGACGCCGCCGGGAATTCGGATTTTTTGGTCGTTCCGGAAGGGCCTCGCGGCTTCGAACGCTTCCCGACTAGGCTGGCGGCCCGCACCAAGACCGTTGCCGTCGAATGGATCAACCGTCGTCTGCGGAACGACAGCCAGGAAGCATCGTTAGTGCGGACTTAGAGGAGAATCAAAATGTCGAACGCTACGCGAGACAATCAAAGAGGCACCAAGAACAACGCTGTGAGCGGCACGGAATTCGGCAAGTCCGTCGAAAGCCAGGCCCAGATCGCCGATGCTGCCACCTTGGCGTCAGGTACCGATGATGGTGAGATGCTGAATGTGTACCGCCTGGTGCCTGTTGCACCCCCAACCGATTATCGATGGGACAAGGCACCGAGTCATGGGTCGGTTCTGGTAGCGGCACGGACAGCTGGCGACGCTCGCATTGTTGCCGCCGGACACGAAGGAGAATTTCTCGAAACCGCGTCGCTTCCTGGCGAGGACGTGATGACGACGCATGCCAGCGCGTTTCGCGACGAAAAGGCCTACACCGTCATTGAGATTGCGCGGGAATTGCCGGGCCTGACACGAGGACCGGTTCAGGAAAGTCGGTTCGATGGCCTGACATCACCGGACGACAGCACGACTGGCGGGCGATGAGCGCCTGGTCTGTTATCCTCGCCATCATCATCAGCGCTGTTGGACTGATGATTATCACGAAGTTGTTTTACGATCGAACCGCAGGAAGGACGGAGAACACGTCTAACAGGCTCATGCAGCTTCGAGTGTTCATCCAGGCGCTGATCGTTGGGGTCATCCTGATCGTCTTATGGCTGATGGGCGGCGGGCGACCGAGCTAGCGGTCCCCTAAAATTCACCCGACCGGAGACCTCGACGAACAGGCGGTACCTCTAGAGGGGGTCTTGGAGCCCGCCTTCCACGCTGAGACTGCCGAGACGGTCTCTCGGCCGAAATTGACGCCTCAGCGGAACCGAGGACGTTCGAGGGAGTTTCGATGCTCTGTCAATGATAAGAGGCAACAACCGTGAACGCGATAACAGACAAACCAACCAGCTTTTCCGCGATTGCAGGCCTCAAAGCCCTTAGGCTGACACGCGGATACACCCTAGCACTACTTTGGCAGAATTGATTTTGGCGTCATTTGGAACCTGATACGGCAGTGTGGACATCGTTGTGGTGGATGGTGGTTTGAGAGCGCGGCTATGACGGCGCGTCGGATAGCTGGCAGTGTCGGTT
>NZ_PVBL01000014.1:0-161530 GCF_002968555.1 Neorhizobium sp. T6_25
CCGGAACAGGCCGAGATGGTCGCCAAGCACGACAAGAACGCCGGACACGCCAGCGCCGAGATCGCCCACCAGCCGACCGACAAGTGCATCGAGTTTCTGCATATCAGGTTCCTGCATGGCACCCTCCATAGATACGCCAGCCCCAGCCCGATGTGTTTTAGCCAAAGCGATGCTACGCCGGGGCGGCACACCGTCAATGAAGCATTCGGACTAGACGACCGATCAGAAGGCTTAACTCCCTGTCTAACGGCAATCCGTTCCGGGCCTCAAATGCCCGCTGACAGCGTAAAGCTGCCGGTCCGCGCACCACCCCATCGCCCTCTCTTGGGCGAGAGATGACCGGCAGGCGGAGTGTGTTCCGGCATCTGCGATGCCCCCAGGCCCCCGGGCCTAGACGGCATTTGTCGTCGTGTTTCGTCAACGACTTGGCAGATTTCTCGCCTCGTCGACATCCCCGCGGTCAAGGTGCCGGGCGATAATGGCCGCATCATCGGATGGGAACCGGGTTCGCGAACCGGCTGCCTCACCAAGGTTCGAAAGCGCCCGTTTCCGATGAGGTTGTCAAAGCGGGGGGTGGAGGGCGCGGAAATCCTCCGCAAACCGCAAGAGACGATCGGGGTAGGCGCAAACCTAACTCACATCACTACCCAATGCTCCTGCCTGCCCCATCCCCCTTCAACCGTGCCGACACATCCGTCGGTGCGGATAAAGGTGCGTTCTGTCTTGCGCTCCGCCGTTGCTTCTTGCCTCGCCACATCCTATCTCAAGTCCAGGAACTTTCGCGTGATACGCGCCTCTGGATGGATATTGGAAGCGATGACCGACTTGAAGCTGCTGGCCCTCGATACGGACGACCTAGGCGTCATTTCCGCCCATATGCAGGATGCGGTCTTCAAGGTGGGCGACGTGCGCTGGTCGCAGCCCGAGCGCAACTTCTCGCTCGCGGCGAACCGCTTCGTCTGGGAGAACGCCGCGGCCAAGCAGCGCAAGGGGTTCGAACGCCGCCGTGCGGCGATCGTCTTCAAGCGGGTCGAGGCGGTGCGCTCTACCGGCATCAACCGCGGCCGCAAGGACGAGGTCCTGTCGCTGCTGGCGATCACCTTCTCGCAGAAGGGTGACGGCCCGGAAGGCACGATCGAACTGGTCCTGTCCGGCAAATCGACGATTGCGCTCGACGTCGAATGCATCGAAGTTGCTCTTGCGGATGTCGGCGGCGCATGGGAAACGGCATCGAAGCCCCGTCATCCCTGATCTGGCCCCTTTGCCCGAACGGCCCGACCGGGATAACATCGTTTTTTGAGCTGGAAGGGATACCCGCTTGGCAATCTGGTTGGATCAGGCGTCGCAGGACTTTGAGGCGAAGTTTTCCGCATTTCTCTCGACCAAGCGGGAGGTCTCGGAGGACGTGAACGCGGTGGTACGCGCCATCATCGACGATGTGCGCGCCCGCGGCGACCAAGCGCTGATCGATTACTCCGCCCGTTTCGACGGCATCGACCTCGCCAAGGTCGGAATAAAGGTGACCGAGGCCGAGATCGACGCAGCGCTTGCCGCGACCGACCGGAAGGTCATCGATGCCCTGAAGTTCGCCGCCGAACGCATCGAGCGCCACCATGCCCGCCAGATGCCGAAGGACGATATCTACGAGGACGCGATCGGCGTCGGTCTGGGCTCCCGCTGGACGGCGGTCGAGGCGGTCGGGCTCTATGTTCCGGGCGGCACCGCGAGCTATCCGAGTTCTGTGCTGATGAACGCGGTGCCGGCGAGGGTCGCCGGCGTGCCGCGGGTGGTCATGGTCGTGCCGGCGAATGGCGGAACGATCAATCCGGCCGTACTGGCCGCCGCCCGCATCGCCGGCGTCACCGAGATCTACCGCATCGGCGGCGCCCAGGCCGTGGCGGCACTCGCCTATGGCACCGAGACGATCGACCCGGTCGCAAAGATCGTCGGCCCCGGCAATGCCTATGTGGCGGCTGCCAAGCGCCATGTCTTCGGCACCGTCGGCATCGACATGATCGCCGGTCCCTCGGAAGTCCTCGTCATCGCCGACGGCGAAAACGATCCGGACTGGCTGGCGGCCGACCTGCTCGCCCAGGCCGAACACGATGCCGGCGCGCAGTCGATCCTCGTTACCGATGATGCCGGGCTCGGCAAGGCGGTGCAGGCGGCCGTCGAACGCCAGCTGAAGACCCTGTCGCGCTCTCAAACCGCAGCGGCCAGCTGGCGCGATTTCGGCGCCGTCATCCTGGTGCCGGACCTGCAGGCGGCGTTGCCGCTCGCCAACCGCATCGCCGCCGAGCACCTGGAGCTTGCCGTTGCCGATCCCGACGCGCTGCTGCCCGGCATCCGCAATGCCGGCGCGATCTTCATCGGTCGCCATACGCCTGAAGTGATCGGCGACTATGTCGGCGGGTCCAACCATGTGCTGCCGACCGCGCGCTCGGCGCGGTTCTCGTCCGGCCTTTCGGTGCTCGATTTCGTCAAGCGCACCTCTATTTTGCGGCTTGGGCCTGATCAGCTCCGCCAGCTTGCGCCCGCGGCGATCACGCTTGCTCATTCCGAAGGCCTCGATGCCCACGCCCGTTCCGTTGCGATCCGCCTGAACGGCTTGCCCCTCGACGACGAGGGCTGACGGATGGGGTCCGCGGTCTACCGTCTCTGCGATGTCGTTCTGGACGACTCGATCGGGCGCTCGACGCCCGATGTGGAACACGAGCGGGCGGTCGCCATCTTCGACCTCGTCGAGGAAAACTCCTTCGAGCCGCTCGGCCATGCCGGCGGCCCCTACAAGCTGAAGCTCTCGCTCGTCGATGCCAAGCTGATGCTCGGCATCACCACGGACAAAGATGAGCAGGTCGCGACCCATATCCTGTCGCTGACCCCCTTCCGGCGGATCATCAAGGATTACTTCATGATCTGCGAGAGCTATTACGAGGCGATCCGCTCCTCGACCCCGAGCCGCATCGAGGCGATCGACATGGGCCGCCGCGGAGTACACAACGAAGGCTCGCAGACGCTGATGGACCGGCTGGACGGCAAGATCCGCGTCGATTTCGATACCGCGCGGCGGCTCTTCACGCTGGTCTGTGTGCTCTATTGGCGTGGTTGAGCATGGAAGCCGTGCTCGCCCTGGAGACAAAAGCCAAAAGGCCGGGCGCCGTTCTCTTCATGTGCGGCTTCAACGCCATCCGTTCGCCGATGGCGGAGGCCATTGCAAAGCGGCTGCTGCCACCCGATATCTACGTCCAGTCGGCGGGCGTGCGCTCCGGCGAGCGCGATCCCTTCGTGGATGCGGTACTGGAGGAGGTCGGGCTTTCGATCGGCCGCCATCAGCCGCGTACGCTGGAGGAGCTCGAGGACGATTTTTTCGACCTGATCGTCACGCTGACGCCGGAAGCCCACCATGCCGCGCTGGAACTGACCCGTTCAAATGCCGTGGATGTGGTCTACTGGCCGACCATGGACCCGACCGCTGCGACAGGCACCCGCGACCAGATGCTGGATGCTTATCGGGAGGTTCGCGACCATCTCTGGAAGTTGATCGACGAGCGCCTTTCCGGCATCAGCCGGCATCCGGCCGAGACCGCCTGAAACCGCTCGTCGCAGGCCGCTTGAACCGACATTGAGAATAGCGCTCAAGCGAGGTTCACAAAGCGGACATGATTGTGTAGTTTCCGCGCAAATTTCCGGGCGGGCGCAAAAAGCGTCCCCGGCCCAACCCAACACAGGAAGAAAAACTATAGATGGCTAAAGAAGAAGTCCTCGAATTCCCGGGCGTCGTGACCGAACTCCTGCCCAACGCGACGTTTCGCGTAAAGCTGGAAAACGAACACGAGATCATTGCCCACACCGCCGGCCGCATGCGCAAGAACCGTATCCGCGTTCTGGCCGGCGACAAGGTGCTCGTCGAAATGACACCTTACGACCTGACCAAGGGCCGCATCACCTACCGCTTCAAGTAATCCTCATCATCCGCGGCGGGCTCTCATGGCGCTGGAACAAAAGCTGATACTGGCCTCCGGTTCTCCGCGCCGCCTCGACCTCCTCAACCAGGCCGGCATCACGCCGGCGCGGCTGATGCCGATGGATATCGACGAGACGCCGAAGAAATCCGAACATCCGCGTTCGCTTGCCCGCAGGCTTTCGACCGAAAAGGCCGAAGCGGCGTTGGCGGGGATCAGAAACGATCCGGCCTGGCGGCACAGCTATATCCTGTCCGCCGACACGGTCGTCGCCGTGGGCCGCCGCATTCTCGAAAAGACCGAATATACGCAGGAGGCCTCGTCCGCCCTGCACCTGCTCTCGGGACGCGGCCACTGGGTCTATACCGGCATCTGCCTCATCACCCCCGGCGGCCAGTTCCGCCAGAAGGTGGTGCAGACCAAGGTGCGCTTCAAGCGGCTTTCCAGCCGCGAGATTGAAAACTATATCGCGTCCGGGCAATGGCGCGGCAAGGCGGGCGCCTACGCGATCCAGGGTATCGCTGGAGCGTTCGTCCAGAAACTCGTCGGCTCCTACACCAATGTCGTCGGCCTGCCGCTTTTCGAGGTGACTGGACTTCTGGCCGGCGAAGGCTTCGACGTGGTGGCGGCCTGGCCGGAGGGCTGATAGAGGCGGGTCCGGACGGCGCAGGCCGATCGAGCAGGCCGAAAGGTGCTTTGGCTGCGCCCGCAGGGTGTCATCGGCGTTGGGAGGCTGCCGGATGCGCCATGCCCCTGTAGAAAGGAGTATTCAAAAGATGACATCAGAACCGATCAAGACCGGCGGCAAGGTCGAGCCGCTCAGGAAGACGAGGCCCTGCCCGGAATGCGGCAGGCCGTCGGCGCGCGACCATTATCCCTTCTGCTCCGACCGTTGCCGCACGCTGGACCTGTCACGCTGGCTGACGGGCGCCTACGCCATTCCTGTCTCCGACGACGAGACCAAGGCCGACAGTTCGGACGATTGAGCCGGGAGGTCGCGCCTGTTTTTGTTCAGGAAATCGCGATTTTCGCAAACCTGTCAAAAAAGTGGGCTCTGGCGCTGGACATGGCCGAACAAGATGTTATAACCCCGCTCGCTCCGGGGGAAACGCCCCCGCCGGTCCCGACCGGAAGGCTTCAAAGCCTCGATGCCCGGATAGCTCAGTTGGTAGAGCAGCGGATTGAAAATCCGCGTGTCGGTGGTTCAAATCCGCCTCCGGGCACCATTTTATCTCAAAGAAATCAAGTGTTTGGCGCAGTTGGGCTTATCAGCATGTTGCAAAAGATTCCCAATGATTTCAACGGGTGTGCAGGTGGTGCAAACAAGTCCGTGCAACACGAGACCGATTAGCCATGCGGCGGGCGACCTTGCCGGCGACGCGCTTCACTCCTACCTTTCCACGAAAAAACGAGGGATGGGTGATATGGGTATCTTTGACGGCCTTCTCGGGCATGGATCGACGGTAGACCCAAACGACCTGAAGCGCCGCCTAGACGGGGTCTTGATTGAGGGCGAAACGCCGCAATTGGTCTTCAAGGTGATTCGCGACTTCTTCGTCTTCACTCAGTCCCGCATCATCCTCGTCGACATCCAGGGCATCAAGGTCGACTACACGTCGATTCCCTACAAGGCGATCACCCGCTTCTCGGTCGAAACGGCTGGGACGTTCGATCTCGATTCTGAGCTCAAGATTTGGGTTTCCGGCTCCAGCGCGCCTATCGCCAAGACACTTAAGAAGGGCACGGACGTCCGTGGCATTCAAAGAGCGCTGGCGAGTGGAGTGCTGAAGTAGGCGGGTCGGGTCTAAGCTGGATCCCGAAGCCTTACGCCACCGTCTATGAATTCGATCCCTGCTGTATCGAGGGCTGTCCTCGATCGCTTGGAGGTAGTCGAAGCATTTCTGATAGTCGGCGCGCGTCCGGGGAGCCAGTTCGGTGCGTGACCTACCCATTCCGGTATTTGGTGATCACTATTCCCAGAGTAACCTGGTTTGGCCCGCACCTGTTCCTTGATGTCTAAATCAGTCGGCAATCCATGAATCAGATTAAGCTCAAGTTAGGACCCCAAAGGGGCCACATGCGGCAATCCGTCCACTGCCTAGAACCTAAGCGGTTGGCCCCTTCGCCAGCATTCTCAGCCGTATCGCTCCAACGAACCGCATGACGAATGATGCGGCCGCCTTGCCGATTGATCGGGAGATTCTGACAGCGACATTGTTTATCGCTATCATAGGCAGAGCCACAACTATCGAGACGACAACCACGAGGACGCCGATCGCCAGTTTTAGTGGTTCCGAGAATCCGAAGTTTCGCGTCAGAGGTTCACCAATCAGCAACATAACCGGGCCGTGCACGAGATAGAGCGGGAAGGATATCTCTCCCAACATCTGCGAGAAGCGGCATGAGAGAACGTTATTGACTGGGGTCGACGCAACGCATCCGAGCGTTAGGGCCAAAGCCGCGAGCATGTTCCACTTGTCGGCAATCGACAGCAGAAACGCCGGCGCGCATCCGCCTATCAAGAGAAGGGCAACAGCTACTGCTTCAGGTATCCTCTGTACCCATTCGCGTTGAATGGCGAACGCGATGACGGCGCCGAACAAAAATAGAGAAGAGAGCCGGAATGCGTCCGTTGCTCCGCGATCCATGATCAGATAGGCGATAAGCAATATTGCTACCATCCCCTGAGGGCGGCGAGCAATGGTGAGCAGGATCGCAAAAAGCAGCAGCGATCCGAAGAGCTCTATGCTCATCGTCCAAAGGGCCCCGGCGTATGTCCATCGCAGGCTGTAATTGAAGAACACATCGAACAGTGAGAACTGCACGACGTGAGCTAGTGTCGTGTCAAAGTCGAGAATGCGGCCCCAGGGCGCCATTCTCTGATCCGCAGGAGCCAAGAGCCCCAACTCGATCACTACGTGCACTGCAAGACAGAGGGTCAGGATAGGAATGGCTAACCGGAAATATCTCGAAGCAGCACTCGCTATGAGGATGCTGTTGTCGTTCGACGCCAGATACCCGATCGACAGCGAGATTCCCGATACTGCAAAAAAGATCAGCACCGCGAACGGGCCGTTGAAGGGCAAGAGATGGCGCAGAAATTGGCCGCTAGCTGCAGTGACGGGCAAACCTTCGGAGAACACGTGATAAAGTACGACGAAAACGGCCCCCCATCCGCGTAGGCCGTCCAGAACCGGAAGCCGGCTGCTTTTGCACGGCTCAACAACCGTCTCGTAGCTCATCGAAAATCCCGCATAACAAGACGTCTGCTTATGCCGGTTCCCTTCACCAACATCAATCCCAAAAGGGCATTCCAATTAGCGTCATCACTGCCCGCAGTACGCAACGGTAAACAAGGTGGGATCTCATCCTGATCGTTGTGCTATACTGCACAGATCCGCGGCTACAAAATCGCGTGTCAACGAAGGCTGCAAGGATCTCTGAATTCGTCTACGATTGCTCGATCGTCTAGCCGTCAGAGATGGCGAGAAACCGTCGACAGGGGCGATAGGCACTAAGCGCAGGCGAGCCGAAGGCGTGGGCTTGACGCCACCTATTTGGAGTGTATTGCTGGGTCTTCAATGGAAGAGAGCGTGCTTGGGATGGGCGGGACGCTAATAGTGTCTATGGGCTACAACTGTTACGTTAGTTGGACTCTCAGAAAGATCGGGATTCAGAAAGGCTCTTACCCGATAGATTGGGTAAATAGCTTCCGCTTCTCGCGCCTTCTTGATTTCATTGACGAGTTCTCTATCGACAGCTTAAAGGGTTTCGAGCCGTCCCCCATAGATGCAGACGCCGCAAGCGGAACCTCTTACTACATCACAAGATATGCCATGCGCTTCCCTCATGAGCATGACGTAAATCCGGAGATCAGCATCCGGGAGATCGGCGAGAGATACGCACGACGCTTCGATCGTCTAAAGGCTCATTGTAAGGCGGCGTCCCACGTTGTCTTCTTACGGACGAATGCCGTCAGGTCATACAATCTAGCGCCTGAAGATGTCGATGAATATTCGCCAGATGTGGTTTTGAAAGCTGCCAGGGTTCTCCGCGATTTAGCAGGACACAACAGGTTCACGTTGGTGATTTTGCGAGAACGCCTTGAGGTTCCCGCCATCGATGCCCCGTTCGTCGCTCAAGCCGATCTTTTGGTGCCCTTTGAAAACGGATTCTACGACGCTGACGTGAGTCAGCCGCGTAAATCAGACGCCTTCGATTTCTTTAGAAACGGGCTGACCCCCATCCAGAAGGCTAGGTCGACGGCCGAAGTTAAGAAGGCACTGGTTGGCCTATCCGCGACATCGCAAATGAGGCCTGATCGCGCGCAAGGATTTCGTTGGCTCGATCTTCTCCAAGGACACCGGTCACGAAAATCTTGAGGGTACCGGAAAACTCAGAAGTGCTCCGGACGTTTGATGCCGATTCCTACAGCCGCGCAGCCGAGCGGCTGCGGATAGGCGACGTAAAGGCTTCCGCTTCGATGTCGCTGCGCCGTAGCCAAATTGCAAACTTGCTTCATGAATGTCGGGGATGATCGACCGTTCGGCGTTCTCGTCCCCGGCGGCCCTCCACTGTGATGTCACTACCGGTACATGAAGGGCGCAGATTCAACCTGTACCGTTAACGCTCACTCCGCGAAAAGCCATTCTTCCCCCTAATCGAATGGATGGAATCATCAATGGAAACGCAGTAAGAGGTCTCACCTACTCAGGATGGAGCCGGTGATCGTGGGTAGACAGATATGAGTTCCTTCAGTCGATCGTTGAGCAGTGAGTAGTCGAGTGCCCCTAAGAGAAAAGAACAATAGTTCGGTTGTGGCCCTTTCGCGCTATGCAATGATGATCGTCACTGTGATGGGCACGCTCGCGATCCTGAGCTGGATTCTCGGATATACGTCCTATGGACTCGACTTTACTGATGAAAGCTCTTACATAGTTTGGATGTCAAACCCGTTCAACTACCAGGTTTCGGCATCACAATTTGGTTTCATCTATCGTCCTCTTTATATCCTTGTGGGTGGTGATATCGCCGCCCTGAGGCAAGCCAACATAGTAATCACCTTCGGACTGGGATGGGCTTTGGCTCATACCTACCTGACGTCACTGGCGCCTGAGGTTCAACGAGGACGCGTCGCTCTGCATGTCACTGCCGCAGGGTTGGGTGTCAGTTCGCTCATCCTGTTCGATACTTGGTTGGCTACCCCAAATTATAACAGCCTCGCATTTCAGGCACTCCTGACCACTGCGATCGGTCTGCTTCTAGCCGAAAAAGCAAACACTCATAAGAGCTCAGCGGGATGGATCATTATTGGTATTGGTGGTTGGTTGGCCTTCATGGCTAAACCAAGCACGGCAGTTGCATTGGCGGTCGGTATCTTCATTTGTCTCCTGGTGTCACGCAAGCTCTCGCTTCGATTGATGTTGCTTATGGCGGCGACTACTGTCGGCCTTCTTCTGTTTAGCGCACTGATGATTGACGGATCTATATCGGGGTTTGCAAAACGACTGCAGCTTGGGGTCGATTTTGCCACATATCTCGGTGGCGGTCATACCGTGAGACAGATTCTACGGATCGACAATTTTCGAGTTCGTACGCCGGGCCAACTAGCGATTCTTTTTGTCGGATTGTCGACACTCGCGGCGATTTGGGGTGCCTTGTCAGAAAAACCGAAAGGAGTGATCGCTTCCCTATTCATATCTGCTGGATTTTTTGCCGCCACTGCATTACTGGCCTTTGGCCAGGTTCGCGCAACTGCTGGTCTGGGAGAATTTGAGGGACTTTTGACGTTTGGGGTTGTATTTGCCGCCGTTTTGACGGGTCTAATATTCGGCAGACCGAAGCCCTTGATAAATATCTCCGCGGCGCAATGGGCCGTGGCCCTCCTCTTTCTTGTAATGCCTCACCTTTATGCGTTTGGAACCAACAGGAATTATTGGGAGAATGGAGCCTGGGCGGGAATCTTCTGGCTGCTTGCGGGTACAACGCTGCTGCGGCCAGTTGTTCGTAAACGTGGAAGCTGGTCATTTGCGTTACCGCTTGCGCTGGCTGCTCAGACTGTCACGGCAGTTCTCCTGCAGACGGGGCTTGAGCAGCCACAGCGCCAAACTCAGCCACTCAGACTCAACGAAACTACTTTGGAAATCGGGCCGCATCGATCCGCATTGGTACTATCAGCGGGGTCCGCGACTTATATAGCTGACGCCGTGGCTGCTGCTCAAAGCAGCGGCTTCAAACTCGGCACTCCCGTTATCGATCTATCAGGCCAGTCCCCTGGCATCCTTCATGCTATCGGGGCCGAGAGCATCGGCCAGGCTTGGACCATAGGCGGATATCCGGGCAGTCTTAAGCTGGCCAAAGCAGCGCTGGAACATGTTGCGTGCGAAAGGATTGCAGCAGCTTGGATTCTGTTCGAGCCCGGCGGTCCGCGCAGCATTCCGGTGGAACTGATGCCGAGTTTGGGAGCAGCTTTTCCTGAAGCCTACCAGCAGGTAGGTACCTGGCGAACAGCCCCAGGTGCAGGCGGCTATGATGGTAGCCGTACTCAAGAGCTTTACAAACCGACGGCACCGAGTGAGGTTTTGAACGCCTGTCGAGCTATTCGAGCGAAGGAAATGAAGTGAAGAAGGTGGCCATCGTCCAGTCAAACTATATCCCGTGGAAGGGTTATTTCGATATGATCGCTGCTGTGGATGAGTTTATCCTCTACGACGACATGCAATATACGCGGCGTGATTGGCGCAATCGCAATCAGATCAAGACGCCACAGGGGGTTCAATGGCTCACGGTCCCCGTTCAAGTTAAGGGAAGGTACCACCAGAAAATCCGAGAAACTGAGGTAGAAGGCTCCGAATGGGCGAGCGTCCACTGGAAGAGTCTGATCCAGAACTATCGACGTGCTCCACATTTTGAGGAAATTGCTATGTGGCTGGAGCCCCTTTACCTAAATGAACCGCCAAGCTACCTTACCCCGCTCAATCGTCGATTCATCGAAGCAATCTGCAATTATCTCTCAATCCAAACTACAATTTCCCACTCATGGGACTACACTTTAGTAGATGGAAAAACGGAGCGTCTGGCTGCGCTTTGTGCTCAAGCGGGTGGCACGGAGTACGTATCTGGCCCCGCGGCAAAAGACTACGTAGATGAGGAAGTCTTTCAAGAACGAGGAATAAAGCTTACATGGTTTGACTATGCCGGCTATCCTAGGTACCCCCAGCTCTGGGGTGAATTCGTTCATGGAGTGACGATCCTCGATCTTCTCTTTAACTGTGGAAGGGACTCGCGAAATCACATGAGGTACTTAAAATGACTCTGTCACAGCGTCAAATTTCGGGCCCGCTGATGAATTGCGATGCTCGAGGATGGCGTAGCTGATTCGGCACCGCTAAGTTTCGAGACTTTTGCCAATTCCCCGGAACTAAGGAACGAGGGGTGATCGGCGCTTCGCCATGTGAATACCGTGGGTGAGGAATTTGATCCTGCGTGAGAGCCGTGGGTTGACACTTGGACCGTTCGCGTGCGTTTCCGGTGCCGCAATACTCTTTAGAGCGTTCGTGTGCGCGCGAGGAAAGAGGAAAGTGTACCGGCTATTGGCGCCAACCTCCCACATTTTTAAGGCTTGCGCGTGGTGGCAAGATTGCGATATTGCGGACCGCTAGCAAGCATTGCGGGGGACTTCGCTTGACGGAATATTTTTCTAGCTGTCCCGCATGTGGATCAGCAGATTGTAGGAATCTACCCATTCCGCATGCAGCCCGCTCGATGGTTAGCGACGGCAAGGTGGTATCGAATCCTCTTGAGCGCAGTTCTTGTAACAACTGCGGCCATGGCTTCCACGCAAAGAATTTTTCAGAAGAGCAAATAAAAGAGATTTATGGTGCCGATTATTCGATCGGCCTGCGAGACCCGGTAGCGGAGGCTGCGCGCTCTGCCGAATATAGCCGTCAGATAGAAGCTTTCTTGACGCATCAGCTGGGGAATGAAGCAAATTTCGCCAAAATCATAGAGTTTGGATGTGGCAGCGGTACGTTGCTCAGTCAGTTGACCGATAGGCTTGGCGCTCAAATTGCGACCGGCGTGGAGCCTAGTTCCCGGGTAGCCGCGAATGCGCGTTCTAACGTGGGAGATCGAATCTCCATCCACCAGGGTTTTGCTGAGCAGTTCGAGGAGGCCGCCCCCGATTACAATCTTTGCCTGTCAGTTAACGTGATCGAGCACACACGTAATCCCCGCGGTTTTTTACAAGCATGCCGGCGCGTCATCCATAAGACGGGAAATATTGTCGTCATTTGTCCCGACGGAGAGATTGTGGGGTCGGAATTGCTCTTTTACGATCACATTTCCAACTTTACACCCGCTTCCTTGGCGATGATGGCGGCGGGCGCAAACCTGCGGATTGTCGCAAACTCCCCTTTAACGGGCGGCCTGCAGGGCTTTAGGGTTTACCTGCTGCGGTTCGGCGACGCTGACCTTGACAATCAGGCTCGCGGCTTCGAGGTTCTTTCTCAAGAACGCGTAGAGTATGTCAACACCTGGAGCAAGGTACAAGACACGACCAGCGGGGCGCTCAAGGGCCGGAAGTATGGCGTCTTCGGCACGGGTGAGTATTCAGACCTTCTTCATGCCTATAGCCCCTCCGTGATCGAAAACGCAGAGTTTTTTGTAAGGGATCAACCGGTAGAGGCGGATTTCTATGGTAAACCCGTTGTATCAGTCAAAGACTTCTTAAGCCTTCCAAGATTGCCTCTGATTGCGGCTGTGCATGAGCGAAGCTGGCCGCTTGTCCGAGATCGTTTTAGATCGGAGGATGTCCAGATCTTTCATTCTCTCGAAATCGCAAGGCAGGATCTGATCCCATGACGGAAATTTCTCGCTACGGCGTTATTGCGGCCACTGAAGCAAACGACATTTACGATATCCTGGCCGAGGAGGTCAGGCTACTGGGATACACCACGCTAGATTCCGGATTGACCGCGTCTCAGCTCGATGAACTCTCGCGGTTGTTCAATACAGCGGAGTTAGAATACGATACCGAGGCATCAGGACAAGGTTATGATCTTAACAAGATTAGCGAGCGTGATACGATTCGCCTCCTTCCGATGGTACGCCCCAAGTTCTGGGAGGTCGTTTTCAATCGGCCACTTCATGACTTATTGTCGCGGCTCCTTGGCGGTTACTTTATCCTGAACCAAGTGAACGGCCTGATAAACCGTGGCCACCAAAGCAAATATCACCAGGCCCAGTATCACAGAGATTTGCCGTATCAACATTTCACTAGCTCTCGGCCGCTCGCTATCAATGCACTCTTTGCATTAGACGACTTTACCATCGACAATGGCGCCACACGCGTGATCCCTGGAACCCATCATCGTGAAGCGTTTCCACCTGACGAAGTGGTTCGGCGTTTGGAGACCCATGTGACCGTCAAACGAGGAACGTTCATTGTCTTGGACTGCATGGTTTACCACGCGGGCAGCACCAATAACACCGACAAAAATCGTCGCGCCATCAATCACGTCTTCACGATTCCTATGCTGCGTCAGCAATTCCATATTCCTTCTGTGCTGGGCGAAGCTCCAGATTTTACAGACCAGCAAAAGAAAATACTGGGTTACGGCCTGGAAGAATTCCGTTCAGTTGGGGACTGGTTCAAGTCTCGGTTGCCGAAAGTCAAATGAGTTCCATGACACGCAAGTTATCCATTGTTACCACCCTATTTAGGTCAATGGACACTATCGATGAGTTCATCCAACGTGCCTTGGCTGCGGGAGAAGCGGTGTCGGATGATATTGAAATCGTGATTGTCGACGATGGCAGTCCAGACGGTTCGGCGAACATCGTACGAAATTGGGTTGAGCGCGACGCTCGGATTTCGCTGTTATGCTTGAGCAGAAATTTCGGGCATCATAAAGCAATGCTCGCCGGTTTGGAGCACGCTCAGGGCGACTTAATATTCCTAATTGACAGCGATCTCGAGGAACCACCCGAGTTGCTTTCGGAAATGGCGCAGGTTCTGCAGAGAAAAGCCGTTGATTGCCTGTACGGGCTGCAGGAACGTCGGAAAGGCGGCCGGATGGAGCGGATATCCGGGCACGTTTTTTATTGGCTGTTCTCCGCGTTGAGCGAAGTACGCATACCCGAAAACGTATCAACGATGCGATTGATGACCCGTCGTTATGTATCCGCTCTACTTAAATTTCGCGACAAAAACCCTGTTTTCGTTCCACTTAGCATGCTCGCCGGCTATCCCCAGGCGTCGTTCCCTTTTGTGAAAACCAGCACTTCGGATACGACCTATTCGCTAGGAAGGCGAATTGCTCTGACCGCCCTTGCGATTACGACGTTTTCGGCCAAGCCATTGATATTAATGCTATGCTTCAGCTTGATGACGGCTCTCTTAGGTATCGTTTACGGCGGGTTTGTTGTGTTGCGGGCGCTGACCGGGCCGGTCCAAGATGGTTGGTCGTCCCTTATGGCCGTCGTGGTCTTTTTCTTCAGCTTGAATGCTGTTTTTACGGGGCTGATGGGCCTTTATGTTAAACAGATCCTCGAAGAGGTGAAGGATAGGCCCCGCTCAATCATTCAAGATATCTATTCTCAACGACACTCTTCGGAGAACTAGCCGAAAATATTCTCGCGCTTTACAAAAGTTGGGGGACTTTCCAACGTCGCCCGCCGGGCGGTAGGTTGTCGCGCTGCGGTGGACGAGATATTGCCGGAGTGACTACCAAGTGGCATGACCCACACCGGAGTTCATTTTGACGATCGTCCGAGTCAATCGCAGATACCTCGTCAGGTGAGTATTCGGACGGGGCAATCGGCTCACCGCAAATGACCAAATGGGGACACGAGATGTTGCTGGTCCCTCACAAATGCGAGCGCCCAGAGCGGTATCGACGACCGGACGCGGGGCCGATATTTCCTTGAATGGCGGGGCTGGAAATGCATTCATAAGAATTTTCGGGGCCAATCAGCGCCGTTAAACATCAGCGCCCTTACAGGTGGTAGGACATTCATGGTTGAATCGAGTAATGACATCCTGAAGGATGTCGCTAACTATTACGCGGAGCGGATCGCCGAACATGGCCAAACGGCAGCGGGTGTAGACTGGAACAGCCAGGCGGGCCAGCTCATGCGCTTTAATCAACTTCTCAAGGTGGTCGATTCTTCGCAACCGTATTCTATCGCCGATATAGGATGCGGATACGGAGCCTTGCTTGACCACCTCTCGCAGTTGGGACATACCACCCGGTATATAGGTGTCGACATTGCACTGCCGATGATTGAAGCAGCCCGTTCGCGCATCGCCGCCTCGCAGAACGTCACCTTTAGGTTGGGTAACTCGCCAGGTGAGATCGTCGATTATTCCGTAGCGTCGGGAATTTTCAATGTGCGCCTTGGTCGGACGGACGAGGAGTGGCTTGCATATCTGGTGGAAACACTGGACATGATGAATATATCCACCCGGGCAGGTTTTTCTTTCAATTGTCTAACATCCTATTCTGATGCAGACCGGATGCGGAGTGATCTTTTCTATGCCAATCCGCTGGACTTATTCGATCTTTGCAAACGGCGCTATTCCCGGCAGGTGGCTTTGTTGCATGACTATGAGCTCTACGAGTTTACGATGATTGTGAGGAAGTAGCTATGACGCAGAAGCTCATCATTTTTGGGGCAGGTGATATCGCTCAACTCGCGCATTACTATTTCGAAAATGACAGCGATTATGATGTGGTCGCGTTCACTGTGGACGAAGCCTATTTAACTAACCGAGAGTTTTGTGGCCTGCCGGTGGTTGCCTTCGAAAACGTCCTTGATCGCTATCCCCCGTCTAACCATGCCCTTTTCGTCGCGCTCAGCTACTCCAAGCTCAATCAAATCCGCAAGGAGAAATTCGAGGCCGGGCTTGCTCTCGGTTACGATCTTGCAAGCTATATCAGCTCTAGCGCAACGGTCCTCAACGGGCATTCCTTCGGACGCAATTGTTTTATTCTTGAAGACAATACGATCCAACCATTTTCGCATATTGGCGATAATGTCACGTTGTGGAGCGGTAACCACATCGGTCATCATTCGGATATCGGAAGTCACACGTTCATTTCCTCCCATGTTGTGGTGTCCGGTGGGGTCAGGGTTGGCGAGCAGTGTTTCATAGGGGTCAACGCCACGCTTCGCGATCACGTTAGTATCGGGGCAAGATGCGTTATCGGTGCCGCAGCGCTCATACTGTCCGATGCCGAGGCTGATGGAGTCTACGTAACTGGCGCCTCTGAACGCTCACGTGTTCCCAGCTCAAAATTGCGCAAGATATGACCGGCAGATGGGTTAAAACCGGGCTGCTCTTCAAACCCTCCGGTTTACACCCGAAGCTGAGGAGCCACGCTGCCAATCCGCTCGCACTTCACCTCGAAGGTGACACATACAGGGTGTTTTTTAGCGGGCGTGACAGTGAGAATCGTTCCTCTGTGGGCGCCGTGGATATTAATCTCTTAACGCGGGAAATCATTCACGAACACAAGCAGCCCTTTCTGCTTCACGGCGCTGGCGGCAGTTTCTTTGAAGCGGGTATCAGTATCGGCAACTGTTATTCTGTTGGTGCGCAGCGCTATATGCTGTTCATGGGATGGCAGACGCCTCCGGGAGGGCATTGGCGAGGCGATATCGGCCGCATAATGGTTCGGCCTGATCTAACCCTTGAAATGGACGGCGACGTAGCGTTTATGGCCTCGGATGAAGAGGATTCGGTCAGCCTTTCCTATCCATGGGTTGAAAAGACAGATAATGGAACGTTCAAGATGTGGTATGGATCTACCGTAGCCTGGGACGCGGGCAACGGCGAAATGCTCCATGTTATCAAATCCGCCAGTTCAAGGGATGGCCATATATGGCACAAGGAAGGTGCGGCAATTCCCTATGAAATAGGCAGAGCGCAAGCTTTTTCGAGGCCGACGGTTCTCATTGATGCGGTGGGGGGGTACCGGATGTGGTTCTCTTACCGCAGCGGTCAAGGCGAAGCCTATCGTATCGGGTATTCTGAAAGCCGCGACGGAATCGCGTGGACCTTGAAATTGGACCAGGTGGGTATAGACGTTTCCGAAAACGGTTGGGATAGCACGATGATCGAGTACCCTTACGTATTTCGGCACGGGCACAATACATATATGCTATACAACGGCGATGGCTACGGGAAAACAGGTTTTGGCTTGGCCGTACTCGACGATAATAAGGTGGAGAAATCTGATTTTCTCTAGAAATAGTATATTTCAGCTGGTTCGTTTTGGGGTCGTCGGCTTGTTGACGAACGCCTTCGGATATATCCTCTATCTTATAGCCACCTTTGCTGGGATTCCGCCAAAGTTGGCAATGAGTATACTTTATTTGTTGGGAGTTTTTATGAGCTTTGCTGCTAACCGGCGATGGGTTTTCATTCACGCTGGCGAGCAGCAGGGCGCCCTATTCCGATATGGAACCATCTATGGCATTGGTTACGCGCTGAACTATAGCATACTCTATGTGTTTGTGGATAAGCTCCATTACTCTCACATATACGTGCAAGCATTTGGTATAATTAGTGTGGCAGCATTCGCATATGTGGCGTCCAGCATTTATACCTTCCCGTCCACCAACAAGAGAAAACAAAACCAGTGAGCTGCCGTTGTTTGGTAGATGCGATTTTTTCGCACATTGACGGCTGCAGTACTTGTGGATCGCCTCGTATCGGTAACGATATTCGGCTGGCAGTGGCCGTCGTCTCAATAGAGCGACGATTAGAAGGCGCAGATTATCGCGGAAGTTGCGAGCTGGCGTGACGGTTTGCTCTGTGGTGCGGCGTCATGGGTTGACGCCGAAGGCTGCTAATAGCCCTTTCAGATGGGTATTGCGTGCGGAAAGTGCTCGTAGTCAGAACTGGTTTGGATCTGCCCCCGGTGGGCCACGACTGCTTTTAGCCAGAAAGACGTGAATCTAACAAATCCTTCCCATCTTTT
Organism: Neorhizobium sp. T6_25; assembly: GCF_002968555.1. Lineage (NCBI taxonomy): Bacteria > Pseudomonadati > Pseudomonadota > Alphaproteobacteria > Hyphomicrobiales > Rhizobiaceae > Neorhizobium > Neorhizobium sp. T6_25. The sequence continues at coordinate 17,951 of NZ_PVBL01000014.1, forward strand.
CGAGCGTGAGATAGCTATTATCCAATCGAGGCTGATAGTGCCGCCGCGGTCGGCGAGGGGAGACATGAATGAAAGCGATTGTTCTTGCTGGCGGCGCGGGGTCGCGCCTGTATCCTCTGACCAAAGTCTCCAGTAAGCAGCTTCAGGCTGTTTTCGATAAACCTATGATCTATTATCCTCTGACCGTTCTGCTTGCGTCGGGGGTCAGGGAATTTTGCCTCATTGCGACGCCGCATGACCTGCCCCGGTATCAGAATTTGCTTGGGGATGGCAGCCAGTGGGGAGTAGCAATCCAGTATCGCGAGCAGCCGAGACCCGAAGGGATTGCACAGGCGTTCTTGATTGCGGCGGATTTCGTAGGCTCCGATGATGTCATCCTGATGCTGGGCGACAATATCTTTTCCGGTGGGGACGACTTCCCGCGGGCAGTCTCCAGCTTCACGGGTGGTGCAACAATTTTCGCCTACCATGTCAAGGATCCCGAGCGCTATGGCGTCGTGGAATTCGACCGGAACGGAAAGGCAATCTCCATTGAAGAAAAGCCTCAGCACCCCAAAAGCAGCTACGCGGTGCCTGGCGTGTATGTCTACGATAACAGCGTGCTGGATATTGCGAAGGCAGTGAAGCCATCCGTCCGTGGGGAACTGGAGATAACGGACATCAATCTGGAATACCTAAGACGCGGCAAACTACAGGTGCGGCGCTTGAGCCGCGGCTTCGCCTGGCTTGACGCCGGTACCAGTACCGCGCTGCACGAAGCCTCTTCCTACATCGAGGCGATCGAGCGCCGGCAAGGCGTGAAAATCGGCTGTCCTGAAGAGGCGGCGCTGGTGAGACGGTTCCTCAGCATTGCCCAATTTGAAACCTTGATTGAGCGCATGCCGATATGCGAGTACAGCGACTATCTGCGCGGCGTCGCCGACGAGTGGCACAGGCTTCAAGAGGATAAGCAGTGAGCGAGAAGATCCCGTTCAACCGACCGTTCATGACGGGTAAAGAGCTATACTACATCGCGGAAGCGAAGTTCGGCAACATGCTTGCTGGTGACGGGCCTTTTACGAAGCGTTGCCATGAGTGGCTGAAAGACAAGAGTGGATGCGTCAAACCGCTGCTGACGCACTCATGCACCGCCGCCTTGGAGATGGCGGCATTGCTTCTCGACATCGAGCCTGGTGACGAGATCATCATGCCCTCGTACACGTTCGTCTCGACCGCCAATGCATTCGTGCTGCGCGGCGGCGTTCCGGTGTTCGTCGATATCCGGGAAGACACCTTGAACCTGGACGAACGCCTGATCGGGTCGGCTATCACTTCGCGCACCCGCGCCATCGCCCCGGTCCACTATGCGGGTGTCGCCTGCGAAATGGACGCCATCATGAGCATTGCCAAACGCCATGGCCTCAAGGTCGTGGAAGATGCGGCACAGGGCGTAATGGCAACTTATAAGGGCCGAGCACTGGGCAGCATTGGTGATCTCGGGGCCTACAGCTTTCACGAAACCAAGAATGTGATTTCAGGGGAAGGGGGAGCCCTGTTGGTGAACGACCCCGCTTTGGCGGTGCGCGCCGAAATCATCCGCGAAAAAGGCACGGACCGCGGACGTTTTTTCCGGGGTGAGGTCGACAAATACACTTGGCAGGAGGTCGGTTCTTCGTTCTTGCCGGGCGAGCTGATCGCGGCTTTCCTATGTGCCCAGCTTGAAGAAGCCGAGCGCATCACCAATCATCGCTTGGGTATCTGGCAACATTATCACACGCTTCTGGAGCCGCTCGAGGCACGAGGATTGCTTCGCCGGCCCATCGTCCCGGATGAATGTCAGCACAATGCCCACATGTATTACGTTCTGCTGGCACCGGAGATCGATCGTCAGAAGGTACTCAATGAGCTTAAGAGGAGCGACATCTTCTCGGTCTTCCATTATGTGCCTCTGCACTCTTCGCCCGCCGGAAAACGGTATGGCCGGGCGCAGGGTGACTTGCGGGTGACCAACATCCAGTCGGAAAGGCTGGTGCGTCTGCCCTTGTGGGTTGACCTGACTGTCCAGCAGCAGGAACACGTTGTCAGGGTTTTGAAAGATGCCATCGGCTGACCCATCAAGAGTGTCGAGGGCAATGAAAATTCTGGTGACGGGTGGGGCCGGTTTTATCGGGTCGGCAGTTATCCGCCACATCATCCACAATACCGGCGACTCGGTGTTCAACGTCGACAAGCTGACCTATGCCGGAAACCTCGAAAATCTGCGCGAGGTTGATAGCTCTGACCGCTACACATTCTCGCAGGTCGATATCTGCAATCGCGGCGAGCTGGAACGGGTATTTGCTCAGCACCGTCCCGACGCTATCATGCATCTTGCGGCAGAGAGCCATGTTGATCGTTCCATCGACGGTCCCGCGGCCTTTATCGAGACCAACATCATCGGCACCTATACGCTGCTTGAGGTAAGCCGAGCTTATTGGGTGGGACTGGAGGCCGAGCGCCGGCAGGCCTTCCGCTTCCATCACATCTCTACCGACGAAGTTTACGGCGACCTGCCTCACCCGGCCGATACCGTTGATGCCCGCCACCACCTTTTTACCGAAAACACCGGCTATGCCCCCAGCAGCCCATACTCGGCGAGCAAGGCCAGTTCCGACCATCTGGTTCGCGCCTGGATGCGAACATATGGTCTGCCGGTTCTGGTGACCAACTGCTCCAACAATTATGGCCCTTACCACTTCCCGGAGAAGTTGATCCCCTTGATGATCCTTAACGCGTTGGAGGGGAAGCCTCTGCCGGTCTATGGATCTGGCGATCAGATACGGGACTGGCTTTACGTTGAGGACCACGCGCGTGCGCTTCACAAGGTGGTCAGCGAAGGCCAGGTTGGGTCGACCTATAATATCGGTGGCCACAATGAAAAACAGAATCTTGAGGTTGTCAGGACAATTTGCGATGTCCTGCAACAGCTGGTTCCTCCCGGTGTCGGCCATCCTGTCAAAGAATACAGGTCGCTGATCACCCACGTGCATGACCGGCCTGGACACGATCGCCGATATGCCATCGATGCGGGCAAGATCAAGCAAGAGTTGGGTTGGCAGCCTACCGAGACATTCGAGACGGGCATTCAAAAGACTGTACGGTGGTATCTGGACAATTTGGACTGGTGCCGTCACGTACAGGACGGCAGTTATCAACGTGAACGTCTGGGGCAGGTCAGGCAGGTTTGATTGACGACTAGCTACGTTGGGACCGCTCCCGGGAACTGAGCTGGCGGGGGCCATCGCATTTTGCGCCCTATCCGAAACAATTTCGAGCAGGTTTTTACCGTTGACGCATCAACGTTAATGCAAAAGAACGCACTTGATGCGTCAGCGTTAACGCGGTAGCATCGTGATGCTTCGGCAAGCATCCTAACGCATCCAGCGTCAAAGGAGACTCCAGTGCCTGTTATCACCGTTGCCAACCCTAAGGGTGGAGCCGGCAAGTCGACGACGACACTCGTGCTCGCAACCACATTGGCCCAGCAAGGCGCTAGCGTCGTCATCTTGGACTGCGACCCGAACAGGCCGATCGAGGGCTGGAGGCGGGGAGCCTCAAAGAACCCTGTCATCGTCGACGGTGGGGTCACCGAGAGCACGATCACCGCCAAGCTCGACGAGTATCGCAAGAAATACCAGTTCGTGTTCGTGGACCTTGAGGGCACAGCCAGCCGTCTGATGTCTCGAGCGCTCGCCAGGGCGCAACTTGTCGTCATCCCCATTCAGGCCAGCCCGACCGACGCTGAGCTGGCAGCGCGAGCCATCCATCTCATTCAAGAGGAGGAGCAGGCTTTCGAGAAAACGATCCCCTACCGGATCCTGTTCACGAGGACGTCCCCGGCGATCGCCACCAAACTCGAAAAGCAGATTACCAGCCAGCTGGCGGCGGGAGATGTGCCCACGTTCCGCAATCATCTGTACGAACGGTCGGCGTACAAGGCGCTCTTCTTCCACCAGCTCGACCTGGTCGAGCTCGATCCATCCGAGGTGAACGGGCTGCCGGCGGCCAGGGACAATGCCCTGCGGCTCGCCGAGGAACTCGTCGATCTCGTCGCCAGCGTGAGGGCAGCAGCATGACCGGTAAGAACCTTGGCTTTGGCAAGCTTGCCGATATCAAACCGGACACTGAATCTGAACCTGGGATCTCAGATCGGAAGATTGACGAAATCGGCGAGCGCCACGGGTTCATGGCCCGCGAACCGGTCCAGAAACTGAGCCGCCGGAAGCCGGCAGAGCCGTCGGCCAACCTCAATATCCGCCCGTCGATCACCACGTTCAATCGTTTCCTGCAATTCTGCGAGCGGAACCGGATGTCGTATCCCGAGGGGCTGAAGGAACTGATGGACAGGGCAGGGGTATGATTGACGCAACAGCGTTAACGCACATGAACGCGTTTAGGAACAATTCTCCGATCCTGTTCCTCGTTCGCGGCGGATAAAGATCCACTACCTGATTTATAGACAAAAACACACACTCTGGTTCTCGAAGAGCCCAATCTTTGCGCATATCGCAAAGCCTGTCATCGGATCCCATCGGCCGGCCAGGTGAGGAGGCGTCGAAATTGAACTCGTTGGTCGGCCGAACCGAAGCCGTTCGCCCGAGTTTCAGTTCGGCTCACGCTCCTTGCAGTCTTTCAAGATGTTCCCTGCAGACATGGTCCACCCGTTCCAGCAATATGGAGGTTCGCTCTTCCAGCCAGGCGAGCGCCTCCTCGCTGATCTCGTAGTGTTTGGAATAGCGTGCCTTTACATAAGCCTCGTTCAGCGTGTTGAACCAGGCGCGCTCGCGGTGCTGATCGCGCGGGAACGCCTCGGCCAGGCGCCGGTCCTGCTCCTCGGCAAGGGAGCGCAGGAACTTGATGTTGTGGGAAGGCGGACCGTAGTTCGTGAGCGTCAGTAGGACGCAGGCATATGCTTGTTCAAGCGATTGATGGAGCTCGAATGCGGCAACGCGCAACTCTTCTTCGCTTAGATAAAAGCCAAATCCCTTTAGGAACGTTCGCGAGAGTTTAGACCGTTCTTCGAAATGACCTTTGGCCACACGCAACCGATCCGCTGGCGACAGCGGTTGCGGCTCCGCGAGCGGCTCATCATCCAGCTCATAAAGAATAATGCCTTCCTTGCGAATGTCGCAGAAGAAGTATTGTCCCTCCTTCAGGTAGGTGTTCACCTCGCGCCTGGAATGGACGATGAAGCTGACTGGTGTTTCGATCGACTTGTCGCGGATCAGCCGGTCGGCGGCCTTGTACCAGTAGTCGCCGAATTCGCAGAGCCTGCGGTCGTTGACGATGACCAGCAGATCGAAATCCGACCGGTAACCCTTCATCGTGAACGGCTCGTCGACCCATCCACCCTTGGCATAGGAGCCGAACAGGATGATCTTCAGAATCCGGCCGCGCTTCTTGAAATCGGCCGTACCCTGTTTCAGGGCGTCCTCGAATTCCTCGTGGAGGATCTCCAGAACCTGGGCCAGTTCGCGCTGTTTGCGCGGTGGCATATGATCGAGGGATGACTTCATCATGAACGGCGATGACCTCAGGAAGGACTGGGGCGACTGGTGCGATACGACTGGTTGCGTCGCTTGTTTCTACACACACCGCAGGGCGCGGGGAAGCAGGATCAGCAAGATCGCAGGACCGGCCCGTGCTGTCCGCTCTTGGTCGCGCGGTCGTGTGCAAGTGGCACGACTTCGTGGGCATTGATCAGGTCGCGGCAAGCCGCCATCCGGATCGTTGATCGAGCGCAACCGGCCGACCTGCTGCGTGTTTGCAGGTTGAAGCGGAGCTTGAGGAGGGACTGGAGCCCCACCATACGAGATGCCTACCGAAATCCTCTGCTTCGATTGGGCACTATCCAGATATCTCTTAAACGCCCCTGTGATCAACAGGCAAAGGTCATCAGCGCTCTTCTCGGGACGACATGGTGTGCGCTTTAGTCAATAAGCTAGGTGTAAAACCGCGCGGCCGACCGTACGCGCGCATCGCTTGATTCCGTCAACGCTCCAGAAGACATCGATCCGCCGATCCTGTCTGCTGGCTCCGGTTTTGCGCTGCCGCGGTTTCGACGAAGCGGATGCCGCTTCGCCAGAGTCAAAATCCCTCAGCGCTCGTGCCCGTCGAACCCGCCTGCATTGGACGCTGACGGTTGCGCCAGGAGCTGGAAACACGCCGCAGGCGCCGCCCCGGCTGAGCCGGAGCACCGAGTTGCGATTCACCCTGCGCGACGCCGTGCTACTCGGCGCACCGCGCGATCTTCGAGGACCGGCTAAACGGCTTGCCCCGCACTGCTGCAGCCCCTTGCGCTAGACGAAGCCGTTTGGAAAGCTCGTATCAAGAGGGGGTGGCGTGACTGGCGCGATAGCGGACTGCGCAATCAGATGATGGACGACGGCGCGTCGAAGGTACCGGTTCAAATCGCCGTTGCTGGCGTGGTCGAGCGTCTTCAGCGAGTAACCCTCGTCGAGCGCTGACTGTCGTAGGCGGCCTGAGAGAGAAACCACATCATCTGCCAAGACGTTGGTTCGCTCTGAAATCCAGTCTTCCAGCCAGTCGTCGATGATACGCATATTGTCACCTTCGGAAACTCATTCCTGCTCCGCAAGGCCATAATTCCTAGAGCGGCATTGGGTTCCGGCCCCGGCGCCTTCCTCCAGCCCCGCTCCCCCTCGTTCATATGCTGTACAGGTAGATTGCAGACAATGGCGGCCCCAGATCGGATAACTTTCAGTCATGAGAATGGAGGCGCACACTGTTGGATGCTCGCTGCAAAGAAATTTTCACCGCCTACATCGACCGTGAATACGGCGACTCGCCATTGGCCATTGAGGAAGCGCTTTGCCTGGCGTTCGAGCAAGGCACTCAGGCGGCGAAGCGCCGAGGAGATGCGAGCTCCTGTCCCTACAGCGCAGTGTCTGACCCAGAGCCTTTCCTGGCGTGGGTGGAAGGTTTCGAGTGCTGTTCTATTCGATGAGCCTGCTGCTGGGCGCGCGGTATCGGGATGGCTAATACGTCGGCCGTGTCGGGACAGGCTTTCAGCACGACGTTGCCAGATCGCCGAAGAAGCAGCTCGACGAGCTCAAGCCGAAGCTGCCGCCGGTGGAGGCGACGGGAAGAAGCTGGAACTGACTGCTCCCGCGATTGTCGCGAAATCGAGTACCGCGCGTGGACGAATGACGAAAGGCTGCGGCACCCGTCATTCAAGGGGTTGCGCGATCTTGATGATACTTCCGACGTTCATCGGCTGCAGGATCAGGTTGCGGCAAGATTCCCAGCCGCTCGGACTGTAACAAGTTTTTGCGTTTGGCGGATTGATTTCTCGTCAGGATAGAATATCGCTTAGGAAAATCTCAGCCGGGGGTAGATGATGAGAAATACGATTGCCGCTTTCACGCTTGCCGTGTTTTCCATCGGGGCAAGCGGACTGGCGGAGGCTTCCGACAGTTTCAAAAAGCAGTCCCTCTCCAGAACCGTCATGAGCGGTGTCCGCACAAAGCTGGGCCAGCACTGGCATATCAACAACGATTGCAGTTTGGCTGACGTACCGGTTGTCCGCATCGTCGAACCGCCCAAACACGGACGCCTTGAAATCGTCCGTCAATCGGTCTTCCCGACCTCGTCAGGAAAACTTGAGCGATGCCGCACCGTTAAAGTCATGGGCCTGGTTGCTTATTATACCGCCAAAGCGGGCTATGTCGGAGAGGACAGTTTCGTGCTGAGATCGCCCTACGGGGAAGGGAAAATCGCAGATACCACGATGAACGTGACGGTGCTGAAGTAGCGAGGTGACCATTCGCCTCCTCGAGGTCGGCTCGGGGCACCAAAGAGCGCCGACAATCCAGCGCTTGTTGTTCTTCTCGAACGCCGGGATGTCCTTGTTTTCGACCTCGAAGCAATGGGGGTAATGCGTGCTCATCCGATCGGGTGCGGAGTGCCGCAGCGACGTCGATGACCATCAGCTTGGCAATCCATTCTCGTCGTACCCAAGATTCTCATCGGCGGACTGCGTGTCGAGAACAGGCAAAGCTGCCTTATGGACGTCCGAGCGAGTGCGATGCAAGCGCTCCATCAGTGCCGCACGCATTGCGAGGGTAATGCTTTCACCTGTCCGGGCGGGAAGTGCGCACCAGCCGTTGCATTTCCGGGTCGCTCGAGGCCACAGTGGCTCCTTCTGCCGAAGTTGCCAGTTTCTGCCCATGTAGCCAATGGGCGGCAGAAAGGCATGGCACGCTTGGGCTGCAAAATACACACCTGAAGAGGATGCCGGAGCGGTCAGCCGGGGATCTTCCAACGGAACGGGTGTTGGCAGACGTCCGTCAGACCCTCTTTCCGGCCGCATCGAACAGATGAAAACGGCTGGCGTCGGCCGTCAGGGCCATGGTCTCGCCGATCTGGATGGCGGAACGGCCTGGGACGCGGAAGACGACGGGACTGCCATCGGCGGTCAGGGCATGGACGTAGCTTTCGGCGCCCACCAGTTCGACCGCGGCTACCTGGACTTCGGCCCTGACGGGGCCGACAACGTTGCCATTGGCGATCACGATGTCCTCCGGGCGGATGCCGATCGTGGCGGCACTGTTGGGCAGTCGCGCCTCGGGCGACATCTTCCAGCCGGTGCCGTTGCCGAGTTTCATGAGGTTCATGGACGGCGAGCCGATGAAGGTGGCGACGAACGTGGTCTCGGGCTTTTCATAAAGTTCGATCGGCGTGCCGACCTGCTCGATCCGGCCGGCATTCAAGACGACCAGTCGGTCCGCCAGCGTCATCGCCTCCATCTGGTCGTGGGTGACGTAGATCGAGGTGGTGGCGAGCGAACGCTGCAGGCGGCGGATCTCGACCCGCATCTGGACGCGCAGCTTGGCGTCGAGATTGGAGAGCGGCTCGTCGAACAGGAAGGCTGACGGTTTACGCACGATGGCGCGGCCCATGGCGACGCGCTGGCGCTGGCCGCCGGACAACTGCCGCGGCTTGCGTTCCAGGAACGGCTCGATCTCCAGCGCCCGGGCGGCCTCGGTGATGCGCCGGTCGATCTCATCCTTCGGCGTGTTGCGGTTCTTGAGGCCATAGGCAAGGTTCTGCCGCACGGTCATGTGCGGATAAAGCGCATAGTTCTGGAAAACCATGGCGATGTCCCGCTCTGCCGGTTCCAGCTCGTTGACGCGCTTGTCGGCAATCGTCACCTCGCCCGAGGAAATGCCTTCGAGACCCGCCACCATGCGCAGAAGGGTGGATTTTCCGCAGCCTGACGGGCCGACCAGCACGATCATCTCCCCGTCTTCGATATCGAGCGATACGCCCTTGATCGCCTCGATATTGCCGCCATAGACCTTGCGGACGTCCTTCAGTTCAATTCTTGCCATTACTTCTCGGTCTCCACCAAACCTTTGACGAACCAGCGCTGCATCAGCACCACGACGATGACGGGAGGAATGATCGCCAGGATCGCGGTGACCATGACGTAGTTCCAGGGGGTTGAGGCATCCGCGAAATCGACCATGCGGCGCAGGCCGATGATGATCGTGTTCATCTTCGCGTCATTGGTGACCAGCAGCGGCCACAGGTATTGCGTCCAGCCGTAGATGAACAGGATGACGAAGAGTGCCGCGATATTGGTCGTCGACAGCGGTAAAAGGATGTCGCGCATGAAGCGGAACGGCCCGGCATTGTCGATGCGGGCAGCCTCGACCATCTCGCCCGGGATCGTCAGGAAGAACTGCCGGAAAAGAAAGGTGGCGGTGGCAGAGGCCATCAGCGGCAGCGTCAGCCCCGCATAGGTATCGATCAGGCCGAGATCGACGATCACCTTGTAGGTCGGCAGGATGCGCACTTCGACCGGCAGCATCAGGGTGATGAAGATCATCCAGAAGAAGCCCATGCGGAACGGAAAGCGGAAGAAGACGATCGCAAAAGCCGACAGGAAGGAGATGACGATCTTGCCGATGGCAATCGCGATCGCCACCACGAAGCTGTTGAACAACAGCCGCTCGAGGCTCACCCCGACCACCCGCTCGACGCCGCCGGAGATGGATTCGGTGTAGTTCTCCATCATGTGGCCGCCGGGCAGCAGCGACAGCGGCGGACGGATGATGGCGCTCGACGTCGCCGTCGAGGCGATGAAGGTATAATAGATCGGAAAGGCAACAATGACGATGCCGAGGATCAGCATCAGGTGCCCCATGAGGGTGGCGAGCGGGCGATTCTCAATCATCGGATCACCTCAACCATAATGCACGCGCCGCTCGACGAAGCGGAACTGGAAAGCCGTGAGTGCGATGACGATGACCATCAGCACCACCGACTGGGCGGCGGACGAGCCGAGGTTGAGGTTCACGAAACCATCATTGTAGACCTTGTAGACCAGCGTCTCGGTCGCCTTGGCAGGGCCGCCGCCGGTCACCGAATGGATGATGCCGAACGTGTCGAAGAAGGCGTAGACGGTGTTGACGACAAGCAGGAAGAAGGTCGTCGGCGCAAGAAGCGGGAAGACGATTGTCCAGAAGCGGCGGCTGCCGCGGGCGCCGTCGATTGCGGCGGCCTCCAGCAGCGATTTCGGGATCGCCTGCAGTCCGGCGACGAAGAACAGGAAATTGTAGCTGATCTGCTTCCAGGCGGCGGCAACCACGACCAGCACCATCGCCTGATCGCCGTTGAGCAACGGGTCCCAGGCGACGCCATTGCGTCTGAGAAGATAGGCCAGCGTCCCCATGGCCGGATTGAACATGAACAGCCACAGCATGCCGGCAACCGCCGGCGCCACGGCATAGGGAATGATCATCATGGTGCGGTAGAAGCCCTTGCCGCGCACCACCAGATCCGCCGCGGTCGCCAGCAGCAGCGCCAGGCCCATCGAGAGCAGGGCGGTCGCAACGCTGAAGACGATCGTCACCTGCAGCGCATGAAGGTAGTTCTCGTCCGACAGGATCAACCGGAAATTTGCCAATCCGACGAACTTGCTCTGCAGGCCGAACGGGTCTTCCCGCATCGCCGATTGATAGAGCGCCTGGCTTGCGGGCCAGAAGAAGAAGATGATTGTCAGGACGATCTGCGGCGCGACCAGGAAATAGGGCAGGATCTTGTTCGGAAAGACGACGCTTTGCACGGGCGGGCTCCCTTGGAATGCGAATGAGGCCGTCCGCGTCGGCTGACGCGGACGGCCCTTGTTGCTTACTTGCCGATTGCCTGCTGGATGGCGGCATTGCCGCGTTCGACAACCTTGTTGAGCGCCGTCTTGGCATCCTGTTTGCCGGCCAGCATCGACTCGAACTCCTCGTTCATGATGTCGCGGACCTGCGGCAGGTTGACGAGGCGGACACCCTTGGAGTTTTCGGTTGGCGCCTTGCCCATCATCTGCAGCAGCGGCGCCTGGCGGCCGGGGTTCTTGTCGTAGAAGCCGGACTTCTTGGTGTCCTCATAAGCCGCCATCGTCACCGGCATATAGCCGGAAACCTGGTGCAGGCGGGCCTGGATCTTGGTCTGCGACAGGAAGTTGAAGAACTCCGCCGTGCCCTTGTATTCCGCGTCGCTCTTGCCGGCGAAGACCCAGAGGCTGGCACCGCCGGGAATGGTGTTCTGCGGCCGGCCGGCGCCCTCGTAATAGGGAAGCTGACCGATGCCGTAGTTCATGCCGGTCTTGATGATGTCGCCGAGACCGCCGGAGGATTCCGTCATGATACCGCATTCGCCCGACGTGAAGAGCTGCTTGGCCTCTGACGTGCGGCCGCCATAGCGGAAGGTGCCGTCCTTGCCGAGATCGGCGATCGACTGGAAGTGCTTGACGAAGAACTCGGAGTTGAGGGCGAGCTTCACGTCCACGCCGGCCAGCCCGTTTTCGTTGCTGCCATAGGAGACGTTGTTCCAGGCGGCGAGATTTTCGGTCTGGATCCAGGTGAGCCAGGTCGAGGTCATGCCGCAGGGGGCAGCGCCGCTGGTCTTGATCTTTTTGGCGGCCTCGAACACCTGCGGCCAGGTCTTCGGCGGGTTGGCGGCATCGAGGCCGGCCTTCTGGAAGATATCCTTGTTGTAATAGAGGATCGGCGACGAGGAATTATAAGGGAAGGACAGCATGGTGCCGTCCGGCTTCGAATAATAGGCGACGATGCCGGGCAGATACTGCGACTTGTCGAACTTGTAGCCGCCCTTGGTCAGCACGTCGGCGACTGGCACGATGGCGCCCTGGGCGCCCATCATCACGCCGCTGCCGGCGTCGAACACCTGGATGATCGCCGGCGGCTGCTTGGCACGGAAGGCAGCGATGCCGGCATTCAGCGTTTCCGGATAGCTGCCCTTGAAGACGGGAACGATCTTGTAGTCCTTCTGGCCTTCGTTGAATTCCTTGGAAAGCTGCTCGACGACCTCGTTATTGGCGCCCGTCATGGCGTGCCACCATTGGATTTCGGTGACGGCCATCGCGCTCGACGCCATGAGCAGCGATGTGGTTGCGGCAATTGCTGAAGCAAGAACGATTTTCATGGATGTTTTCCTCCCTTGACCATGAACCGAAGATAAGGTCCGACGAGGACCCTTTTCTGCGCGCCGCCGGACCTTACGGCTCGGACGGCGCGTGATTGAAGCGGTTACGCAGCCGCCGAATCCCCTGCGCCGACACCGGCGATGCGTTTGAGATCGCTGACCGCGCCCGGGCCGGCGGCAAGTACCGGGGCGCCCTTGGTGAGCCGCCCGCCTTCCGTGGGGAAGGGCAGGAACCAGCCGCCTGCCTCCTCGATGATGCAATAGCCGCCGAGGCAGTCCCAGGCGTGCATATAAGGCTCGTAATAGCCGACCAGCCGGCCGGCGGCGACATAGGCGAGCATCAGCGCACCCGATCCCAGCCGGACGAAATTGCCGCCGCCTTCGAGGAGATCGTTGACGATCTTGCCGACCGCGGCCGGCGTGACATGGTGGTTGGCGCCGATGCCGGTCAGCCCGTTGCGGATCGTCTTGCGGCCATCGAGCGAAAGCCGCTTGCCGTTCAACGTGGCGCCCTGTCCGGCCGCTGCGGAATAGATTTCTTCGTAGCAGGGCACGAAAATGACGCCGACGACCGGCTTCTTGTCATGGAGAACTGCGATCGAGACGCACCAGTTCGGCATGCCGCTGACAAACGGGCTGGTGCCGTCGATCGGATCGACGACCCAGGTATAGCCGGAACGGCCTTCGGCAAGCCCGTATTCCTCGCCCAGGAAGCCGTCGTCCGCGAATGTGTCGGACACCCGGTCGCGGATGAGGTTTTCCACCTCCCGGTCGGCGATCGAGACGACATCCTGCGGATCGCCCTTGGTTTCGATGACCAGTGTTTCGCGCCGGCTGAAATAGTCGAACGCGACCTTTCCCGCTTCCCGCGCGATCGTTTCGGCAAGCGCGTGGCGATCCCTGATTTCCTGTTCGTTTTTGTTCATGAAGAAACCGTGTCCCTGTCTGCAGACGTTCATTCCGCGATGATGGCGATGCCGCGGCTCTTGAGGCCGATGGCGACCTGTGTGCCGGGAGGAAGAGGGCGGTCGACCGACGGGTCGACGATGAACAACGTCCCGCCGCTCGTTTCCGCCTCGTATTCGATATGGTCGCCGAGATAGGCCGTGTGGCTGATCCGCCCGGAAAAGGCGGCGCTTTCGGCGGGTTCGACGGTGATGGCGCTCGGTCTGACCGCAAGCTTGCCGCGGCCGGTCCTTGCCCCGCGCGCCGGCACGACATGCCTCAGTCCCTCGATGCTGACGGTCGCCTGCGCGCCAGAGATGTCGATGATTTCGCAATCCACGACATTCGCCTCGCCGATGAAGTCGGCGATGAAGGATGAGGCGGGCGCCTCGTAAAGCTCACGCGGGCTGCCCTCCTGGGCGATGCCGCCGTCTTTCATGACGATGATCTTGTCGGAGACCGCCAGCGCCTCGTCCTGGTCGTGGGTGACGTAGACGGCGGTGAACTGCAGGCGCTGCTGAAGCTCGCGGATCTCGGTGCGGACGCGACGGCGCAGCCGGGCATCGAGGTTGGACAGCGGCTCGTCGAGCAGCAGGACCTGGGGTTCGAGGACCAGCGCGCGGGCGACGGCGACGCGCTGCTGCTCGCCGCCGGACAGTTCGGCGGGAAGACGACGCCCCATGCCCGCAAGGCCGACGAGTTCGAGCCCGTGCTCGGCCTTTTCACGCGCTTGCCTCCGGCTCAGTCCCGATGACTCCAGCCCGTAGGCGATATTGTCGAGCGACGTCATGTGCGGGAAAAGGGCGTAGGACTGGAACACCATCGAGACGTCCCGCTCGTTGGCCGGCAGCATGGTGACGTCCTTGCCGCCGATCAGAATGCGGCCGGAGGTCGGGTGTTCGAGGCCGGCGAGCATGCGCAGCGTCGTGGTCTTGCCGCAGCCGGAGGGCCCGAGCAATGTCACCAGCGTGCCGGGCTCGACGGTCAGCGACAGGTCGTGAATGGCCGTGAAGGCGCCGAAAGTCTTGCGGACGTTCTGGAAAACGACCGATCCGGCATTTGCGGGTCTCATGCGATTTTCTCCTGCGGGAGGGACGTCGGGACACGGGCGAGTTCGGCCGAGATGCGGTTTTCGCGCCTTAGCCGCCGCTCGCCGACGATCAGCTGGAAACCGGTGATGACGGCGATCATCACCACGATCAGCATGGAGGAATAGGCGATTGCCACGCCGTATTCACCGTTCTCGACCAGCCCGACGATATAGGAGGTCGCCATGTTGTACTGGGCGCTGACCAGGAAGACGACGGCGCTGATCGAGGTGATGGCGCGCACGAAGGAATAGACGAGTGCGGCGGTGATGGCCGGCCTCAGGAGCGGCAGGATAACCTTGCGGATGGTGCGGAAGCTGGTTGCTCCGAGCGTCATAGAGGCCTCGTCGAGGCTCTTGTCGAGCTGGCTCATGGCGGCGATGCCGCCGCGCACCCCGACCGGCATGTTGCGAAAGACGAAACAGGCGACGAGGACCAGCGCCGTGCCGGTCATTTCGAGCGGCGGCAGATTGAAGGCCATGATGTAGCTGATGCCGATCACCGTGCCGGGAATGGCAAAACTCATCATCAGCGCAAATTCGAAGAGCTCGCGGCCGGCAAATTTCTGCCGCACGATCACATAGGCCGTGGCCAGCCCGACGGCGGCGGTCAGCGGCGCCGAGATCAGCGCGATCTCCATCGTCGTCCAGAAGGAATTCCAGGCAACCCCGGTCCACACCAGCGAACCGTCGCGGACGGTGACGGAGAAAGCCTTGGCGTAATGGGCAAGCGTCAGGGTGTTGTCGAGACCCCAGGTCTTTACGAAACCACCGAAGATGATCATGCCGTAGACGACGAGCGTGAAGATCATCCAGGGGATGACGAGCGCATGGACGGCAATCGAAAGCGGGCGGGGCAGCGCGATATGGGCGCCGCTGTCGCCCTTGCCGGTGACGGTCGCGAAATTCTTGCCCGAAAGCCAGAGCCGCTGCGCCAGGAAGGCAGACAGGGTGAAGCAGAGCAGGATCATCGCGAGCACCGCGGCGCGGGCCGGATCGTTCTGCGAGCCGACAACGGCAAAGAAGATTTCCGTCGAAAGCACGCCGTGACTGCCGCCAAGCACCAGCGGGTTGCCGAAATCCGCCATGCTTTCGATAAACCCGATCAGGAAGGCGTTCGCCAGCCCCGGCTTCATCAGCGGCAAGGAGACGCGCCAGAATGTGCGCCAGCGGTTTGCGCGCAATGTCTGGGAGGCCTCCTCCATCGAGGGGCTGACGCCTTCGACGACGCCGATCAGGACGAGAAAGGAGATTGGCGTAAACGAGAGAACCTGGGCGATCCAGATGCCGGTGAGGCCATAGAGCCAGCGGCTCGGCTCTATGCCGAAGACGGACGAAAGGCCCTCGGTGACGACGCCGGCACGGCCGAACAGGAGCGTCAGCGCCAGGCCGATGACGAAGGGCGGTGTGATGATCGGCAGCACGGTCAACAGCCGCAGGCCCTTCTTGAAGGGAAAATGCGTGCGGGTCGCGACCAATGCGAAGGCGAGACCCAGCAGCGTTGAACCTGCAGCCGTCATGATCGCCAGGAAAAGTGTGCGCCAGGCGATCCCGCAGCGTGTGCCGCCGGCAAGACAATCGAGGCTCCAGATCGAGGATTCGGCGATGTTGCGGCTGAATCCGTCGAAATTCACCGAACCGTCGAAATCCTGGAAGGCGCCGATGAACATGCTGCCGATCGGATAAAAGACGAAGACCGCGACGAGGAAGATCAGCACCGAGATGGTCGAGACGACGAAGGCGTCGCCGCGCATCACGCCCCTTTCGGCAAGGCCGAAGGAAAATATCAGGACGAAGACCACGGACATCAGGACGGCGCCGGCACCCATCGACGACTGGCCGCCGGCGAGCTCACCGAAGAGCGTCTGGGTGATCGCCCAGTTCCAGCCGGTATTGCCGATTGCAAGCCCCTGGAGCGCGAGAAAGACGATGCCGAAGCCGCCCGCCCAGGCAAGCAGCGCGCCGCGCCGCATCGGGTCGGTCACCAACCGCGCCGCGGCCGCTCCGAGAAGTGCCAGCAAGGCAGCCAACAACCAGAGCCGGCCGTGCACGAAGATCTGCAGCATCCCGGGAGCAGCCGAAGCCGCCCCCGGGAAGTCCCCCAGCCAGGAGAATGACAGAAACCCCTTCTCGATCCGGTACCATGGCAAAACGACCAAGGCCGCGGCGCCGAAGGCAAGGACAAGGTCAAGTCTGCGATTGCGATTGTCCATGGCAGGCCGCGACCTCAACGAGAGCATGGAAAGTCCGGTCGCGCCACAGGCCAAGCCGCAGCGCGACGATGGCGATCGGGATCAGTTGGCACTCGCGCCGATTTCCTTGTCCCAGCGCTCGAGCAGCTTCTTGCGGGTGTTCGGGTCGCCATATTTGGTGAAGTCGTAATCGATCAGCTTGATGTCGGCGAATTTCGGCGCTTCCTTCGGCACGTCCGCCTTGGCATTTGACGGAAGCTGGAAGGATTTCGCCTCCTTCATGTGCGACTGCACGTCGGCCTTCAGCGCCCAGTCATACCACTTCTTGGCGTTTTCCAGATTGCGAGCGCCCTTGACGATCGACATCGAGCCGATTTCGTAGCCGGTGCCCTCGCAGGGCGCGATCGACTTGACCGGGAAACCCTCGACCGTCTGGGCCACCGCATCATGCATGAAGACGATGCCGATCGCCGTCTCACCGCGGGCGGCGGCCTTGACCGGCGCCGAGCCGGACTTGGTATATTGCGAAATATTGGCGTTGAGCTTCTTCAGATAGTCATAGGCCTTGTCTTCGCCCATGATCTGCACGAGCGTCGCCAGCGCCGTATAGGCGGTACCGGAGGAGTTCGGATTGGCCATCTGGATCTCGCCCTTGAACGAGGCGTCGAGAAGGTCGGCCCAGCACTTGGGCTCCTTGTAGTTCTTCTGCTTGAAGAGTTCGGTATTGTAACCCCAGCCGAGCGCGCCGGCATAAACGCCGACCGTGCGGAAACCGGAACTTTCCGCCTGCTTCTTTGCCCAGTCGTTGAGCTCCCCCAGAAGCGGCGACTTGTATTCCTGCGTCAGCCCCTCGGATGCCGCCTGCAGATGCGGATCGCCGGTCCCGGCCCACCAGATATCGGTTTTTGGATTGCGCGCCTCGGCGCGGATCTTGGCATAGGTTTCTCCGGAAGACAGGCGAACCATGTTCACCTGAATGCCGGTATCCTTCTGGAACATCTGCTGCATCATTTCGCAGATGACCACGTCGGCAGAGCAGATCAGGTTGAGTTCTTCCGCGGCACGAGATGCCGATACGTTCATAGTCAAGCCGGCCGCCAGAGCGGCAGCGGCTGTGAGAGCCAAGCGCATGATTATCCTCCCAGATTATGGTGACGCCTCCACATCACCCGCCTTTGCAAGCGTGTGCAATGGTTCCATGGAGTTGGGGACCTTGTCAATAACAAATTGCTAAAGAATACGATCGTCAGCCGCATTTCTTGTCATCTGCTTGTTGCACTCGCTTGCAAAAATAGGCATTGATTGAGGCGAGGGAGAGGGCGATGAGCCGCAGGATTTTTGTCAGCGCCAAGGAAGTCGCTGACCGGGCTGGTGTGTCCAGGTCGGCCGTTTCACGCACGTTCACGCCGGGCGCAAGCGTTTCGGAGGAAACGAGGCGACGGGTGATCGAGGCGGCCGAGGCGCTGGGATATCATGTCAACCACCTCGCTCGCGGGCTGATGCGCAACGAAAGCGGCATCGTCTGCCTGATCGTGTCCGAGCTCGACACGCCCTACCGCGCCAGCCTGATCCGGGCGCTCACCGGCCAGCTCCAGGGTGCCTCGAAGATCGCCATGCTGATCAATACCGACCGCTCCGACGACAGCGTCGACCAGGCGCTTCGGCAGGCGATCAGCTACCGCGCCGACGCGTCGATCATCCTGTCCGGCATGCCGGACAGGTCGATCACCGATCTGTGCCTGAAGAGCGGACAAAGGCTGGTGCTGATCAACCGCGACGAGGATCGCGACGGCGCCCTGATGATCAACCTCAATGATCGCGACGCGGCCCGGCGCAGCTTCATCGCCTTGTTGCGCGCCGGCTGCCGCAACTTCGCCTTTGCCAATTCGGAAGCGATGACGCCGAGCCTGATGGCCCGCGAGGAGGGTTTTCGCGCCGCCGGCCGCGAACATGGCTTGGAGGTGACCGTCGAGCGTTTCGGCTCCACCACCTATCAGAGCGGCGCGGTGCTGGCGCAGCGGCTGCTTACCCGCGAGACGCGGCCGGATGCGATCTTCTGCGTCAACGACCTGCTTGCCTGCGGCTTGATGGATGCCGCTCGGTTTCAGTTCAACCTTGCCGTCCCGTCCGAACTCTGCGTCGTCGGCTTCGACGACATCGAGCAGGCGTCCTGGACCTCCTACAATCTGACCACCTTTGCCCAACCCGTCGACCGGATTGCAGCCGAAGCCGTGGCCTGGCTCGATCAGGCCACGCCGGCTCAGACGAACTCGCGAAGACTTGAGGCGAACCTCGTCTGGCGCGGATCGGTCAGGGGCGGATGAAGCGGCAGGCAAGCATAAGGACAGGCCGCCGTGGCCTGCCTCACCTGGCGCCGGTAAGGTTGAAGGCGGGGATCACCTGTCCTTGCGCACGGAACAGCCGCTCCAGTTCCGCCACATCTGGGCAGGCCGGCACAGACTGCAGAAAGGCGGGGGCCATCTCGGCATTGGGCAGCGCGATGACCGCCGCGGCAAGCAGTGTCGTCCCCGCCTCGATCTGTCCACGCAACTGCGGAAGAAGCGTCTTTGCGTGAACGAGATTGCTATTGGCGATCGGGCTCATGGCATGGCCCTCTCGCCGGAAGGCAGGTGAAAGCTCGATGATTGCGCTGGTGTCGGTCTGACCATACCACACGGCCAGACCTTCGCCGTGGCTGGCGATATCGGCCTGGAAATCCGCCTGTTCGATGGCAAAACCGCCCTCCGTCGTTTGCAGCGCGCGCGGCGAGACGATGCGGTGGATGCGGATATGCCAGGGGTTGGCCGGCACCAGCCAGGTCTCCACAGCAACGTCGCTCCAGGGCTTCCAGCGGGAATAGAGTCTGTCGCCGGCGATCAGCGCCTGCTCGAGCGTTTCGCGCATGCGGAAATGCACGCCGTCATCGGAAAGGCCCAGCATGCCGTCAAAACTTGCCGCCGCGAAATGCCGGTCGTTGGCCTCGATGTTGAAGGCGTAGCGGGTGGAATAGACGAATTTCGAATATTTCTCATGGGCGCCGCGCATCCTGTCGTGCTGCTGCCCGGAGGCGAGGACGACCACGTTGCCGGGTGTATGGATGGCGACCATGCCGGGTTCCTTGAGCGGAACCGGTTCCGCAAAGGCGGGTGCCGGTGCTTCTTCTGCCAGCCAGAACGGATGGTCGGCGGGCAGCGCCAGGGGGAGAAAGAATTTCAGCGCCCAATAGGGCGAGCAGGCCGAATTGTAGCTCTCGCTCATCAGGAGATTGGGATAACCGTAGCCGATCGACAGAACCCCGTCGCGGTCGGCGATCGGGAGCTTCGACCACCAGCGGATATGGCGCATGTAATAGCCCTTGATCTCGGCCCAGGGCAGGGCCTCGACGCCCGCAAACGCCAACGCGCCCCAAAAGCCGCCGGCGGCAAACCGGTATGTCTGGCTGCGCCCGAAGGCAAGCGCGGCGCCGTCCGGGCCGAACCAGTGGCGGATATCCTGGGCAAAGGCACGGGCACGCTCGCGATAGGCATCGCCGCGCGCAGTATCGGCCTTCGCGAGCACCGAATAGATCAGCGCATAAAAATGCAGGGCGAAGGGGATATAGTGGTCGACGCGCTTGACCGGCCCGTCGCGATACCAGCCTTCGCCAAGCCGGAAGGCCTCCGTCTCGTCGAGATAGGTATCCGTCATCGATCGGTCGAAGCTTGCGCCGACGCGCGTCAGGCCGAGATCGATGAGAACCCGGAAGAATTTCCAGTTGTTGTCGATGAATGCCTTGTCGCGGGCCGACACGAGATAGGCAGCGACGGTTTTCTTCTGCCCTTCGCCAAGCGGATCCCAAATATGTTCGGGCACCATGGCAAGCGCAAAACCGACTGCGGCCAGTTCCACCTGGCGCTGGTCGCGATCGGCGATATCGCCCCAATATTCCGGATGAGAGGGATCGGTGCCGTTTGCAAGGCCGCGGCGGTAGAGGTCCCAATGCGGGAAGTCCTGGCCTCCGGCTGCAAGCGGCACGATCCCCCAGAGCGGTCGGGCAAAACCTTCAAGGTCGGCCGCGGCACGATCGAAATGCGCGCCGGTCGCGCTCAGGCGGACGCGCGCGCCGCCTTCGGAAAAATAGGCAAGAAGCGGCTTGAACAGATCCAGTACCGCTCTGCCGAGATCGGCTCGGGAAAGAAGGGGGTTCCCGCAAAGGGGATTGGCTTGGACTGGGTCGTAGATCACGGGCAAACCATTCTTAATCGAAAAAAAGACCCGCGGAGGACGTGGTCTCCGCGGGTCGGGTTGTTACTTGATGGCCTTCACGCCATCGGTCATTTCCTTCAGGCCGTCATCAATCGAGATGTTGTCGGTCATGATCGAGTCATGCGCACGGTTGAGGACAACTTCGATCTTTGCAGCATTCGGATTGACGGCCATTTCCAGGAAGGACTTGCCCGATTGCAGCGCGTCCTTGCTCGCCTGGTCCTGGGGGAAGCCCGGCAGCGATGCGATCTTGGCGGTGACTTCCGGGGTGCGGACGGTCGGGATCGTGCCGGTGCCGGCGATGATGGCCGCGCCTTCCGGGCCGGTGACGAACTTGATGAAGTCGAGCACCTCGGCCTTGTGGGTGGAGTTGGCATTGACAGCGAGACCGGAAATCTGCGCTGCGGTCGTGCCTGCTGCAACGCCATCCGGATGCGGGAACTTTACGATCCCCCAGTTCTTGCTCTTCGATTCGCCTGAGGCGACCTTGGCGATCTGGGTGCCGACGAACCAGGTACCCATCGGCAGCATGCCGATCGTGCCGTTGAAGAACAGGGCCGAGTAGTGGGTATTGGAGGTCTTCAGCGACGCATAGGACGGAACGACGCCGGCCTTCTGCAGGGCAAGCGCGCGCTCATACCATGGCTTGAGGAAAGCGTAGTCCGGACCCGCGAGCGTCTGCTTGCCGTCGAGAATGCCTGGAAGCTGGACCGTGGAGCGCCATGTATGGAAGAGCGCGCCATAGGTCTTGTTGGCGCCCATGCCGCCGGCGAGCTTTGTGGCGATCTGGTCGAACTGCGCCCAGGTCATGTCGTTGGTCGGGTAGGTAACGCCCGCCTTGTCGAAAATGTCCTTGTTGTAATAGACGACCCAGAAATCCGAGCGGAACGGCAGGGCATAGATCTTGCCGTCGATCTTGAGCTCGTCGACAAGGCCGCCGAAGGAGGCCGGGTCGATCTTCTGTTCCGTCATGAAGCCGGAGAGGTCCAAGATCGAGCCGGCGCGGACGAGGTTCGTATAGTTCGGAACGTCCTTGACGGTGACGATGTCGATATCCTTGGAGCCGCCCGCGAGCTGCGTGGCGATCATCTGCTGGTAGTCCTGCGAACCGAGGTCCACGGACTCGAACTTAACGTTCGGATTCTTGGCCTGGTATGCGGCCATGAGCGGCTTGTAATAAGCCACCTTGTCCCAGTCCCACAGCGCCCATTTGAGCGTCACGGCATTGTCCGACTGTGCGTATGCCGATCCTGCGATCGACGTCGCCATGGCGAGACCCGCCATCGCGAACCTCACCGATCTCCCGAATTTCCCCAAATACATTTCCGTTCTCCTTCCCTGAAGTGTCTCTGGATTAGATATGCTTAGCGTCACCAGCCTGCGGTTCGCGATGCGCCTGTATTGCCATTGGCAGGGCTAGAACCATGACCGCTGCCCGATGGACGCCGAATGTGACGGCGAACATTCCGAGTGAAAAGTTGAGGGTGGCCGGCATGAACACGGACACCGGATAAAAGACGATATGCGCAAGCCAGAGCGCCGCCACCAATGCAAGCGCGCCGATCGCCGGCAGCGGACGCACGACCGATGCAGTGGCTGCCAGCCGCAGCAGCACTGGCGCCGAAAGATCACGCATCACCATCAGCACGACGAGGTGGCAGGCCACCACGACGATGAAAACCGTGGCGATCAGCGCAATCGTCAGCGGCAGGGCGAGCACGAGATTGTCTTTTGCGGTCGCGGCATAGGTGACGATCGCATAAACGCCGAGGCCGATCGCGAGGGTAAAGGCCAGGCCCCACGCGGTCGCCCGCCAGAAATACCGGAAAAACGCTTCGGCGAAATCGCGCAGGAGATAGGTGTTGCGGTCTTCGACGAAGGCGACCGAAATACGGGCGGTCGCAGCGATTGCAGCGGGGATGGTGACGACGAAGAGCGCGGCCAGAATGAACAGGATGTTCAGTTTGACCATCTCCCACCACTCGCGCGCGACCGTATCGGCGAAAAGGGCAAGACCGGTCTTCTTCGGCGCATTCTTCGGAATGCCCGGTCCTTCCTTCGTCCACATGTCGCGCAGCCATTGCATGGCCGTTTCCTCCCGCTCGCCTAATAAAGGATCGAGCGCTCCGTTTGCCTGTCGAACAACTGCATATTGGTGGTGTCGACGACCAGCTTGACCTCGTCGCCGATCGCGCCCTTGAACCGGGGCGACACGCGCGCGATCAGGCTGCGTCCTCCGGCGACGATATTGAGGTGGATTTCCGAGCCCATCGGTTCGGCGAGTTCCATGACGGCGCCGAAGGGCGCAAGGTTTTCCGGCGCGATATCGGCCGGCGGCAATTCGTGAAAATTCTCCGGCCGGATGCCGATGACCAGTTCGCGGCCTTCGTAGGGTGCGATGCGGCTTTTGTCGAAATGGGCCGGCAATGGCAGTTCCCGCCCGTCGAACGAGGCGAAATACCGCTCGCCGCGCCGCTCGATCACCGATGGCATCATGTTCATCTGCGGCGCGCCGATGAAGCCGGCGACGAACATGTTGACCGGTCGATCATAAAGGTTCTGCGGCGTGTCGACCTGCTGGATATGCCCGTCCTTCATCACCACGATGCGATCCGCCATGGTCATCGCCTCGATCTGGTCATGGGTGACGTAGATGAAGGTGGCATGCAGACGCTTGTGCAGCTTGGTGATCTCGGCACGCATGGTGCCGCGAAGCTTGGCGTCGAGATTGGAGAGCGGTTCGTCCAGCAGGAAGACTGCCGGGTTGCGCACCATGGCACGCCCGAGTGCGACGCGCTGGCGCTGGCCGCCGGACAGCGCCTTCGGCTTGCGGTTGAGAAGGTGGGTGATGTCGAGGATTTTTGCAGCGTCCTGAACCTGGCTGTCGATGAAATCCCGGGACACTTTGCGAAGCTGCAGGCCGAAAGCCATGTTCTTGTAGACGGTCATATGTGGGTAAAGCGCATAGTTCTGGAAGACCATGGCGATGTCGCGGTCCTTGGACGGCACATCGTTCATCAGGTCGCCGTCGATCTGGAGCTCGCCGCCGGAAATCTCCTCCAGCCCGGCGATCATCCGCAGCGTCGTCGATTTGCCGCAACCCGAAGGGCCGACCAGAATGATGAATTCCTTGTCGGCGATCTCCAGGTCGATGTCATGGACGACAGTGAGGGCGCCGTAGGACTTGTTCAGTTTTTTCAGTGAAATGCTGGCCATCGGATTCTCTCACCAATAGGAAGACCAGGCGCGCGCGAGGCGCGTCAGGGCTTCCATGTAATAATAATCGCCCCAGGAGACGCACTCGTCGACGCCTTCGCCGCGGCAGGTATTGTAGGGCGATTTCTTCGAATAGGTTCCGTGGAGGACAAGGCCGTTGGACATGGCCGGATCCTTGACCGCGTAGTGCTCGGAGAGGCTCTTCATCATGCGCCGGGCAAGCTCGCGGTAACGCGCGCCGACATCGGCCTCGACAAGCTCGGCCATTTCGAGCAGCCCGCAGGCGACGATCGAGGCGGACGAACTATCGCGCGGCTCACCATCTTTCTCGGAGAACACAAGGTCCCAGTAAGGCACCATGTCGGCCGGCAGCTTCTTCAGATAAAAATCGAGAAGCCGGTCGAACGTGTTGCGGTATTCGTCCAGTGGCTCGTAGCGATAGGAAAGCGCCATGCCGGCAATGCCCCAGGCCTGCCCGCGCGCCCAGAAACTGTCGTCCTTGTAGCCCTGCTTCGTCGCACCACGCACGGGCGCACCGGTCACCGGATCCATGTAGAACGTATGATAGGTGGAATTGTCCGGCCTGACCGAGTTTGCCAGCGTCGTGCGGGCGTGGATGAGCGCGATGTCGCGGTATTTGTCATCGCCGGTCTCGCGGCTTGCCCAATAGAGCAAAGGCAGGTTCAGCAGGCAGTCGATGATGTAGCGGTATTCCTCCGCGACGCCCTTGCGGCCCCAGGCCTGGATGAACTGGCCGATCGGCTGGAAGCGCTCGATAAGCTGGTCCGCGGCCAGGATGGCGGCCTTGCGTCCGTCCTCGTCGCCGACCAGCTTCCATGCGGCGATGCACGACGGCGAATAGAGAAAGCCCATATCGTGGTGGTCGGTCTCGATGCGGTTCTCGATCCGGTGCAGGAAGCTTTGCACCTGGATCTGCGCTGCATGCTGGAAAATCTTGTCGCCCGTATGCTCGAACGCCAGCCAGATTTCTCCCGGCCAGAAACCTGCGGTCCACTGGGTATTGTCGACGGCGGGATAGAAATTGCCGACGCTGGAATGGTTCTGGGATGCGTAGGTGAAGGCCGGCAGATTGCGCCGGATCTGGGCGACGGCGAGATCGAGCGCTGCCTTGACCTCGGCATCGGTGATCGGTTGGGGAGCGATCTGCATAACTTCATTCATGACGTTAACCCTTGAGGCCCGACGAAGCGACGCCTTCGACGAAGAAGCGCTGCAGCGACAGGAAGACGATCAGCACGGGAATGAGGGCGACGACCGATGCCGCCATGATCAGCCCGTACTCGGCGGAATATTGCGAGATGAACATGCGCAGGCCGATCTGGATCGTCTTCAGCTCCGTCTTGGTCAGGTAGATCATCGGACCGAGGAAGTCATTCCAGGTGGTGACGAAGGTGAAGATGGTCAGCGTCGAAAGCGCCGGCTTCGACAGCGGCAGCATGATGCGCGCCCAGATCTGATATTCGTTCATGCCGTCGATGCGCGCTGCTTCGCAAAGTTCCGTCGGGATCGACATGTAGAACTGCCGCATGAGGAAGACGCCGAAGGCGGTGAAGGCCTGCAGGCAGATCAGCGCCAGATGGGTATTGTTCAAGCCGAATTCGCGCATCAGCAGGAACTGCGGCACCATGTAGACCTGCCAGGGCATGGCGATGGTTGCGATATAACCGAGGAACAGCGTGTTCTTGTAGGGGAAATCGAGCTTGGCAAAGGCATAGGCCGCGAAGCTCGAGGTCAGCAGCTGCAGCAGGGTGACAATGATCGTCAGCTTCGATGTGTTGTAGATGAACAGGCCAAGCGGGATCTTCGTCCAGATGTCCACGTAGTTCTGCCACTGCGGTTGCGACGGAATCCACTCGATCGGGAAGACGAAGACGTCCCGGCTGAGTTTCAGCGAGGCGGACAGCATCCAGGCGAAAGGCATCAGCATCACGGCGGTGATGACGATGACCGTCGCATAGACTGCAATGCTCTTGGCGGTGACCTTGCGTCCGGCAATCTTCACGGATCAATCCTCCTTCTGTCGGCGGAACTGGACGACCGTGACCGCCAGTACGAGAAAGAAGAGAACGAGCGCAATCATGCTGGAATAACCGAGGTCCCAGGAAATGAAGGCTTCGTTGTAGATGTGATAAACGAGGACCAGCGTCGAGGTGCCGGGCCCGCCCTGGGTGATCATGTAGATCTGATCGAAGACCTTGAATGACTGGATGGTCAGCATGACCGTGACGAAGAAGGTCGTCGGCCCGAGCTGCGGCACGGTGACATAGACAAATTTCTGCCACGCATTGGCGCCGTCGAGATCGGCCGCCTCGTAGAGCTCTGAATTGATGCCCTGCAGCCCTGCGAGGTAGATGACCATGTAGTAACCCATGCTCTTCCAGACGCCGAAGAGGATGACCGTCACCATCGCCCAATGCCGGTCGGCTGCCCAACCCGGCATGTCCTTGGGGTCAAGGCCGAGCGTATAGAGGATCATGTTCACCGGCCCCATTTCGGGGTTGAAGATCATGTTCCAGACCACGGCGACGGCAACCAGCGAAGCGACGTAGGGAAAGAACATCGCCGTGCGGAAAAAGTCGCGCCCGAAGATCTTCTGGTTGAGCAGGATCGCCAGGCCGAGCGCGCAGGCGAGGGTCGCGGGGACCGAGACGACCGTATAGATGATCGTGTTCCAGAAGGCGGCAATGAAGACCTTGTCTTCGAACAGCCGCCAGAAATTGTCGAGACCGGCGAAGGTGATCGCATTCGAGCCGTCCCAATGCATGAATGCCAGCACGAAGGCGAACAGGATCGGGCCGAGCGTAAAGACGGCAAAGCCGAGGAAATTCGGGGCGATGAAGGAGTAGGCGACCAGCGCGCTCTGTATCTTGCGCCGGCGGCGCGACAACACCTTGCTCGACCGCCGGGACGCGGCCGGCGCATCACCTGCGGCGATGGTCGAATTCGATATGGACACTTTATCCCTCCTCGAACCAGGATGCTCCGATCGATGCCCAAGGGCCATCCACGACCGCCCATTGTGTCACGAGCGTGCCGCCTCCCTATCGAGGGGATAGCACATCTCTCACATTGGTCAAACAAATTTATGGATAAATCATATGAATTCTGTAGTCATCTTAAAATACGTATGATAGGTGGCGAATGAGGTCGTTTATCGGTCGCATGGAGGAAGGTTGATGTTCAGCGAGATCGCCGGGTCGTTGCCGCCGGTTTTGGCGGACTTCATGCCCGGCGCGCCGATCGGCGATCGGGCCGCCTGGGATGCCGTATCGGATGATATGCGTTCCGCAGTCATCGGGGATGCGGAGGCGGCGCTTGGCCGGCCGTGGTCGGTCATCAAGGCTTCTGACTATCGCGAATATTCGCTGAACGGCAATCGCTTTCGCTTTGAAGCGCTGTATTTTTCGCGGCGGCGGATGTTGAACGACCTGGTTCTTGCCGAGCTGCTCGAGGGCAGGGGACGTTTCATCGATGCAATCATCGACGGTGTCTTCCTGATCTGTGAGGAAAGCGGCTGGCAGCTTCCGGCTCACAACGCCTACGAGCGGGGCGGGCAGCGGTTTGCATTGCCCGATCCGGAGCAGCCGGTTGTCGATCTGTTTGCGGCGGAGACGGGGGCCCTTTTGGCGACCGTGGCTGCTCTGATGAAGGATCGGCTCGACCAGGTCAGCCCGCAGGTCGTCGCCCGGATCGAGCGGGAGGTCCGGGTGCGCATATTGTCGCCCTATCTCGACCGGCACTTCTGGTGGATGGGCAACGGCACGGAGCGAATGAATAACTGGACGGCGTGGATAACGCAGAACGTCCTGCTTTCAGCCTTTGCCCTGAAGACGGAACAGGACCTGCGGCGGCAGGTCGTCGCAAAGGCCCTTTCCAGCCTCGACGCCTTCATCAAGGATTATGCGCAGGACGGGGCCTGCGAGGAGGGCGTGGTCTATTATCGGCATGCGGCGCTCTGCATGGCCGGGGCGATGGTCATTCTCGACACGGTGGCGCCGGCTTCGATGACGCCGCTCTGGAAAGCTCCAAAAATCCGCAACATGGCGGAATATATCGTCAACATGCATGTGGCCGGCCGCCGGTATTTCAATTTTGCCGATTCCGCCGCGGTAATAGAACCCTGCACCGTGCGCGAATATCTGTTCGGCAAGGCCGTCGGGTCGGATGTCCTGGCGGCATTCGCCGCGCGTGACCGCATGTCGTCGGAGCGCAAGCATCTGCCCGAGGAATGGAACCTCTGGTACCGCGTGCAGGAACTGCTGGTAACGCCGGCAGCCGGCGGAGAACCGACGCCGGCAGGCGACGCGTTTTATCGGGGAATTGGCCTGTTCGTTGCCCGCGACGACCGCTTTGCGCTCGCCGTCAAAGGCGGCAATAACGGGGAAAGCCATAACCACAACGATGTCGGCAGCCTGACGGTCTACAAGGACGGCAAGCCGTTCCTGATCGATATTGGCGTCGAAACCTACACGGCAAAAACCTTTTCCTCCGAGCGGTACGATATCTGGACCATGCAGTCCGGCTTTCACAACCTGCCGACTTTCGGTGGTGTGGGCCAGGCCGCCGGCGCGGATTTTTCGGCGCGGAATGTCCAGGCCGAATTCGCCGAAAAACAGGCGCAGATATCGCTGGACATCGCGTCCGCCTATCCGGCCGAGGCACGTGTGCAATCCTACCAGCGAACCGTCACGCTTCGGCGCGGGCAGGAGATCGAGGTCGTGGATATCCATGAGGGCGAACTGCCGGCGGTGCTTTCGCTGATGACCTGCGTCGAACCGACCATCGGCCGGGCCATTCATTTCGACGGTCTCGGCTGCATCGACCTTGAAGGGGCCGGCAAGGTCGAGGTCGAGGCAATCGACATCGACGATGCCCGGCTGCGTATCTCCTGGCCCCCGAGAATTTACCGACTGCGCATCCCCTTTGCCGGGACCTGCCTGAAACTGCGGATCGTCTGAGGAGGACGAGCATGGAACTGACACTGAAAGTCGTAGACGGGGCGGGCGAGGTTCGCGCCAGGGCAACGGGCACGGACGAGACATATCTCGTTTTTCGCGACAGCTACAACGAAGGCGATCAGGTCGTCGTCGAAGGGTCCGAGCCGGGATATCTCATGCTCGCGCTCGACGACGCGATGACGCCTGCGATCGTCTATATGAAGGGGCAGAGCTATGCGCTCGGGGTCCCTTTTGGTCCCAAGCGCATTCCTTATTCCCCGCGGGCCTTCGAAGGCAGGATCCACAGATTATGCGTCCGCAAGGCGCGCCCGGAGGAAATCGCGGCGCGCCGGAACCTGGCGTTCAATCCATGGGACGACCACGCCAATGCCTCCATCTTTCCGCACGCCAAGGCAAATGTGGAGACACGCGGGGAGGCGGTCTTCGCCGCCCGCAACGCCATCGACGGCGAAAAGGCGAACGACGATCATGGCTTCTGGCCCTACACGAGCTGGGGGATCAATCGCGATCCCGATGCGACGCTGACGCTTGATTTCGGGCGGCCGGTAAAAATCGACGAAATCGTCCTCTACCTGCGAGCGGACTTCCCGCACGACGCTTGGTGGGAAAAAGCCAGCGTCACCTTTTCCAACGCCGAGACCGCATGTTTCTCGATGGTCAAGACGGGTGCGGCTCAGAGTTTCCCAGTGAGGGAGCAGACTGTGGAATGGATCAGGCTGCACAGCCTGATCAAGGCCGACGACCCGTCGCCCTTTCCAGCGCTGACCCAGATCGAAGTCTGGGGACGCGAGGCGGATTAAGTGAATCAGCGCCGAAGGTTGCCCCTATGATCGGTCCCGTAAAGCCTTGATCTACTGAGATGCAATGCAGATGGGGTGAGGTCACGATCGGCGCGGATGATGCCCCCGCCTTCGTTGCAAGTTTGCAAGTAAGGTCCGGCGCTTGCCGTCTTTTCAAATGGGGTCAACCTTCGGTGCTGTTTCACAATTAAGAGGAGAGGGTTCGCAGGATGATTACGGCGAAGACCGATCTTTCCCGCAATTGTTCAAAGTGGGTTTATTGGATGGAAGTGGATGGATTAATGGATGCCGTTGTGCCA
This sequence comes from Neorhizobium sp. T6_25, assembly GCF_002968555.1. NCBI lineage: Bacteria > Pseudomonadati > Pseudomonadota > Alphaproteobacteria > Hyphomicrobiales > Rhizobiaceae > Neorhizobium > Neorhizobium sp. T6_25. Next base: position 48,194 of record NZ_PVBL01000014.1, read on the forward strand.
TATCCTTTGTGGATGGAAATGGATGGACTAATGGATGCCGGCCCTCGACCTATCCAAACTGCGCATCACGCCTGAAATCCTGTCGCTGATCGCCGAGATTGACGAGTTCAAAGGCGCCTGGCGAGCGTTGGGACGGATCGCGCCCGACCGACTGTCCAGTCTGCGCCGCGTTGCAACGATCGAGAGCATCGGATCGTCAACCCGTATCGAGGGAGCAAAACTGAGCGACCGCGAGGTCGAGAGGCTACTCTCGAACCTGCGCATCGGCTCTTTCACCAGCCGTGACGAACAGGAAGTCGCAGGCTATGCCGGGGTGATGGAAACTATCTTTTCCGCTTTCGAAGAGATCCCCCTGAACGAAAACCATATCCGCCAACTCCATCGGGACCTGCTCATTCACTCGACCAAGGACGAGCGGCATCGGGGAAGTTGGAAGACGCTCTCCAACAACGTCGAAGCGTTCGACGAAGATGGCCGTAGCCTTGGCATCGTCTTTGCGACGGCATCGCCTTTCGATACGCCGGGCCGGATGGCCGACCTGGTGGCCTGGCAACAAGCTCAGGAGAAGGATCGCACGTTTCATCCGTTGCTCATCGTGGCGGTTTTTGTCGTCGTTTTTCTGGAGATCCATCCATTTCAGGACGGCAATGGCCGGCTCTCGCGCGCCCTGACCACCTTGCTCCTGCTTCGGGCCGGTTATTCCTATGTGCCCTATAGCTCCCTCGAAAGCGTCATCGAGCAAAACAAGGAAGCATATTATCTTGCACTGCGACGGACACAGGGCACGATCCGAACCGATGAGCAGGATTGGAATCCGTGGGTCGAGTTCTTCCTGCGAAGCCTGCAGCGGCAGAAACAGCGGCTGGAGCGCAAGATCGAGCGCGAGCGCATCCTTCTTGGTGATCTGCCGGAGCTGTCCATCGCAATTCTCGAATTGGCCCGTGAGCGTGGAAGAGTGACCGTGATGGACGCGTCCAAGGCCACAGGCGCAAGCAGAAATACCGTCAAGGATCATCTGCGCGCATTAAACGAGCAGGGACATCTAACCCTTCATGGAGCAGGCCGCGGTACCTGGTACGGCCTGAGCTGACCAAGGAAAATAACCGGCGGACCGCCAGCGTGTGTATCAGCGTCGGAGGTTGACCTCTATGATCGAGCCCGAAAAGCCTTGATCTACTGAGATGAAATGCAGATCGGGTGGGGCCACGATCGGCGCCGACGATGCCCCCGACCCTCCTTGCGAGTTTGCAAGTCAAGTCAGTCCCTTACCGCCTTTTCAAACAGGATCAACCGTGCTGTTTGACAGCGGATTGGGGCCCAGGAGCCAGGTCGGCCATGCGGCCGACCTGCTGCGGCATCAGCTTGAAAACGCCTTGAAATCCCTCAGTACATCCCGGTAGCGGATCTGGCTCCCTCTCAGATGGTCGCGCATGGCATTGCGCGCCGCCTCCTCGTTGCGATCCGAGATCGCCACGACGATCGCTTCATGTTCCGTATGGATCATGCGGCGGTAGGCGGTCTGTTCACCGGACCGTTCGCCGGGCGTCGCCCTCGATTGCGGAATGGCCGCGGTGCCGTGAAATTCCAGATGCTGCCGGAACAGCGGATTGTTCGTGGCGTCGGCGATGGCGAAATGCAGCGCAAGATCCGCCTCGCGGATCGATTCGTTCTGCTCGATGCATTGCAGAATATGCCGATGACAATCGAAGATAGCCTCTTCCTGGGCCGGAGACCGGCGCATTGCCGCCAGACCGGCAGCCTCGATCTCAAGCGGAGCCCGCACCTCGAGCACCTCCAGATCCGACGATACGCGCGCCCGGTCGATTTTCCGGCCGGGAGGGGTCGGCGCATCCTGGCTGAGCACATAAATTCCCGCCCCCTGCCGCACCTCGACGAGCCCGTCCGATCTGAGCGCCGCGACTGCTTCGCGGACCACCGTACGGCTTACGCCGTGGGTTTCCGTCAGTTCGACTTCGCTGGGGAGTTTGTCGCCGGGCAAGTATTGGCCGCTGGCAATCGCTGTTCGAAGACTTTCCCCGACCCGTGACACCAGCGATCCCGGTCCCTTGTTCCGCTCCTTGGTCTGGGTTGTCACGCTCAATCCCCGCTGCAACGACACGACGCGTCCGCGCCGTATTCATCACACGTGTATGACAAATTTAGGCTCATATCAATGCGGGAGTGAATTCCGTTTGCCTTGGGAGACATTGATCAGGTCCGATGGAGGTCGAAAACAAAAGCTGGACGCTTAAATTCGTCTGCTGTATTTCCTCAAATCGGCGAGTGTCAAAAATTGGTATGATGACATCGGCCGTCGCTTTCCGACCCTGTCGGCCTTTTCGAGCATGAAGCCGGCGCGCAAACGAGTGACGAGATGCGGACAGATCCAGACGTTTCCAAAGCCGAGTTGGATCGGGAAGCCAGGCTGCAATTCCTCACCTGGGAGCGCAGGCCCGCGGATATTGACAGCGATCCCCAAAAGAAGCTGAAGGAAGAACTGGCGCGGTCCGCCGGGGCGCAAATCGCAGACAGCGCTTATATCGCAAGCGACGCCCGCATTTTCACCTCATCCCTGATCCTCGGCGAGCGTTCCTGGATTGCCGGGCACGCGCTCGTGCGGGGAGACGTGGAAATCGGCGCCCATTGTTCGGTCAACCCCTACGCATGCATCTCCGGAAAGGTCCGGTGCGGAAACGGCGTGCGTATTGCTTCGCTGGTGTCGATCGTTGGTTTCAATCATGGCTTCGACGATCCGGCCATACCGATCAACGATCAGCCTCACGAGACGCTTGGCATTACGATCGGCGATGATGTCTGGATCGGTGCCAATGCGGTCATTCTGGACGGGGTGACGATCGGCAGGGGTGCGGTCATCGCCGCCGGCGCGGTTGTCACCAAGGACGTTCCGGATCTGGCGATCGTAGCGGGCGTGCCGGCCAAAGTCGTGCGCCGTCGCGGGGAAACGGCAGCGGCGGGAAAGTCGCGTCGGGCCGAGGTCGAGCAGGCGTTGCTGCGGGTCGGCAGGATAGCGGAAGCCGAGTGGCGGGATGTGCGGGAACGGCATCTGACGCCCGAGGGTTATCTGTCGCCGGATGCCGATGGCATGGCGCGCATGAGCGTCAGGCATGAATGCGATGCGATCGAGATCGCCGCCGGTTTTGGAGAGCAGCCGTCAGGGCATGAGGCAAAGGCGATCGTCGATCGTTTGCAGGCGCTGCAGGACCCCGCGACCGGATTTTTTCCCGATCCGTTTCGGTCACCTGATCCTGCGAACAACATCCGCGACGATTCGCCGGCTCTTTATAACGTACTGGCGGTCGGTTATGCGCTGGAGATACTCGGCGCGCATCCCTCCCGCCCCATTTCGGGCGTCGAGATGGACGCTGTTGAGCTTTGTGACTGGCTGGAGGCGTTGCCCTGGAGCACCCGGGCATGGTGGTGCGGTGACCGGGCGGACGCCATCGCCACCGCGCTTTATTTCAACGCCCGGTATTTCAGGAGCGGCAGGGGGAAGGAAATCCTCTTCGGCTGGCTCGCGACCCATATCGATCGTTCGACCGGACTATGGGGGAAGCCGACCGCCGAACAAGGGCTGCTGCAGCCGGTCAACGGCTTTTATCGCCTCACACGCGGAGCTCATGCCCAGTTCGGCATCCCGGTTCCTTTCCCGGAAGCGGCGATCAATTCCGTCATGACGCATTATCGAAACAACCGCGGTTTTTCCGGGCCAACCTATACGGCCTGCAACCTGCTCGATACGATCCATCCGCTTTGGTTGTGCCTCAAACAGACGGATTTCATGCGCGGCCAGGCGGAAGCCGTGGCTGAGGACATCATTTTGCGTTCGCCGGGCCGGTGGCAGGCAAAAACGGGCTTTGCCTTCGCCGACGGTCAGACAGGAAGCCTGCAGGGCACGGAAATGTGGCTTTCGACCCTGCATCTTGCCGCGGACCTATTGGGCCTGGCTGATAATTTCCCCTTCGTTCCCAAAGGGGTACATCGGACGCGACCGGCGGGAATGGGACTGTAGCACTTACAGGCGTCGATTGTCGCCTAGCGGAATCGCGGCGGTCGTGGCGGCGAGTTCGAGTAGATTTCATGCACCGGCGCGTGCTTCCCCAACAGCCTTAACATCTTTTTTTCGTCCTCCAGCCGCATGCCGTTTTTACGGCAATGTTCGGCGACGTCGTGGTCGCGTGGCCCGGGAATTCTGACCTGCCGATTGGTATCCTTTTTCATGACGCTTCCTCCTGACAATACAACGCTCCCAGCTGGGAAATGTTCGTTAGCAGTGGCTAAAATTCAAGTCCTGCCGTCAGATTCCGCTGTCGCGTGAGAGAAGATATTGTCCGAATAGGCGCAACTGGGCTCAGACAAGCGTGTCGCTGACCTTCCCATCGAGAAAAAGCCCCTCTGCTGAGCAGAAGGGCTTTCCCGTATCAACGCCAATCCCGGCGATCGCGCCAGTCGCGATGGCCTCGCCATTCCCAGCGAGGCGGTCCGCGGTGGTCCCACCGATCCCGCCGATCCCATCGGTGGCTGTAGCGGGGCGGCGGCCGCCAGCGGTTGGGGCGGCAATCGCCCCACCGGTTCAAGTGGTAACCGCGGCCGCAAGCCCAATCGACCGTTTCGGCGGTTGGTTTTGCCGGCACGGCAATGGTTCCGATCGGCATGGCATTTGCCGCGCCTCCAAAAAGACAAGCTGCGATCAAACTGGCCGCTAAGACTATCCTGCGCATCGGTTCCTCCAGAGTGCACACGCTGACAGATTGCGGCGCGGTCCTTGAACCGTTGCTGAAGTCCGCATTCATCTGCGCTTCAGCTTATGTAGATTTGATCGACGGCGGACGTTGCGGGCGGCTGCTCAAGTCCGGACGGGCTTTCCTCCACCAAAGTTGCGGCGAGCCGGTGCGAACGTGGACCAATCTGGTTTCCATCTGGTCTGAGCCGGCCTCAGCGATAACGTGAGCGGTCCCGGCCGTCTTCGCGAGAGTCGGAATCGTCCGAAGACGTTCCTCGCTCAAGCCGGTCCAGCACCTGAAGGAGAAGATCCGCGCAATCCTTTGTCGGTTCGCCGTCGGCGCAGCGCAGGTCGATCGTGGTTCGCCCGTTCTCGATGCGGAAACGCGCGCCCCGCTCCCGTGGCGCTCGACGATCGGCCATCGGTGGCATCCGCCACTCGTCTCCATCCCTGTCGGCGGCCGGTTCCTGAGGATCGGGCGGCGGTGTGTTCGCAGCGCGATCCCGCTCAGCCTGTGGCGGGGCGCTGGGAGTTGCGTTAGGCGGTTCCTGCGCGAGTGTCAGGTTGGCCGACAGCGAAAGAACGGCCGCTGCCGTGATGAGAAGAGGTTTCATGTCGGGCCCTCCGGTTCCGGGTGACCAACGAACAATGACGAGGGTTTGTTTGTTCCAGCCGGCGTCCGCCTAACGGCCGCAGCTCTGTTCACGCAGGCCTGCGGCCGAACACCGTCGTCGGTGGATTGTCAGACGAGGTAGTGGATATGGGGTCGTGAATGGTGCGGCGAGGCTTCTACCCGTGCTTCGACGCAAAATACGTCCCGCAGCAGAGCTTCGGTCAGCACCGCTTCGGGTTCCCCGCCGGCGACGATCCTGCCGTCCTCAAGGACGATCAGCTGATCGCAGAACATCGCTGCATGATTGAGATCGTGAAGTGCGATGATACTCGTCATCGGCAGGCCGGAAACCAGCCGCATCAGGCCGATCTGATGCTGAATGTCCAGATGGTTGGTCGGTTCGTCGAGGATGAGTTCCTTCGGTGATTGCGCCAGCGCCCTGGCAATATGGGTCCGCTGCTTTTCGCCGCCGGAAAGGGACTGCCAGCGGTCGTTGCGCTTGTGGGCCATGCCGGCGCGTAGAAGAGCGGTCTCGACCGCTTCGTCGTCGGTGAGCGACCAGCCGGAAAATATCGACCGGTGCGGAAACCGCCCGAGCTTCACCACGTCGACAACCCTCAGATTGGCATTGGTCGTGGCGTGCTGTTCAACGAAGGCGACCCGCTTTGCGATCGAACGCCGCCCGATCGTCTTGAGATCCTTGCCCTCGAGCATGATCGAGCCCGAATGCGGCAGTTTCAAACCCGCGAGCAGACGCAGGAGCGACGTCTTGCCCGAACCGTTCGGCCCCAGAAGGCCGAGCGTCTTGCCCGGCTGTGCCGCGAAGGACACGCCGTTGAGAACGGTCTTCCGGCCAATTTTCCAGGTGAGGTTCTCGGTCTTGATGCTCATGACGCGCGCTGGAACCGGTAGAGGATGATCGAAAAGAAGGGCACGCCGACCAGCGCGGTGACGACGCCGATCGGCAGGACCTGCTGCGGGATGAGGGTGCGTGACGCGATGTCCGCCACCACCATGAAAACGGCGCCGATAACGGCGCAGGCCGGAAGCAGGCGGACATGCAGCGGCCCGACCACAAATCGCGCCACATGCGGTACGACGAGGCCGACGAAGCCGATCGAGCCGACCATGCTGACGATCGTCGCCGTCATCATCGCCGTCAGGGCGAAAAGCACGATGCGTGCCCGCGCGACATTGACACCGAGCGACGCCGCCGCTTCGTCGCCGAAGGCAAAGGCATCGAGCACGCGGGCATAAAGCAGGCAGGCGACCAGCGCGATGCCGACGATGATCGAGACCAGCGTCAGTTCCGGCCAGCGCACGCCCCCGAAACTGCCAAGCAGCCAGAACATCACGTCGCGCGCCTGCTGGGCATTGCCCGACGTCGTGACGATGTAGGAGGTCGAGGCATTGAAGAGCTGCGAAGCGGCGACACCGGCAAGGATGGTGCGGTCCGCACCGCCGCGCGTGCCGTTGGATAACAGCGCCACGAAGAAGAAGGCCGCGAAGGCGCCGGCAAAAGCCCCCGCCGACAATGAAACCGCGCCCGCGCCAACACCAAGGATGACGATCGCCACGGCTCCGGTGGACGCGCCGGCGGAGATGCCGAGAACATAGGGCTCGGCCAGCGGGTTGCGCAGCAGCGACTGCATGATCGCTCCCGACAGGGCAAGACCCGCACCGCAAAAGGCCGCGACCAGCGCCCGACTGAGACGGTAGTCCCAGATGACTGTCTCATGGATGCGGTTGAGCCCTACCGCCGTCCATCCCAGCCGGTTGGTGACCGCAGAAAAGGTCGTCGCGAGCGGGATCGGCAGATCGCCGATCCCGACGCTGATGCCGACGACGAGACCGATGGCTGCAAGCGACGCCACCAGCACGGCTGCGAAGGTGAAAAGCTGCTGAAGGGAGCGGCGCTTTTCCGTCACTTCAAAAGACCGAGGGCCTTCAACTGTTCGGCCACTTGTTCGGCGCCATAGATCGTCCGCACGGTCGGGTTCATGGCCTGGCCGTCCATCACCACCATTGCCTTGGTCTTCACGGCGGTGATCTGGCTGACGGCCGGATCGGTGGTCAGGAACTTGATCTTTGCTTCGGGCTTGTCGAGTTCCCAGCGGTTACGGTCCAGATTGGCGACGACGATCACGTCCGGATTGGCAGCGATGATGCTTTCCCAGCCGAGCGTCGGCCATTCGGCTTCGGCGGTGACGGCATTGCGGCCGCCCAGGACATCGGCGATGAAGCCGGACGCTGCGTTCTTGCCGCCGAGATAGGCATCGGCCGACGGGCTGGGGCTGGAGAACCAGAAGACGTAGGAGAGGCTTTTGCCGTCCTTCGAAACGCTGGAGCGAAGTTTGGCCTCGCGTGCCTTGAAGTCGGCGATCAATGCCTGGCCGCGATCGGCGACATCGAAGATCTGCGAGAGTTCGTCGATTTCCTTGTAGAGCAGATCCATGTTCCAGAGCTGCGCGCGGCTGCCGTACTGGTCCTTGACCTCCTTGGTGCTGAGGCAGGTGCTGGGCGAGAGATAGGTCGGGACGCCGACCTTGTCGAAGTCCTCACGCTTGGCGACCTTGCTGCTCGGGCCGACCAGGCTCGGCAAAGCGGCCGCCACGAAATCCGGGTTCTCCGCCAGGATCGATTCGAAGGTCGGGAATTCGACGCTCAGAAGCTTGACCTTGGCATTGGCGTCGGCAAGCTGCGGCAAAACCTTGCTCGGCCAGAAGGCGGTGCCGGCCATCTTGTCCTGGAGGCCGAGCAGCAGCAGGATTTCGGCGCTGTTCTGGCCAAGCCCGATTGCCCGCTCGGGCGCCTTCTGAAAGCTGACCTGCGCGCCGCAGTTTTCGATGGTCAGCGGGTACGTCGTCGATGCGAATGCCGAGGAAACAGTGAAGCTGGATGCAGCAGCGATCAACAGCGCGGTCAAGGTAGATTTCAGCGTAAGCATGGCAGGTCCCGGTTCAAGTCTGCCATGGCGAATAACCGTTCCTGCTCGTTTTAACAAGACAAGGCCAGTCACCTTTGATGTCGCAAGCTGACATCCTGCCAAAGGCGACATCGTCGCCCGCCTCGCAGGTCCGGGCAGCGGCCGAGCTGAAACAAGCCCGTCAGACCAGGTTGCGCCGTTTTGCCTTGATCAGGGCTGCGAGCTCCTCACCGCTGATGATCGGTTCGGGGATCTGGCCGCAATGAACGAAGAGCTCGATGGCCGGAAGCTCGCCGATATTCTTTCTGCAATAGGCCAAGGCCTTTTCCAGCGAGACGAAGGTCCGGCTGGGGACGTCTTCTGACCAGCAATGCACCGTGGCGGGCACACATGCATATCCCGGATTCCGGTCGGGCATTTTTCGGGTTTCCTCGGCGTATCGTTCTGATGCGAATTTTGGTCACAATTATCATATGATAAGAATGCGCGTTGGGCTTAGCTGGTCGGGTGGTTAGCGATCTGACACCCGCAACGCGGCAATTTGAACGGCCTGCGCCTCATCTTTCCGGGCTAGGAAGGAAGGCCCTGCGGGGGTGGCGTCAGGTGCCGGCATAGATCCCATAGAGCGCGACGAATGCGTAAAGGCAGAAGGCCGCGACCGCGACGCCGGCGATAAACATCACCAGGCCGCGGCCGGCAATGACTTTTCGTTTCTTCTGGGGTTCGGGATCCGCCGACGGCGACAATCCTGTGGGTGTTTCGCTCCTTGGCGTTTCGCTTGGCTTCATCGTCGTCACTTCGTCTGGTCGATGGCGTGCGGAGACGGCGGTGTTTGAGGACCCGTGGGCTCGCCGGGTGTCAGGAAAAAGAAATAGACTGCACCGATGACAAGTGCGGCCGCTAGAATGGCGGTGACAAATTTCATCATGTTGTTGCCGGCTTTTCTGGACGTGTCGTTCATGACGTTCCAACATGCTGATCGGAGAATAGTTCCTCTCCCGATGCCGGGAGGTCATGAGGCGCTGCGGGACCGATCGACGCCTCGCGGATCAAGCTGGTCTTCAGGCCGCTGCCGCGAGCAAGACGCCGGCGATGATCAAGCAGCCAAGCGCTGCGTTCAATCCGATGTAAAACGCCAGCTCGTGTTGGTGGTCGTGTTTGCGGTGCATCTCGTTCTCCTCCTGAAAGCCCAACCTTCCGTCGCGTCAGAAAGTTCCGGCCGGATCGTCACGGCGCTGAAAAGGGATTGCACGAAGGAGAACAGGAAGACGCGCCGCCTAGTCTCCCGCTGCCCCAAGGCCAAGCGGCCCATTGATCCTGTTCAAGGCTTCCCCGAGGGATTTGACCGCTTCCATCGTCACGGCCTGTGCCGACATCAGCATCGCGAGGTCAGCGTCCTTCCCCTGGTGGGACAGCGCGAGAGCCCGCTTGTGCAGCTGTTGGCTCATGGTGCCGAGTTGCTCAAAAGTAGTTTCGTCCATCGTCATCCTCCGAAGTCTGCGCGGCTTTAAAGCCGTCAGCTGGCATTCAGTTCCAATCGCCCGAACCGCACGGCAGAATTCGTAAGCGGCGGTGGACCAAACCCTGGGGATCATTCGCTTCCCGCCGAAGGCTCCGGCTCCCGCTCCTTCGTGGGAGCCGATTTGTCGATTTCCAGGTCACTGCGGTGGCAGAACCACGTTGCTGTCGGTGGTGCTTTTGACCGGCTTCTGCCCCGGGACGTGGGACATGCTGCGCGTCTTGCTTTGCAGCTCATCATCCTTGACCCGCGTTTTCGTCTGCGATTTGCTGAATGTGCCCTGGTCCATGGCCTGCGCCTTCGACTGCGCCTTCAGCTGGTTCGGGTTCTCGTTGACCTTGGTCTGGCTTTGGGCTTTGCCATCGGCCGTCGCCGCGCTGCCTCCGGCGCCGATCGAGGCCGTCGTGCCGTCGTCGGTCTGGCAGGCGCCTGCGGTGCCGAGCGTACTTGCCGATGTGCCGCCTGCGGCAGCGCTGCCGGCGGAGCCGACCGTGCCGGCCGAGTTGCAGTCCTGTGCAAGCACGGGTGTGGTGGCGACCGAGGCCATAAGCGCCAGGCACGCCAATGATATTTTCTTCGACATGTCTATCTCCTTCATTTCTGAGGCTTGGTGACGTCGCAAGTGCCGTCCGACCGGCGTGTGATCACCGTTCCATCAGGCTTGGTGACGCTTGCCGTCGAAAATGCCTGATTGCCGGCCGTGCCGGTTGTGACGGACGAACCGGCGCTCGACGAAGCCGAGCCACCGCCCGAATGCATGGTCGTTGTCTTGCCGTCGATTGTCGTCGAGGACGATACGCTGCCGCCGCCTGCGGTCACCGATGTCGACGTGCCGTTGCCGGTCGAGCCCGTGCTTTCGATGACGGTGCAGGTGGTGCCGTCGTCAAGCTTGATGGTTTCGGTGGCAAAGGCAGAGATCGCGGTAATGGTCGCCAGGATCAGCGGTAGTGCGAATGTGCCCTTGTATGCGAATGATGCCGAGGTCATGTCGGCTCTCCTATTGATAGGACGAAGGCGGAGCGATCCGCCCTCGTCCGATGGATGGGACTAGCAGGAAGCGCCGTCTTTCTTGGCCTGGCCCGGAGGACATGCCTTCTTGCCCTGTCCGTTTTCAAGGCCGGCCGCGCCAGCCGAGCTGCCGCCGGTTCCGACCGAGCTGGTCGACATCCCGTCCTTGGCCGAGGTGCCGCCGGTGCCGAGCGTCGAAGCGGAGCCCGAGCCACTGCCGGAACCTGCCGCCGAACCGCCGGTGCCAACGGAGCTGCTGGACTGGCCATCACCTGCCGAGGTGCCACCGGTGCCGAGTGTCGATGCCGAGCCGGAGCCGCTGCCCGAGCCTGCCGCCGAACCGCCGGTGCCAACCGAGCTGCTCGACTGGCCGCCGCCGGCAGAAGAACCGCCGGTGCCCAGCGTCGAGGCGGAACCGGTGCCGCAGTTGGTGGTGCCGGGTGCGCAATTGGTTCCGGCAGAACTGCCGCCCGTCCCGACCGTGCTGCTGGACGTGCCGCCGCCGGCACTGGTTCCTCCGGTGCCGACAGTGCTGCTGGTCTGGGCGAAGGCTGACAGTGTAGTGCCCGCGAGAAGCGCCGCGGCAAAGACCGCGCGTGTAACAATTTTCATGTCTTATCTCCTTGAGTTTCCACATGCTTCCGACCGCGAACAGCGTTTCCGAAGCTGTGGAGAAAACTCGCTTTCGCCGGCGCGTGTTCCCGGCCTCAGGCTTCAGTCCTATCCAGGCTGAGACCTTAGGCCATGGGCGACACCGACCAAGGTCCGGAGCGAGGAGGAAGAGGTCGCGAACGCGGAACTTGGACCGCAGTTGCGGGTTCAAGGCATCTCGAAAAAAGGAGGTTCAGATGGAAGAGAGCGTGTATCAGGCGCGTTGGCTGCTGATCATCATGGCTTTGCTGGTTGTCGCAATGACCACCGTCGGCGCCGCAGCCGGGTGAATGGGCCCGAGGGCGGCTGGCGGGAGAGAGCGCGCTCTTTTCCGGGCCTTTGGACATGAATACCCGGGCGGGCCTTTGGCCGTCGGTCTGAGAGACAGGCAGTCGTCCACCTGTCACCCGATCGAAGCACATCTTGTCTGAAGTCTTTGGTAAGGCATGCCGGGTTGCGTCGCCACCCGGCATGCCGGATCGTTACTTGACCGCCAGCGCCTCGTTGATCTTGCCGGCGTCAGCCTCGAGGTTCTTGTAGGTTTCCTCCAGGCTCAATTCGCCAACGATGAGCTGGCTCATGCGCTGGACGATCTGCTGGTAGATTGCCGTCCCGCCCTTCATGCGTTCGAAATCGCGCGCCGCCTGCGGAACGTTCTTCTTGTTGTCCAGAAACACGGCCATGGATGCCTTGGCGTCGTCGCTGGAGATCTTGTATTGCGGGTTCTTGATGTCCGCTCCCGTCAGGATGACATAGGTCTCGGCGATTTCGCGCTGCACCTTCTCGGAGCCGAGAAACTCGATGAATTGCGCGACCGCTTCGGGATGTTCGGTGCGCTTGAAGCCGACGATCGCGGTCGCACCCGGCATCGCATAGCAACCTGCATCGCCGCAGGGTGCGTTGATGGCCGTCCACTGAAAGGCGTTGCCGATCTTCTTCTGGAAGGGGTTCACCATCCAGTTGCCGGCGAGATAGGTGACGACATTGCCGTTGACGAACTCATCGCCCATGTTCTTGTACTGCGAGCCGCCGGCTGCTCCCCACATTTCCTTGGGAAAACTGCCGTTCTGGGTCCAGGAATAGAGGTCGGCGATATATCTACGCGCACCTGCATCCGGGAAATTGAACTTGCCGTCCTTCACATAGACCGAGCCGTAGGAATAGGCGCCGCCGGAAAAGCGGTGGCCCGACCGGTCCATGGTGAAGGGAATCTGCGCACCCGTCGCCTTTGCGACACGGGCGGAAGCTTCGACGAGCTCCTTGAGCGTGGCCTTGGGCCCCGGCAGCGGTTCGCTGGCCTGCTCGAACAAGGTCTTGTTGACGAACGGCAGGTTCAGCGTCTGGGACGCGACGTAGCCGTTGATCGACTTCGGGTCATTGATATTCGGCAGGCGGAGCTGGTTGAGGCTGTCCCCGTGGAGCTTGGCGAAGGTATCCGGGTCCTTCATGTGGGACCGCATGTCGAGATAATAGGGCGCGAGCTGCCAATCGGTGATCTTGGCGAGATCCGGACCCTTGCCCGCCGCCAGCTGGACCGGCAGCTGCTTCACCACCGCGTCATAGCCGGACGATACGAAATTGACCTTGACGTCGGGATGTGAGGCCTCGAACTCCTTGCTCAAGGCGGCCATGCGCTCGACATAACCCTGGTCGTCGTCGGTGAACAGGAAAGTAATGGTCTTGGCGTCCGCCATGGCCGCGCCCGAAAGCGCGAAGGCCGAGAATACGAGCGCACTTATCCCTGATAGAAGTCTCTGCATTTTCCATCCTCCCAATGAAAACATTTTCATAATTCGGAAGGTTTCCTCTCGGATTTCCCTTCGAATTTCTCCTTTTTGAAGCTTGACAATCCAAACGTCAAGCTGTCTTGTCGCCCTAAATTCGAAACTGCTCACGAAGATGACGCAGCGAGTTTTATCTATGAAAAGATTTTCATGATCTGAAGGAGGCAGTCATGGAGCACTCACCGGCAGCCGCAGGCGGTTCGCACGGCGCCAGCTATCATGTCGCCCCGGGCGAAACCTTCACCGCGTGGGTGGTCTCGGGTTTACATCAGACGTATTTCCCAGGTGAACCGGCGCCGGCGGAAGATCGCGTCAACTACCGCTTCATCAACGGCTTCGTGGATGTCGGCGACCTGCCTTGCCGAAAGGCCTTCCAGGCGCGGATGATCGGACGGGAAATCGGTGCCGAGCACGACTGGAAGCCGGCCTCCCTCAACCTGCCGGGGCCGAACCGCCGTGTCGAGTTCACCGGCTTCTGGCACGTGCCCACCCATGTCGGCCGTTGGCTGCGCGGCAGTTTCCGCGCCGAGGCTGCCCGCCACGTCCCGATGCGGCTGAGAACCTGCGGCGGCGTGCGGATCTGGGTGAATGGCGAGGAACAGGCGCGGTTCGAGCCCTTCCGCCGCAATGTCGAGAGCGAAACGGGGATCGTCCTGGCGCTTGAGGCCGGCGACAATGAGGTCCTTGTGCTGACCGAAGACCTGGCGGAGCGGGACACGATCTGGTTCTTCGAGCTGGAACTGGCCGATACCCAGCCGCTGGACATCGCCCTGCCGACCGCACTGGACCGGCAGGAGGTTCGGCGGCTGGAGCTCCTCGCGCGCGCCATCCGGCCCGCCGTCGACGTTTTCGTCGATCGCCCCCTGGAAATTCTCTTCGACACCCCGTCAGGGGCCGATCTGCCCGTCGGCATCGAGGTCTACAGCCATGGTCATGACCGGGCCGTGCTGGCGACGGCGGACCTGATGCTGGGTGCCGGCGAGACACGGCTTGTCGCTCCCGCAATCAAAGGCCTGCCGGACGGATATCACGGCATCAGGCTGAAGATCGGTTCCGGCGCCGCAGCCATCGCCCGCCATATCGACGCCGCCTTCATGAGCGGCCTCGTCCTGCCGCAAGCCGCCGCCACCCTTGCCGAGCGCAAGCGCGAGGCGCTGATCTTCAGCGCCCGTTTCGGCGCCGAGCGGATCGGCCGGGTGCTCGCCATGGCTGCAACCGGCGAGATCGACCGCGAGGCGATGGACAGGATCATCGCCGCCACGCTCGAGATCATCGACCGGCGGGAGGATTGCTCGGATTTCGTGATGGTACCGCTCCTCTGGCTCCTCGGCGAATATGAGCATGTCCTGGCACCGGAAACGGTGGAAAACATCCGCGCATCCGTCGCTGGCTACCGCTACTGGGTGGACGAGCCCGGCAACGACGTCATGTGGTTCTGGAGCGAGAACCATGTCCTGTGCTTCCACACGAGCCAGCTGATCGCCGGCACGCTGCTGCCGGATACCGTGTTTTCCGCCTCCGGAAGGACCGGTCGCGAGCAGGCGCGGCTGGCGGAAGGCCGGCTTCGCCACTGGTTCGACAGCGTCGAGGCGCACGGCCTCGCCGAATGGAATTCGGCAGCCTATTATCCGGTGGATTTCATCGGTCTCCTCGCCCTCGAACGCTGGGGCGGGGACGACATCGCCCCGCGCGCTCGCCACCAGCTGGATCTGATCTTCCAGATGATCGCGCTGCACACCCTGGCGGGCGTTCCCGCCGGCTCGCAGGGACGCGCCTACGACAAGGAGCTGAGGGCCGGGCCTCTGACCGAACTGGCGCCATTCGCCCGCGTGGCGTTCGGCAGCGGCTGGCTGAATGGCGGCGTCGCGTCCCTGCCGATGTTCTGCGCCGGTTCCTACGCGCCGCCGGACGCCCTGCCGGAGTTTGCCCAGTTGGCAGCCGGACGCTCGATGGAAGCGCGTTATGCGCAGGGGCTCGAAAGCGGCAAGCTCGTGCTCTTCAAGACGGAAGCCTCGCAGCTCTCGACCGTGGTCGATCACAAGACCGGCCGGCGGGGGCATCAGCAGCACGTGCTCGACATTCGGCTTGCGGGCCACCCGATGGCGAGGCTCTGGGTGAACCATCCCGGCGAAGACGACCCCTGGGGCACGCAGCGCCCGTCCTATTGGGCCGGCAACGGCGTTCTGCCGCGCGTCATGCAATATCGCGACGTCGCCCTGCTGATCGCCGATACCGAAGGCACGCGCCACGCCTGGACCCATGCCTATCTCGGTCGCGATGGCCTCGACGAGGTCGTTTTGCACGGAAACTGGCTCCTGGCCCGCTCGGGCCGGGGCTTTGCGGCACTCTACGCCACGAACGGACTTGAACTCGTGACCGACGGCGCGACCGCCGGACGCGAGGTGCGCTCCGAGGGCGCGCTCACCGGCTGGGCGGCCGTGGTGGGCGCGGGCGACGAAGCCGCTTTCGGTCGTTTCGTCGAACGGATCCGCGCCACCTCCGTCTCGTTCGACCCCGACAGCAAAATGCTGAGCCTTTCGCCACCGGACCGCGAAACACTGGTGCTCTCCTATGCCGGCGAATTCACCGTTGGCGGGCAGCCTCGACCTTTCATTCACGACCAGCCCGTGCCGATCCTGACCTATGACAGCACGACCGCCGGCGACGGCACCCATCCATTCTATGCATAAAGGACATTCCGACCGATGGATTCGATGACCCTCAACAAACCGGCCCTGCAGGAAACGATCGATCAGGTCGCGGTTGCGTTCAGCCGCCTCAAGGGCATCAAGGAAGGCCTTGCTAGTGCCGAGGCGGAGGGTGGTATCCAGTTCGACGAATGGGACTGGGAAGTCGGCGTCGGCCTCTACGGCTTCCTGCGCCGTGCGCTTGCCGCCGGCGACCGGAAGGCCATCGACGACCTCGTCGCCTGGTACGGCCGGCAAATCGGCCGGGGCCTGCCGCCACGGCAGATCAACAGCACGGCACCGATGCTGCCGCTCGCCATCCTTATCGACCATGTCGACCGGCCGGATTTCCGTGCGCTTGTCGAGGACTGGGCAGACTGGCTCGTCCACCGGCTTCCGAAGACCGAGGACGGCGGCTTTCAGCACGTCGTCAAGGAACGGCTGAACGACGGCGAACTGTGGGACGATACGCTGTTCATGGCCGCACTGTTTCTGGCGCGGGCGGGCGTCGCCTGCGGGCGTCGCGACTGGATCGACGAGGCCGTCTACCAGTTCATGGTGCATGCCCGCTATCTCTCCGATCCGGTCACCGGCCTCTGGTATCACGGCTGGACCTTCAACGGCCGGCACAATTTCGCCAAGGCCTTCTGGGCGCGCGGCAACGCCTGGATCACGGTTGCCATTCCCGAACTGTTCGAGCTCGTTCCCGATCTCGAGGAAAAGGACAAGCGTTTCCTGTCGAACGTGCTTGCAAGCCAGGTGCGCTCGCTAAAGCGATTGCAGCGCCGCGACGGCATGTTCCATACGCTGCTCGACGACCCGACATCTCCCCTTGAAACATCGGCGACGGCCGGGATCGCCTATGGCATTCTGCGCGGCATCGATGCAGGCATCCTCGATCCTTCCGACCGGGTGCATGCGGAACGCGCGCTTTCGGCCGTGCTCTCACAGGTCGATGACGAGGGCGTCGTCCAGGGCGTTTCCGATGGCACGCCGATGGGGCACGATCTGGATTTCTATCGTCGGATCCCCAACCTGCCGACCCCTTACGGGCAGGCGCTGACGATGCTGCTGCTGACCGAAGTCCTGCTCCAGGGCGAGGAGGGCGCATGAACAGGTTCCCCTCCCTTCTCATCGAGCCCGCGCAGGAGGACGAAACGGCGCGCATCCAGACGGCGATCGACCAGGTGGCAGCCCGCGGCGGCGGCTGCGTCGAGCTTGCCGAAGGCATCCACAATACGCGCGGCCTGAGGCTGCAATCCGGCGTCGAGCTTCATCTGGCGATGGGCGCGATCCTGCGCCCGGCCGCCGACTACGGGGCTTACGAGGAGACATCGGTTTCGGTTGTCGCCGAGAAGTCGAACCGTGCCATGATCGTCGCCAGAAATGCGACGGATATAGCCCTGACCGGCCCCGGACGGATCGAGGCAGGCGGCGAACATTTCATCGCCGGCAACGACGAGGCGATGGGCACCTTTGTCCCGGCGGAATTCCGCCCGCGGGTGGTGGTCTTCGAATCCTGCCGCGGCCTCCGGATCGAGCGGCTGGAAATCGTCGATTCGCCGATGTGGACGCTGCACCTGGTCAATTGCGACGACGTCTATGTCGGCGGCGTAAAGGTATCGAACAACCGGCGCATGCCGAATACCGACGGCCTCGTGCTCGACGCCTGCCGGCATGCGGTGGTGGAGGACTGCGTCATATCGACCGCCGATGACGGCATCTGCCTGAAGACCAGCGCCGGGCCGGACGGCCAGGCGATCGGAGACTGCGAAAACGTGCTCGTGCGCCGCTGCCTGGTCGAAAGCAACAGCTGCGCGCTCAAGATCGGCACGGAATCCTACGGCGATTTCACGCACGTCGTCTTCGAAGACTGCCGCGTCCACGATTCAAACCGGGGGCTCGGACTGTTTTCGCGCGACGGCGGGAACATGACCGATATCCGCTTCTCCCGGATAAAGGTCGATTGCCACGAGACGCTCGACGGCTTCTGGGGATCGGGCGAGGCGCTGACGGTAACCGTGGTGGATCGCATCCCCACCCGCCGGGCCGGTGCCGTTCGAAACCTCGTCGTCGAGGACCTGAGTGGCCAAATGGACGGGGCGATCGCGCTCGTCTCGACGTCCGCCGCAGGAATCGAGGGCGTCAGGCTTTCGCGGCTGCGACTGCGGCAGCGAAAAGGCCCGCTCGGCACCGGACTTCGCTACGATCTGCGGCCGACCAACGCGGATATCGCACCGAGCGCAGACGCTGCCGGCCGTGCGAACGCATGGACGAAGGGCGCGGACGGACGGATAATCGGCCTTGTCGACTACCCGGGCGGCATGCCGGCGCTTTTTACCGCCGGCACAGAGGAGATTACGATCGAGGAGACGCATTTCGACAGGCCGCAACCGATACCGGAAGGCTGGAACGTCGAAAGCGTCCTCCATAAAATGTCTGAACCTGACGGGAGCAGGGAATGGGAAATCTGAAACTTACGAATGTCACCAAGGCGTTCGGCGCGCTGACCGTTCTGCACGGCATCGACCTGACGATCGACAACGGCAAGTTCGTCGTCTTCGTCGGTCCGTCCGGCTGCGGCAAGTCGACCCTCCTCAGGATCATCGCGGGGCTGGAGGACATCAGCGCCGGCGGCATCGAGATCGGCGGGCGAGATGTCGTCCAGCTTTCGCCGGCGGAACGCAAGATCGCCATGGTCTTCCAGTCCTATGCGCTCTATCCCCATATGAGCGTGCGCAAGAACCTCGCCTTCGGGCTCGAGAACCTGAAATTCAAGCGCAGCGAAATCGAGACCCGGATCGGGGAGGCGGCCCGCATGCTGGCGATCGAGCCCTATCTGGATCGCAAGCCACGGCAGCTTTCCGGCGGTCAGCGCCAGCGTGTCGCGATCGGACGCGCCATCGTGCGCAATCCCGATATCTTCCTCTTCGACGAGCCGCTTTCGAACCTCGACGCGGCGCTGCGCGTGCAGACAAGGGCGGAAATTACCCGGCTGCATCGCCAGCTGAGAACGACGATGATCTACGTCACCCACGACCAGGTGGAGGCGATGACCATGGCCGACGAGATCGTCGTGCTCAATGCCGGCCGGATCGAGCAGGTCGGAACGCCGCTCGAACTCTTCGACAACCCGAGGAACCTCTTCGTGGCGGGCTTCCTGGGCTCGCCGCGGATGAACATGTTGAAGGGCCAGGTGACGGCGGTCGGCGAAGCCGGGGTGACGATCGACGCCGGCTACGGTGCGCCGCTCTCTGCGTCGATCGATCCGGCTGCGGCGAAAGAAGGCCAGGCCGTACTTGTCGGCATACGGCCCGCGCATTTTTCGGTCGGCGACGAAGGTCTGCCATTCGTTGTCCAGTATCACGAGAGCCTTGGGACCGAGACCTATGTCTACGGGACGCTCGAGGGGCGGGACGAACAGATCATCGTCCACCAGACTGGCCATTTCGCGCCGCGGCCCGGCGACCTTCTGCGGATCATGCCGCTATCCGGCCGGGTGCACGTCTTCGATCCCGATAGCGGCCTGGCTTTGCCGCAATCCGTTAGCCAACGGAGTGATGTCCATGAGCATGCCTAAGGCGACCGATCTCGGCGGCCGTGCCGTCGACTTCGTCATGGGCGTCGTCGAGGCGCCGATCAACGGGTTCGAGCGGCTGATGGGCAGGAAGCGGATGCCCTATCTGTTCCTCGCGCCGAACCTCATCCTTTTCGGCATCTTCACCTTCCTGCCCATCGCCATCGCGGTTGGTTACGCCTTTACCGGCGGCACCGGCCTTTTCGTATCCGAGCGACCTTTCGTCGGCTTCGACAATTTCCGCCAGCTCCTGCAGTGCGAAGACTACCTTCGTCCGGGGAGCTGCCGCGAATCGCTGTTCTGGACCGCGGTCGGGAACACGCTCTGGTTCGTCGGCTTCAACGTTGCCGCGACCCTGCTCGTGGCATTGGTGACGGCTCTCATCCTCAACCGGGCGATGGCCGCGCGCGGTTTCTTCCGGGCCATGTTCTTTTATCCCGTCCTGCTGTCGCCGGTCGTCATCGGCCTGATCTGGAAGTGGTTCCTGGACCGCAACGGCCTGCTCAACGCCTTCCTGCAGATGCTCGGCGTACCGCCGGAAATCTTCCTGCTGGACGTCGGCTGGTCGCGCTTCTTCGTGGTGGTCGTTTCCGTCTGGTTCCACATGGGCTTTTATACGCTGATCCTTCTGGCCGGCCTGCAGGCCATTCCGAAGGATCTCTACGAAGCCGCCTCGATCGACGCGGCCTCGCCCCGGCGCACGCTTTTGCGGATCACGCTTCCGCTTCTCGGGCCGAACCTGCTCGTCGTGCTGATCCTCCTGATGATCCGCTCGGTCCAGATCTTCGACGAAGCCTGGGTGCTGACCAATGGCGGCGGGCCCGGCACCGCAAACAGCTTCATCGTGCAGTACATCTACCAGATGGCTTTCGGCAGTGACCTGCGCCTTTTCGGCCTCGCCTCGGCGGCCTCGGTGCTGATGGGTCTCGTGCTGCTGGCCCTGACGCTCATACAGCTGCGGCTTGGCCGCAAGATGGAGTCCTGACCATGGCGCAAGGCCTCTCACCCATCGCCTTCCTGACACGCACCCGCCGGCCGGGCCGGATCGGCGTCACCGACATTCTCTCTTGGGCCTGGCTGGTCCTGGGCACGCTTGCCGTGCTCATTCCGGTGGTCTGGGCGGGGCTTTCGTCGTTCAAGCCGGCCGCCGAGATCACCCGCTTTCCGCCGACGCTGCTGCCGCGTGCGGCGGTCCAGCAGA
The DNA here is from genome assembly GCF_002968555.1 of Neorhizobium sp. T6_25. NCBI lineage: Bacteria > Pseudomonadati > Pseudomonadota > Alphaproteobacteria > Hyphomicrobiales > Rhizobiaceae > Neorhizobium > Neorhizobium sp. T6_25. The sequence continues at coordinate 68,901 of NZ_PVBL01000014.1, forward strand.
CCGTACCGGGCTTCGACGCCCCGCTCAGCCTCTGGACCGTCGATGTCGACGGCCAGCCGCGCGAGATGGCGATGGTCCGGCGCATCGGGCTGAAAGCCCAGATGGTCGATCCGAGCAATCCCGGACCGCCGGTTAGCGTCGACGTCAAAAACATCTCACCGGTCCAGCGCCTCACCATCGCGACCGAGAACTATACCGATCCGCTCACCAGGTTCGACTTCCTCACCTTTTTGAAGAATTCGGTCTTCGTCACCTTCGTCGCAACGCTGCTGACGCTCGTCGTCAACGCGCTTGCGGCTTTCGCGCTGTCGAAATACCGGTTCCGGGGCGAGAAGGCGATCTTCGTGCTGATCATCTCGACGCTGATGATTCCTCTGACGGTGGTCATGGTCCCGGCCTATCTGGTCGTCGTCGGTGTCGGCCTGGTGGACAGTCTTTGGGGCATCATCATCCCGACGATCGCCTCGCCGACCGGCGTCTTCCTGCTGCGCCAATACATGCTCACCATTCCCGACGAACTCATCGAGGCGGCGCGTGTCGACGCGGCAAGCGAGTTCCGGATCTTCTGGCGCATTGTGCTGCCGCTGACGGCGCCGGCGCTCGCGGTGCTGGCGATCTTTTCCGTCCTTTGGCGGTGGAACGACTTCCTCTGGCCGCTGATTGTCCTGAGCAGCCGTGAAAACTTCACCCTGCAGGTCGGGCTCAACGCCTTCCAGGGCGAGTTCTCCGTGCAGTGGAACTACATCCTCGCCATGACCTTCCTGAGCCTGGCGCCGGTCACGGTCGTCTTCCTGTTCCTGCAGAAATACATCACCACCGGGATTGCCGGCACCGGAATGAAGTGAGGTTACCTGCGGGGCGGCGCGACGCTGCCCCGCAGCACCAGCTTGCAGCCGAGTTCCAGCCGGTAGGCCGGCCGTAGCGGATCGTTGGCGACGAGCCGCTGTTCCAGAAGGCTGATTGCGGCCGCCCCCAGCCGGTCGGTCGGCAACTGGACGGTCGAGAGCGGCGGCGTGCTGAATTCCCCGGGCACGATATCGTCGAAGCCGAGCACGGACATTTCTTCCGGCACACGGATGCCGAATGCCGCCAGCGCCCTCAGGCAGCCGAGCGCCAGGTTGTCGGCGGCGCAGAAGATCGCCGTCGCGCCGCGCAGGTCGCCATTTTCGGAAAGCATCTGGCGGATCGCCTGCTCGCCCTGGTGGGGCTCGTATCCCTCCGCCTCGACGATCATCTCCGGCGATGCGGCAAGGCCGGCTGCAAGATGCGCATCGGCATAGCCGTCATACCGGCGGCGGATGGTGGTTCTGCCCTTCCAGGTCAGATGCAGGATGCGGCGATGGCCGAGCGAAAGCAGGTGCTCGGTTCCCTGGCGGGCGCCGAAGCGGTTTTCACCGGTGACCGTATCGACCAGCATCGAAGGGTCCTCGCCGTTCAGGATGACGAGCGGCGCCCGTCCTGCGGCAAGGGCGCGGATCAGTTCCGGCCGGTCGTCGTTGAGGATGACGATGCCGTCGACGTTTTCGGCCTGCGCCATGCGGCGGACCTCGTTCGCGTCGATCCGGCTGCCGGCGCTGACGAAAGGCACGATCCGGATGCTGAGCCGTTCGCATTCCTGGCGCAGGCTGTTGAGCATCGTCCAGCTGACGAGATTGACGTCGCTGTGAGGCGCCGCATCGCTGGTGATCGCCAGGAGGATGGTGCGAAGCGTGGCGATCGTCGCCCGGCTCCTGCGCTTTTCCAGATATCCCAGCCTTTGTGCGGAATTGAGCACCCGCTCCCGAACCTCTATCGAGATCGGCGCGGTTCCGTTGAGAACATGGGACGCGGTACTGAGCGAAACGCCGGCATCCAGAGCCACATCTTTCAAGCCTAGCTTGGCTTTCAACGGAATTTCTTTCGATTTAAGCTGGGTTTTTGAAGCGCCGATGCGAGCAAACAATGTCTCGCATTGTTCGTGCAGGCGACTTGGATATCTCCGCGCGCGACCCCGTTGACGGAGCGGTGCTTCATCCCCCTGATGCAATGAACCTCGTCCATCATGCATGCTCACGGGGCTTCAACGCAAGACAATCTTGACGCGGCCTTTCGTCGAAAAGCCGCGCCGCCGTTATTGTGGAAGCGTTCCCGTCTTCCCCACCCCGAGCATCCGTGTCCAACAGCAGATGCCCTGGACTTTATTCGTCGATAACGATCGACTTGCCTTCCTTGACGGCCCGCACGGCTGCGTCGGCCAGCATCAGCGCAATCACGCCGTCTTCGGCGGAAGGCGAGGGGGCCGAGCCGCTTTCGAGGCTGTCGATGAAGGCAGAAATTTCCGCCGCGTAAGCCTCGGTATAACGGGTCATGAAGAAGTCGTGCAGCGGCGGGCGGGTATAGCCGTCCTTGTTGGCGATCTCGATCGAGACCGGCCGCTGGTTTTCGGCAGCGACGGAGCCGAGCGATCCGTGCACCTCGATGCGCTGGTCATAACCGTAGCTCGCCCGGCGGGAGTTGGAGATGATGGCCTGCCTGCCGCTCTTCGTCGTCAGGATGAGGCTTGCGCTGTCATAGTCGCCAAGCTCGCCGATTTTCGGATCGACCAGCACCGTGCCGGACGCCATGACGCTGTGGATTTCCTCGCCGAGCAGGAAACGCGCCATGTCGAAGTCGTGGATCGTCATGTCGCGGAAAATGCCGCCGGACACCTTGATGTATTCCGCCGGCGGCGGGCCGGGATCACGGCTGGTGATCGTCACCATTTCCACCTTGCCGATCCTGCCGTCGTCGATCGCCTGTCGCACCGCCCGGAAATGCGGATCGAAGCGGCGGTTGAAGCCGAGCATCACCTTGGCGCCGGTCCTGCGAACCGTCTCGACGCAGGCCTTGGCGCGGTCTACGTCGAGGTCGATCGGCTTTTCACAGAAAATCGCCTTGCCGGCCTTGGCGAAGCGTTCGATCAGGTCCGCATGGGTATTGGTCGGTGTGCAGATGATGACGGCATCGATATCGCGGTCGGCCTCGACCGCGTCGATCGTGCTGACCTTGCAGCCGGTGCTGTCGGCAATCGCCTGCGCCGCGTCGGTCATGGCATCCACCACCGCGACGAGCTTGGCTCGCTTATCCTCCGCGATGGCGCGCGCATGTACCTTGCCGATCCGGCCTGCGCCGAGAAGCGCCAGTTTCGTGACCATGATGTCCTCCCGTGACATTGTCCGCTGTTTCAGCCAGGCCCGCCTGCGCGGGTGACACAGCCGTTTTTCCTGCTGCGTTTCCGACTGTCCAAATCGAAATTTGGAATATATGTTCTATTTTGCTAGTTTGTGATTTCATCCATGTCAAGGAAAACGGAAGGACCGAATGGAGGACAGGGCGCCCGCCAGCATCAAGCAATTCGAAGAACGGCTGATCGACGTTTCGGAGAGCCTGCCGAAACGACTGCGGCAATGCGCCGAGTATGTCGCGGCCAACAAGGACCGGATCGCCGTGTCCACGGTGGCCGAGATGGCGGAAGGGGCCGGCGTGCAGCCTTCGGCCTTCATGCGTTTCTGCAGGATCCTCGGCTTTTCCGGATTCTCCGAGATGCAGCGGCTGTTTCGCGAGTCCTATGCCGGCGGCTGGCCGGACTATTCGACACGGCTGAAAAATCTGCGGGAAAAGGCCGAGGGCAGCGCTTCCGCCCTGCTGGGCGAGTTCGTCGATGCGGGGCGCGCCTCGCTCGAAAACCTCCTGAAGACGATCGACACGAAGACCCTGGACGATGCCGTTGCGGTGCTGGCGAAGGCCCAGATGATCCACATCATCGGTCTCAGGCGCTCCTTTCCGGTCGCAAGCTACATCTCCTATGCGTTTGAGAAGATGAACGTCCCGGCCATGCTGCATTCCGGCGTCGGCGGGCTCGACAACCACAATGCCATCCGCACCGGCGACGTGCTGCTGGCGGTCACCTTTTCTCCCTATTCGGCAGAGACGGTGGATATGGTTGAGGCAGTGAGCGCGCGGGGCATCCCGGTCGTGGCCCTGACCGATACGATCGTCAGCCCCTTGCGGAAGTTCGAAGCGATCACACTTTCCGTCTCGGAGGTTGATTTCGGCGCTTTCCGCTCGCTGTCGGCGACGCTCTGTTTGGCCATCGTGCTGTCGGTGGCGGTGGGCACAAAGCGGTCTGAGTGAATGTTTATGTTGAAAACTAGAAAAATAGAATTTATAGTCCATTTCTGATTGGAAGCGGCCGGGGAGGATCGGCCGGTTCCGGGCGGTATCGACGGGCATAAAGCCCAGCCGCCGCGAGGGAGGATATCTTGGCGTCACTGGATCTCATCACGATCGGCCGTTCGTCCGTTGATCTTTACGGCGTGCAGGTCGGCGGGCGTCTGGAGGATATGGCCTCCTTTAACAAATATATCGGCGGCTCGCCGACGAACATTGCTGCGGGTGCGGCAAGGCTCGGGCTGAAATCAGCGCTGATCACCCGCGTCGGCGCCGAGCATATGGGCCGGTTCATTCGCGAGCAGCTGATCCGCGAGAAGGTTGACGTGCGCGGCGTCAAGACCGATCCGGAGCGCCTGACGGCGCTCGTTTTGCTCGGCATCCGCGACCAGCACCAGTTTCCGCTGATCTTCTATCGCGAGAACTGCGCTGACATGGCGCTTTGCGAAGACGATATCGATCCGGCCTTTATTGCAGAGGCGGGCTGCGTCTGCGCCACGGGCACCCATCTTTCCCACCCGAACACCGAGGCTGCCGTCTTGAAGGCGCTGCGGCTCGCCCGCGAGAACGGCGCTCGCACGGCCCTCGACATCGACTATCGCCCGAACCTGTGGGGCCTTGCAGGCCATGAGGCCGGCGAAAGCCGCTTTATCGAATCCGGCAAGGTGACCGCCAAGCTGCAAGCGAGCCTGCATCTGTTCGACCTGCTGGTCGGGACGGAAGAGGAATTTCATATCGCCGGCGGTTCGACCGATACGATCGAGGCACTGAGAGCGGTTCGCGCGGTTTCCAAGGCGACGCTGGTCTGCAAGCGTGGCCCGATGGGCGCCGTCGTCTTCGAAGGCGATATTCCCGACAGCCTCGACAAAGGCCAGACGGGGCAGGGTTTTCCCATCGAGGTCTTCAACGTGCTCGGCGCCGGCGACGGCTTCATGGCAGGCCTGCTGAAGGGCTGGCTCACCGGCGAGGACTGGCCGACGGCGCTGAAATACGCCAACGCCTGTGGCGCCTTCGCCGTCTCGCGCCACGGCTGCACGCCGGCCTATCCGAGCTGGGAAGAGCTGCAGTATTTCTTCCGCACCGGCATCCGGGACAGGGCGCTGCGCAAGGATGGCGCGCTGGAGCAGGTGCACTGGTCGACCAACCGGACCGGTGAGTGGCCGCAATTGCGGGTCTTCGCCTTCGATCACCGCATGCAGCTGGAAACGATCGCCGATGAGGCGGGCCAGAGTTCGGAGCGGATCGACGCGTTCAAGGCGCTTTGCCTGAAGGCCGCGCTCGACGTCTCGGATGGCAGGCAGGGCTACGGCATTCTCTGCGACGGGCGGCTCGGCCGCGAGACGCTTTACAAGGCAACCGGCACGGGGTTGTGGATCGGCCGGCCGGTGGAATGGCCGGGCTCGCGCCCGCTGACCCTGGAGCCCGAGCTTGGTCCCGACTTCGGTGGCATCACGGAATGGCCGGTCGAAAACGTCGCCAAGGTTCTGTGCTTCTATCATCCCGATGATCCGGTCGAGATGCGGGAAAAACAGGAAGAGGTGATCCAGCGCCTGTTTGCAGCCACGCGCCGCAACCGGCTGGAAATGCTGCTGGAGGTGATCCCCTCCAAGGTCGGACCGGTCAACGATCGGACCGTTGCCGATATCATCGAGCGCTTTTACGAGATCGGCGTCTATCCCGATTGGTGGAAGCTCGAACCGATGAAGAGCGAGGCCGCCTGGGCGAATGCCTGCGCCGCGATCCAGAAGCACGATCCCTATGTGCGCGGCATCGTCGTGCTCGGGCTCGATGCGCCGATGGCGGAGCTGGAGGAAAGCTTTGCCACCGCGGCACGCTTCGACCTTGTGAAGGGATTTGCCGTCGGCCGGACGATTTTTGGCGATGCGGCGCGGCGTTGGTTTGCCGGCGCGATCGGCGACGACGAGGCGGTGGCCGACATGGTGCGTAAATACCGCGAACTCTGCACGGCCTGGGACACGGCACGCGCAAGAGCCGGCAGCGGAGGAGGAAACGGGCGATGAAAACGGTGAGACTGACCGCCGCGCAGGCGATGGTGCGCTATCTTGCAAACCAGATGACGGAGGAGGGCGTACCCTTCATCGCCGGTGTCTGGGCGATCTTCGGACACGGCAACGTCGCCGGCATGGGCGAGGCGCTGGCGGGCATTAGGCCTGACCTGCCGACCTATCGCGGCCAGAACGAGCAGTCGATGGCCCATGCGGCGATCGCCTATTCCAAACAGCTGCGCCGCAGCCGAGCGATGGCGGTGACCTCCTCGATCGGTCCGGGTGCGCTCAACATGGTGACGGCAGCGGCACTGGCGCATGTGAACCGCCTGCCGGTGCTTTTCATTCCGGGCGACGTCTTTGCCAATCGCGGTCCAGATCCGGTTCTGCAGCAGATCGAGGATTTCGGCGACGGTCTTGCAAGCGTCAACGACTGCTTCCGGCCGGTCAGCCGCTATTTCGATCGCATCAGCCGGCCGGAACACCTCCTGACCGCGCTGCCGCGCGCCATGCGGACCCTGACGGATCCGGCCGATTGCGGACCGGTGACGTTGGCATTCTGCCAGGATACCCAGGCGGAAGCCTATGATTATCCCGAGTGCTTCTTCGAGCCGAAGACCTGGCATTGGCGCCGGCCGCGGCCGGATGAGAACGAGCTTGATCGTGCCCTCGAGGCGATCCGGGCCGCACAGAACCCGGTCATCGTCGCCGGCGGCGGCGTGCATTTTTCCGGCGCGACCGGGACGCTCGCGGCGTTTGCGAGCCGGCACAATATCCCCGTCGTCGAGACGCAGGCCGGCAAGTCGGCACTGCCCTGGGACCATGCAGCCAATTTCGGCCCGGTCGGCGTAACCGGCGCTTCGAGCGCCAATGCCGTTTGCGAAAGCGCCGATCTGGTGATTGGCGTCGGCACCCGGTTCCAGGATTTCACCACCGGCTCCTGGGCGCTCTTCAAGAATCCGGCGCGCCGTATCCTGTCGCTCAATGTCCAGCCCTATGACAGCGCCAAGCACGAAGCGATCCCGCTCGTCTCGGACGCGAAGGTCGGGCTGGAGCTGATGAGTGCAGCGCTCGGCGAGCACCGTTTCCGGGGAGTGGATGCCGGCCTCAAGGAAGACTGGTTCGCCAATGCGGATGCGGTCACCGCTGCCCCCAAGGACGGCAATCTGCTGCCGACCGACATGCAGGTGATCGGCGCGGTGCAACGCGCCTCGCGCGACAATACGGTCGTCATGTGCGCCGCCGGCACCATGCCGGGCGAGCTGCACCAGCTCTGGAAGGCCGGCAGGCCGCTCTCCTATCACATGGAATACGGCTTCTCCTGCATGGGCTACGAGATCGCCGGCGGGCTCGGCATCAAGATGGCGGAGCCGGATCGCGACGTGATCGTCATGGTCGGCGACGGCTCCTACATGATGATGAACTCGGAGCTTGCGACGGCCGTCGCAATGGGCGTCAAGATCACCGTCGTGATCACCGACAACCGCGGTTACGGCTGCATCAACCGGCTGCAGATGGCGACCGGCGGCGAGCAGTTCAACAATCTCTATGCGCACACGAGCCAGGCGAACCCGATGCAGATCGATTTCGCCGCCCACGCCGCCGCGATGGGCGCCGATGCCCGCAAGGTCTCCTCGATCGCCGATCTGGAAGCGGCATTGAACGGGGCGCGGGAAGCCAAGGTCGCAACCGTGATCGTCATCGATACCGATCCCTACCCGACGCCCGAAGGCGGGGGGTACTGGTGGGATGTCGCGGTGCCGGAGGTCTCGATCCGCGCTGAAGTCACGCAAGCTCGCGCCGCCTACGAGGCGGCACTCAAGGAAAGACGCTGACATGATCCTCTACGGTACCAACCCCATCGCCTGGTCGAACGATGACGACCGCTCGCTCGGCGCCCATATCAGCCTCGACCAGTGCCTGGACGAGACCGCGAAGATCGGTTTCGACGGCATCGAGAAGGGCCACAAGTTCCCGCAGGAGCCGGCGGCATTGAAGGCCGTGCTGGAGCCGCGCGGGCTTCGCTATGTTTCCGGCTGGCATTCGCTGAACCTGCTGGTCAACTCGGTCGAGGACGAGAAACGCGCGATGCAGCCGGCGCTCGATCTCCTCAAGGCTATGGGTTCGAAGGTCATCATCGTCTGCGAGACCTCGAACGCCATCCATGGCGACGACGGCAAGGCCGTCAACGACCGTCCGAAGCTTCCCGACAACGAGTGGAAATCCTTCGGCGCCGGCGTCGAGGCGCTGGCGGAGTTTGCGGCGGGCCAAGGCGTCACGCTCGTCTACCACCACCACATGGGCACGATCGTCGAAAGCGAAGACGAGATCGACAGGCTGATGGCCCATACCGGCCCGTACGCAAAACTCCTGCTCGATACCGGCCATTGTCTGTTCGGTGGCGGCAATCCCGAGCGCGCCGCAAAAAACCACATGGCCCGCGTCGGCCATATCCATGCCAAGAACGTGCGGCCCGATATCGCCGCGCAGGTGCGCAACGAAGGCCTCTCCTTTCTCGAAGGCGTCCGCCGTGGCGTCTTCACCGTCCCGGGCGACAAGGAAGGCGGGGTGAGTTTCCCACCGGTGCTGAAGATTGCCGCCGAGCACGGCTATGAGGGCTGGCTGGTGATCGAGGCCGAACAGGATCCGGACGTGCGCAATCCCTTCGAATACCAGAGCATGGGTCTTTCCTCGCTGAAGGCGATGGCGCAGGCCGCCGGCCTCGACAAGGGGAGGGGCAACCCATGACCAACCTGCTGCGCAAGCCGAAGGGCGCATCCGGCAAGGTGCATGACGTCACGCCGAAGGATGCCGGCTGGGGTTATGTCGGCTTTGGCCTCTACCGCCTTAAACCGGGCGAAAGTGCTGCCGAAAAGACCGGCGAGACGGAAGTCATCCTCGTGCTGGTCGAGGGCAGGGCGGATATCTCCGGAGGCGGCAAGGCTTTCGGCGAACTCGGCGACCGGATGAACGTCTTCGAGCGCAAGCCGCCGCACTGCGTCTATGTGCCCGCTGGTTCGGACTGGAGCGCCAAGGCGACCACCGAATGCACGCTCGCTGTCTGCACCGCGCCGGCCAAGCCCGGGCGCGAAGCGGCGGTGATCGGGCCGGAAGGGCTTTCCCTCAATACCCGCGGCAAGGACGCCAATACCCGCTACATCTTCCCGATCGCCATGGAAGAGCGGGATGTCGCCGACAGCCTTCTGGTCACCGAGGTGTTCACGCCGGCCGGCAACTGGTCCTCCTATCCGCCGCACCGGCACGACGAGGATAAATTCCCCGACATGACCTATCTGGAAGAGACCTATTACCACCGGCTGAACCCGGCACAGGGGTTCGGCTTCCAGCGGGTCTTCACCGAAGACGGCTCGCTTGACGAGACCATGGCCGTCTCGGACCACGATCTCGTGCTGGTGCCGAAGGGCCATCACCCCTGCGGCGCGCCCTATGGCTACGAGATGTATTATCTCAACGTCATGGCCGGCCCGATCCGCAAATGGCGGTTCAAGAACCACCCGGACCACGACTGGATCTTCAGAAGGGACAATCCCTAAACCGGTTGCCTAAATCAGTTCCCTGGGATGCTCGGCGATGTCGCCGATCTCGGCCATATGGGTGTCGAGCTTGTCGAGCATCTCGCGGAAAACGCCCGCATAGGCCGGATCGTCGGCGACGTTCCGCAACTCGTGCGGATCTTCGACGCAGTCGAACAATTCCCATTCCGGCGGTGCGCCGTTCGGTCGAGCGCCTGGCTGTCCCAGATCGTCATTATACCAGTAGATGAGCTTGTAGCGGGCGTCGCGCACCCCGTAATGCGCCCAGGCGCCGTGGATGGCATCGTTATGCATCCAATAGCGATGGTACACCAGTTGCCGCCAGTCGTCCGGGGTCTGTCCCTCCAGCACCGGCCGCATCGACCGCCCCTGCATGAAGGAAGGCGTCCGCACACCGGCATAGTCCAGGAAGGTGGGTGCAAAATCAACGTTGCAGGCGAGGTCGCGACTGGTCGTGCCGGCCGGGATCGCCGCCGGGTAACGCGCCAAAAACGGCATCTGCAGACTTTCCTCATACATGAAACGCTTGTCGAACCAGCCGTGTTCACCCAGGAAGAAGCCCTGGTCGGAGGTGTAGATCACCAGCGTGTTCTCGCTCAGGCCTTTTTCATCGAGGTAGTCGAGCAGGCGGCCGACATTATCGTCGATCGATTGAACCGTCCGGAGGTAGCGCTTCATGTAGCGCTGGTATTTGAATTCCGCGAAAGCCTGTGGATCGGTGAAGGTGTAGTTCCGGCCGGTCGAGGCGCATACCACGGTGATGCTTTCGCCACTTTTAAGGTCCGGCACGCGGCGAACCGGGATCTGATCCAGCATCAGCTCGCCCGCGACGGTGGCCGGCCCTTCCGGCTGCACCAACCCGAGATCCTCCCAGTTGAGGTCGGACCGGACGCGCATGCGTGCGGCGGCGGCCGCCGCCGCGCGGTCGGAATAATCATCGTTGAATGTCGACGGCAGCGGAAGATCCTCTTCCGCCCAGAGATGATTGTATTTGGGGTCGGGCACGAAATGGCGATGAGGCGCCTTGTGGTGGCACATCAGGAAGAACGGGCCGCCGTCGCCTTGTTCGATGAAATCGATCGATTTGTCGGTGATGATATCGGTGACATAGCCCGGAATTCGCCGCCGGCCATCGCGATCTATGAAGGCCGGGTCCCAATAGTCGCCCTGCCCGGGAACGACGGCCCAGTCGTCGAACCCCTTCGGCTCGTGGAGAGGACCTTCGCCGAGATGCCATTTGCCGAAGATGCCGGTGCGGTATCCCGCCGCTTTCAAAAGCTTGGCCACGTTGGGGAGACGATTGTTCATGTGCGTCACGAGGGTCGTGACGCCGTTGACGTGGTTGTGCGTGCCGGCCAGGATCGCGGCCCTCGACGGCGTGCAGATCGAATTCGTCACATAGGTCGCGTCATGTCTCACCCCCTCCTTTGCGAGCCGGTCGAGATTGGGGGTGTGGTTGAGACCTGCGCCATAGGCCGAGATCGCCCGCGCGGCATGGTCATCCGACATGATGAAAAGGATATTCGGTCGCAAGTTTACCTCCCTCGCATGCGGCAGGGATACGTGTGATCGCAACCATCGAACCCGTCCGCCTTGGTCAAGGATACAGCGTCAGGTCATGCGCCAATAATGCAATTTCAGAAGCAAGCGATGCTGAAAACTGATCACTATTGATCGCTTAATCCGGTCTCCGGTGGGTTGTTGATTGCCTCCCTCGTTCGGTGCAGTGACGTTGTCGGGAAATCTGATCCGTTAGTTCTGTCCAGTTAGCCTTACTTAGGTATCTCGGCGCGACCGTGATGGCCTCGTCGACATACCTCTGGACTCTAAAAGAAGAGCACTTTTATGCCGCTCATCTGCAAGTTTTTTCAGTCGTGAAATAACAAGTTTTTTATGCGAAAATCGAGAATTTCACAATGAAATCACAAATCTTGATTGTATTTACACAGTCCGTTCTGCGCGACGGACCGTCACCAGCACGGGCCGAGATTCTGCGTAGCTTTCCGATGGAGCAGAAGCTCCGGGCAGAACCTAGAGCATGACCTTTCTGAAGCCCTCGCGAAGAGGGACCGCCTCTTTAAAAACTGGCTCTTTGTGCACCGTGGCGACCCGCAAACGATAATTCTCGAAGAAGAACGCGCTCCTACCTCTCCCCTCCCCACCATCATCATTCCTGCCACGCCCACGGCGCCGCGATATCGGCTTCTCGGCCATCGCACCATCCTCGTCTCCACCCTGTTCGTCCCCGCTCACCAACGCTAACGAAGGAACCCATCCCGTCCAAACTCATCCCATCCGGAGAGGTTTGAAGCCTTGTCGGAAACCGCCTGCGTAGGCGGCGGGGCTGTTGCGCGCTGCTTCAACAAACGCGTGAGTTTCGCCTTGTATGCGGCCCGTCGCCTGTTTTCGGCTGCCGCTGTCGCGTCATTCTCCCGCCATTCCTCAACAAAACCCCGGTCGAGAATGTCTTCGACAACCTTGGGATCAAAGACGTGGAACGTGATCTTTTTAGCCCGGCCACGCAACTTGACAGTTCGCGTTCCCGCACTGGGCAGCCGACCGTCTGCGAGCCAGCGGTGTCTCTCGCTCGTTTTAATCGCTAAGATGTCCTGTATCTCGCGCGGGATGACAGGCAACGTTTCGATGTCCTCCAGCGCTCTGGAGACAATGGTCGACGCGGCTTGAAACTCGGTCTTCGCGTTCGCGGACATCGACAGGATCAGCTCATTTCCTTCGAGTATGAGCGACTTCTTCGATGGAACCGGGAGCCGAGCTCGCATCTCGAGAAGTATCCCTTTCGCACGGACTGACGACCCCAGCGTCGCTGCGGGCGTCAATGTCCATGTCCTGAGGAGCTCGATCTCGTTCTTTTCGTGCTTCGGCATGAAGCTTAGATGGGTTTCACATTCAGTCACATCAACGTTCGTTGCGTCAGCGAGCCATTCGGGGAATGATGACGCTGCAGGGGGCATCGTAAGCGCGGGGATGTCAATGCTCAGGGGCAGATCACGCGTCTTCGCATCCGCTGTAGCGGGAAGAGCCTGGCTCGCGTTGTTCTCATTACGTCCTGTGTTATCACGCTACGCGTTTCTTTGTCACGCCGGTAGCCGAGCAAAGGAAAAGTTCGCGGTCACTGTACGGGACAAATTGTGGCAAATGGGCATTCAGTCTGTTTTCGAACCGACAGGACGCAACTCGCGCTTCTATCGAAAATCCGACGTTCAGCACCTCGATTTGGTGACCTGACACGCGCCATCACCTTCGACTTATGATTATTTTCGGACAAACTAACGGAGCGAACGACCACGCCGACTGGACGGAGACCCAGAAAAGCAAGCGAAATGAATGCATGGTAAGGTGCCTGGCGACGATACAAGAGAGCGTAGTCAGTTATCGAGATGAAACCGCTCCCTGCAGAGTGCGATCAGCTGGCGCACCGGAGCCCAGTCGCTGAGTTCTTCGCGATAGATCACCCCCGTCCGCGTGTGCCTATAACTGAGATTGACCGGCACCGGGACGATGCGGGGGCAGCAGGTCGCAAGCACGGCCGCATCGGGCAGCAGGCAGAGGCAATCGCTCCGCTGAAGGATGGACAATGTCGAATGCAGGCTCTCGCAGCTCAACCGGATATCGGGCTCCTGCCCCAGCCGCTCGAAAAGACCGTGCTGCGTAGTGGCCTGATAGATCGGAAGCTCGGAATGCACGAGCCAGGGATAATCGAGCAGGCGGTCCGGCGGAACTGCTCCTGCCGCATCGCGCGCGGCGAAGATCGGATGATCCTCGCGGGCCATGACATTGTTGATCACCTTCGTCAGCGGAAGCGCGACGAGGCGGAAGTCTTGCGGATCATCGACCGTCATTCCCGTGAACAGCATGTCGAGGCGCCCCTCCAGGAGATCGGTGATCGAGGTCGCATAACGGCTGTTCCTGAGCTCGAACACGATCTTGGGGAACCGTCGCTGCATGTCGACGAGCAGCTCCGGCAGAATTGCCGGGCGCCACATCGGTCCGGCGCCGATCCGCAGATAGGCCTTGCCTATTGCCCTGTCGGACATCAGCTCCTGCTCGGCCACTTCCCAGTGGCGCATCATCCGCAGCGATTCCGACAAGACCCTCTCGCCGAACAGCGTCGGACGCACACCGCGTGCGTGCCGCTCCAGAAGCGGCCGCCCGAAATGGGCCTCCAACTGGGCGAGAGATCGAGACAAAGCGGGCTGTGTGAGGTTCAGCCGCTCGGCGGCACGACGGAGACTGCCTTCCTCCACGATCGCCTGCAGACGGAAGAGGTGGGTGATCTGATCCAGCATGGCAGTGATAAGCTTCGTTTATCGGTCACGCCGTTAATTGCATTTTTCGTGCATTGCCTCAACTGGTATGGCTTCGGAACGCCAAGAATGTGTTTCTGGCAGAATCTTATTCGCTACATGCAGCCTGTCTGGCCGGGGAGCGGGCAAGTCAGGCTCTCGGGGAGGAGAGCATGCGAAACCGATTGATTTTGTCCGCCTTGACGGCGGCTTTTTTATCCGTGCCGCCAGTCGCCCAAGCAGAGGTCGGGAACAACCCCGAGACGCTTGCGCTGGCCGGCATTCTGGATAACGACACTTTCGACCGTGCCGGCCTTTCCATCGGCCATCGCGCTCAGTATTGGATGCCGGTTTTCGACACGCTGCTCTATACGGCCCCCGACGGCAAGACGATGCCGAACCTGGCCACCGAATGGCGCTTCAACGGCGATGGCACGGAGCTGACGCTCAAGCTGCGCGACGGCGTCAAGTTCACCGATGGAACACCCTTCAACGCGGAGGCGGTGAAGGCAAACCTCGAATATCTGCGCGATGGCGTCGGGCAGAACACCTGGATGGCTGGCGCCATCAAGAATGTCGAGATCGTCGGCCCTGCCGAGGTAAAGCTGCACCTCAAGGAGCCAGATCCGGGCATGCTCTTCAATCTGGCGACCGTCGGCGGCGCGATGGCGAGCCCCGCGACGCTCGGCAAGGCTGATTCCAAAATGCTCCCGATAGGCTCGGGGCCTTACATCTACGACACGGCGCGCTCGGTGACCGGGCGGCAATACGTCTACAAGCGCAATCCGGATTATTGGAATGCCGCCGCCTTCCCGTTCGAAACCATGACGATGACGCCGATCAACGATCTCAGCGCGCGGATGAACGCGTTGAAATCCGGCCAGGTGGATGCTGCCGCGGGCGAAGGGCAGGTCGTCACCGAGGCCGAGGCGAGCAAGCTGACGGTTTCCAGATTGCCCGTGGACTGGCTGGGTCTGTTTCTCTCCGACCGCGACGGCAAAATGGTGAAGGCGCTGTCCGACGTCCGGGTCCGGCGCGCGCTCAATATGGCATTCGATGAAAAAGCGATCCTGAAATTCGTCGCCCGGGGTTATGGCGAAGTCACGGATCAGCCTTTCGTCCCGCCGAGCGAGGCATTTGATCCGTCGCTCGACGGGACCTATCAATATGACCCGAAGGCGGCCCGTGCTCTGCTTGCCGAAGCGGGTTATGCAAACGGCTTCAGCGTCACGATGCCAGATATCGGCACGCTTGCTCCCTACACGCCGATCATCACCCAGCAGCTCAAGGATATCGGCGTCACCGTCAGCTGGGTGAAAGTCCCGCCCAACGTCACGATCGCCGAGTTGCTGTCTGGCAAATACCCGATGTTCCTCTTCCGTCTGGGCAGCCAGTCGCCCTGGGCCGACTTTAACAAATTCGCCTTCGCAAACTCCCCCTGGAATACCTCCAAGGCAAAGGACGAAAAGCTGGAGGCTCTCCTGCAGACCGCCCAGTATACGCCTCCGGGCAAGGATCAGAATGCCGCGATGCAGGCCGTCAATCGATACATGGTCGAGAATGCCTTCTTTGCGCCGTGGTTCCGGATCGACAGCATCTACATTTCCAACGCGCAGGTGAAGGTCCAGATGCAGGCGCAGAACATCGTGCCTTGGCCGCGCAATTATGCGCCCGCAAAGTGAGCTCGGACGCCGATGATACGGTATCTTCTGAAACGGGTCGCTTCCGGCATCGCGCTGCTTTGCCTGGTCTCGACCGTAACCTTCATGATGGTTTTCGGCGCCACGGGCAACGTCGCCCGCAACATCCTCGGTGAAAACGCCACAGCCGACCAGGTGACGGCGCTGAACAGCCGGTTGGGGCTCGACCGGCCGCTGATGGTCCAGTTCGGGGATTGGGTGAGCCATGCCGTCCGCGGCGACCTCGGTCCGTCATGGACGATGAGCGAGAGCGTGGCGTCGGCACTTGCGAGCCGGCTGCCCGTTACCCTGTCGATGGTGACGATCGCGGTGGCGATGATGGCGCTCCTTTCGGCGATGCTCGGCATCGCCGCGGCCGTGCGCGGCGGCTGGGCGGACCGCGCCATCCAGATCGTCAGCGTCGCAGGTTTTGCCATGCCGAACTTCTGGCTTGGCCTGCTGCTGGTCCTCACCTTCTCGGTCGAGCTCGGCCTGTTGCCTGCAACCGGTTATGTTTCGTTCAGTGCTTCACCATCCGCCTGGGCGGCTTCCCTGGTGCTTCCCGTAACGGCGCTGGTGCTTTCGGGAATAGCCTCGGCCTCCCAGCAGATCCGCGGCGCGGTTATCGATGCGCTCAAGCAGGATTATGTGCGCACGCTCCGCGCCCGCGGCGTCAGCCCCCGTTCGGTGCTCTATCGCCACGCGCTTCGCAACGCGATGCCGGCGGCGCTGACCGTTCTTTCCGTACAGTTCATCGCTCTCCTCGGTGGTGCCGCCGTCATCGAGCGCGTATTCGCCATTCCCGGCATGGGGTCGTTGACGGTCTCGGCTGCGCTGATCGGCGACGTTCCCGTGCTCATGGGCGTGGTCGTGACCCTGATCATCGTGGTCGTTCTGGTGAATATACTGATCGACTTCCTCAACGCATGGGCAAATCCGAAGGTGAGGATGTCATGAGCGATATCAACGCCGCCCAGCCGCCAATCCCCACCGCGTCGCAGCGCCGTCATTTCGTTCGCGCGGTGCTCACCAATCCGACAGGCCTTGTCGCGGCGCTGGCGCTGCTGATCATCATCGCATCGGCGATCTTCGCTCCTCTGCTTGCACCCAACGATCCGTCCGCCGTCCAGATATTCAAGGTCAATGCCGTTGCCGGCGACGGTTATCTCCTCGGCGGCGACGGTTCGGGGCGCGACATATGGAGCCGTCTCGTCCATGGCGGCCGCAACACATTCCTCGGCGCGCTGATCACGGTCGTCATCGCCGCATCCATCGGGGTGACGGCGGGGCTCTTCGCCGGCTTTTACGGCAGGAAGCTCGATCTGGTCGCCCGCTGGATCTCCGACGGCATCATGGCACTGCCGGCGCTGATCGTATTGCTCGCCTTCTATCAGGCGCTCGGGGCCTCGATCTACCTGTCGATGGCGGTCTTCGGGGTGATGCTGTCGCCTGGCTTCTTCCGGCTGACGCGCAATCTCGTCAACGGCGTCAAACACGAGCTTTATATCGATGCGGCACGGGTCTCGGGTCTCAGCGACCTCAGGATCATTACCAGGCATATCCTGCTTTCGGTGCGGGCGCCGGTGGTCATCCAGACCTCCATCGTCGCCGGGATCGCCATCGTCGTCCAGTCCGGTCTCGAGTTCCTGGGGCTGGGCGACCCCAGCACGCCGACCTGGGGCGGCATGCTCCAGGACGCCTTCTCCAACATCTATGTCTCGCCGCAGGCGATCCTCTGGCCGGGACTGGCCATCACGGCAACGGTGGCGTCGCTGGTGCTGCTTGCCAATGCCATTCGCGACCGCATGCAGCAGGGCGGCGTTCAGGTCAGGGCGCCGAAGGTCCTCCCCCTGGCGGCGAGCGAACCGCTGCCGCCAACCGCATCCGACGTGCTCCTCGACGTGCGGGATCTGGTTGTTGCCTATCCTGCAAGCGAAGGCTGGCGCGAAGTCGTCAAGGGCGTGAGCCTCAGCCTCAAGCGTGGCGAGGTTCTGGGGCTCGTTGGCGAAAGCGGATCGGGCAAGAGCCAGACGGCCTTTTCCATCCTCGGACTTTTGTCGCCCGGGGGCAGGGTTCTCTCCGGCTCCATCCGGTTCGACGGCATCGATCTCGGAAAATCTTCCGGGGATGAGGTCCGGGCTCTTCGCGGCAAGCGCATCGCCTATGTTCCCCAGGAGCCGATGGCCAATCTCGATCCGGCGTTCCGGATCGGATTCCAGCTCGTCGAGCCGATGATGACGGTGCTCGGAATCTCTCGGGCGGAAGCGACGCGGCGGGCGCTGAAACTGCTTGCCCGCGTGAAGCTGCCGGACCCGGAACGGGTATTTCGGGCCTATCCGCACGAGATCTCGGGCGGCATGGCCCAGCGGGTGCTCATTGCCGGCGCGGTCGCCTGCAGTCCCGACCTTTTGATCGCCGACGAACCGACGACCGCGCTTGACGTAACCGTGCAGGCCGAAGTGCTCGACCTTCTGCGCGACCTGCAAAAGGAGTTCAACATGGCGGTCATGCTGGTGACCCACAATTTCGGTGTCGTGGCGGACAGCTGCGACCGGGTGGCCGTCATGAAGGACGGCAGGATCGTCGAAATCAACACGGTGGCAGACCTCTTCGCCGCGCCGGCGCACGACTACACCCGCATGCTTCTCGGATCCGTTCTCGAAGATGGCAGGACGCGCACATATCGACCACCGGTGACGGAGGAGAAGCGCGCATGAACGATCACATCCTCGTCGATTGCCGCAATGTGAACGTCCATTTCGGCGCCCATCATGTGCTGAAACACGTCAATCTCACCATCCGCCCCGGTGAAACCGTGGGGCTGGTGGGCGAGAGCGGGTCGGGCAAGACGACGCTCGGGCGCGCCATTCTCGGCATCGGCCCGGTCAGCTCCGGCGAGATATGGTTCGACGGCGAGAATATCGCCGGAGTGCCGCCCCGCGCCCGCAAAGGCCAGGCGGCCATCCAGGCGGTCTTCCAAGACCCCTACAGCTCGCTCAACCCGTCGATGACGATCGAGGACATCCTGACGGAGCCGATTGTTGCGCGCCGGCTCGCCTCACGTGCCGATGCCTCCCGGCAGGTCCGCAAGCTGCTCGATCAGGTCGCCCTGCCCAGCGACGCGGCGGAACGGTTCGCCCGCGAGTTTTCCGGCGGCCAGCGTCAGCGGATCGCCATTGCCCGGGCGCTGGCGCTGTCTCCGCGCCTCATCGTCTGCGATGAACCGGTCTCCGCACTCGATCTTTCCACCCAGTCCCGGGTGATGGATCTGTTCATCGAGATCCAGGAGCGGACGGGTGTCGCCTATCTGTTCGTTTCCCACGATCTGGCGGCGGTGCGCCACATTTCGCATCGTGTTGCGGTCATGCGTTTCGGCGAGATCGTCGAATTCGGGGAATGCGATCAGGTGACGGCGCGCCCTGCTCACGACTACACCAAGCGCCTGCTTCTCGCCGCCCCCGTTGCCGATCCCGCAAGGCAGGCGGAACGGCGCGCGGCGTTCCGCGCCCTCGCAATGACGGCTTAAACCATGCGCGCCATCGTCCTGATGTTCGACAGCCTCAACCGCCGTCTCCTGCCGTCCTATGGCGACAGGACAGCCCATGCGCCGAATTTCGGGCGGCTTGCGGAAAAGACGGCCACGTTCGACCGCTGTTATGCCGGCTCGATGCCCTGCATGCCGGCGCGGCGCGAAATGCACACCGGCCGGTATAACTTTCTCCACCGGTCCTGGTCACCGATCGAGCCGTTCGACGACAGCGTGCCGGAATTGCTGAGAAACGCCGGCATCTACACCCACCTCGTCACCGACCATCAGCATTATTGGGAGGATGGCGGCGCGACCTATCACACGCGCTTTTCTTCGCACGAGTTCTTTCGCGGCCAGGAAGGCGACCTCTGGAAAGGCTTGGTCGAGGGTGTGGATCGAACCCGTCTCGTCGACTTCCTCTACCAGATGAGGCGGCAGGACCCCATCAACCGGACCTATCTCTCAGACGAGCGAGACCACCCGCAAACGCGGACATTCGATGCCGGCCTGCAATTCATCGAAACCAATGCCGGCCAGGACGACTGGATGCTGCAGATCGAGACCTTCGATCCGCATGAACCGTTTTTCAGCTATGCCGAATATCACGCGCTCTATCCCGATACCGGCGAGGATTTCGACTGGCCGCCCTACGACCGCGTCACCGAGGCGGAAGAACGGGTCCTCCAGGCGCGGCATCGATATTTGGCGCTGCTTTCGATGTGCGACCGCAATCTCGGCCGGCTGCTTGACATGATGGACGAGAACAACATGTGGGACGATACGATGCTGATCGTCTGCACGGACCATGGTTATATGCTCGGCGAAAAGGGCTGGTGGGGCAAATCCGTCATGCCGTGGTACGACGAGACGATCCACACGCCCTTCTTCGTCTGGGATCCGCGGGCCGGGGTTGCCGGCGAACGGCGTTCCGCGCTCGTTCAGACCATAGACATAGCGCCGACGCTCCTCGACCTCTTCGGTCTCCGGCCGACGCCCGATATGCAGGGAAAACCGCTTCTCGAGACGGTCAGGAACGATGTTCCGGTCCGCACGGCCGGACTGTTCGGGAGTTTCGGGGGGCACGTATGTGTCACCGACGGCCGTTACGTTTACATGCGGTGCTGCGCCACCGAGGACAATGCGCCGCTCCATGAATATACGCTGATGCCGACCCACATGCGTGCCCGCTTTTCCCCGGACGAACTGTCGAAGGCGGAGCTCGCGCAGCCTTTCTCTTTCACCAAAGGGGCGCCCGTCCTGCGCATGCCGGGATGGACGATCCGGGGACCCTGGGTCTTCGGGACGCTGCTCTACGACCTTGAGACAGATCCTGAGCAGAAAAATCCGCTCAGAGACGATAGGATCGAATTGCGGATGGCCGAGCTGCTTGTCGATCTGATGCGCGCCTCCGATGCGCCTTCCGACCAGTTCGAGCGTCTGAGCCTGCCGGAGACGGGACCGGTGGGGAAAGAGCATTTGCTCATCGACAGACAATGGGCACAGGTCGTTTCCGGCCAGCGCAGCCTGGCGCGGGCGAGTGATTTTGCGCAAGGAGCTCGGGTGGCGAATATCCCGATCGCGAAGCTCATGGCCGACGAAGCGACGCGCCGCATCCTGATCGCCGAGGTTCCTCGTCTTGCGGACGGGCCGCTGCCCGCCCCGCTCGCCGCAAAGACGCTCGTGCAGGCCGCAACGGCCTGGCCGGAACTGGACCGGCAAAAGCTCGAGGCGATCGAGCGGGCGCTCACAGAGCAGGTATGAACGGAGAGATCGATGCCATCGACACTGGATCATCTGACGAAATCGCCCTTCAACCTCGATCGCGAAGCCCTCGACTGGGTGACGCAGACGTTCCAGGCCCTCGACGATACCGCCCGCGCCGCCCAGCTTTTTAATCTCAATTCACGCGGTGACGACCGCGAGACGGAGATCGTCCGCCTCGGCGAGCTGCAGCCCGGTGGCATCACCCGTTATTTCGGCGCCGACGGCACGGGGGAACGCGCGCATATGGCAGCGATCCAGGCCAGGGCCAGGGTCCCTCTGCTGGTTTCCGCCGATCTCGAAGGCTCACGCATGAGCCTCCCCTTCGGCACGGCCGTTCCCAATCCCTTGGCCTTGGCCGCCGTCGATGATGTCGAGCTGACGGAGGCGATTTCCGACCTGATGGCGCGCGAAGCCCGCTCCGTCGGGATCAACTGGTCATTCACGCCGGTGCTGGATATCAACGCGGCCTTTCGCAGCCCGATCGTCGCAACCCGGGGATATGGCTCGGATCCGGCACTGATCGAACGTCATGCACTGGCGCAGATGCGTGTCTTCCAGCACCTCGGCCTTGCCGCGACCGTGAAACATTGGCCGGGCGAAGGCTATGACGAGCGCGATCAGCACCTGGTCACAACGATCAATCCGCTATCGATGGAAGAATGGCGCGCCACCTTCGGTCGGCTTTACAAGGCCGCCATCGACCAGGGGGTGAAGTCGGTCATGTCGGCGCATATCGCGCTGCCGGCCTATCTCCTGGAACGCGATCCCGATGCAGGTGAAGAAGCCTATCTGCCGGCTTCGGTCTCTGCGCCGCTCAATAACGCACTGCTGCGGGGCGAACTCGGCTTCAATGGCCTGATCGTCTCCGACGCCAGCGAGATGGCCGGCCTTTCAGGCGTGATGCCGGCGCTTGACGCGAAGATCGAGATCATCGCGAGCGGCTGCGACATGGTTCTTTTCTCCTCCAAACCGGAGGCGGAAATAGCGGCCGTGCGGGATGCTGCCCATTCCGGGCGCATTCCGGCGCGGCGTTTCCACGATGCGGTCACACGCGTCCTCGCCCTCAAGGCGTCGCTCGGCCTGCATCGCAGCGTCGAGATGCCGGTCCATGTGAGGGAACCGTCTGCCCAGGAACTGGCCAGCGAGGCTTTTGCTCGCGCGCCCACGCTGGTGAAGGACGGGAACGGTACACTGCCGCTCGACCCTGAAAAACATCGCCGCATCCTTGTCGTTTCCGGCGGGATCGTCGAACCGATGCAGAATGCGAGGCTGGACTTCAAACTGCCGGAAATGCTCGCTGCCGAAGGCTTCGAGGTAACGCTCAATCCCTATGGCACCCCGCTCGATACGGAGGGGCACGACCTCGTCCTCTATCTGTTCGGCGAAGAGACACTTCTGACGCGCGGGCGCATTTTTCTGGATTGGCGGGCACTTCACGGGGATTTCAGGGCCGCCATGAAGCGGCCGTGGACGAGCCTGCCGACGGTGATGATTTCCTTCGGTTTTCCCTATTATCTCTACGACGCCCCCCGGGTGCCGACCTATATAAACGCCTATTCCACCCACGAGGCGATGCAGGCCGCCGTGGCGGAGGCGCTGATGGGGCGGAGGCCGTGGAACCGCAAAAGTCCCGTTGATCCCTTTGCCGGAGCGTCTGACGCGCGATACTGATGGCATCCGGCATGCATGCCGGAGGAAGGACATGTGGGGCTCACCGATCGACCAGACGGGGGGCCACCTGCGATCAAGGACCATCGTCCTTTCCAGCTGCGACGTCATAGACGATCCGAAAACCTGTATTGCTTGAGGCACTGTCCGGGGAAAGGCCCATCCGCGCTGCGATCCGGTACCGATAGCAGTAACTTTTATGGCAGAGGAACGAGCCGCCCTTCAGCACCTTGTCGGAGAAGCGCTTGGCATGCTCGTTCCGCGTCTTCGCCTGTTTCGACAGCGAGCGCACCTTGAAAGGGTCGGCGGTCCATTCCCAGACATTGCCGGCGAGATTGTAGAAGCCGGCCTCATTCGGGGCGAAGCTGCGCGCCGGCGCGGTGCCGAAATATCCGTCCTGCAACGTGTTGGTGTCGGGAAAGCGGCCCTGCCAGATATTGCAGAAGGTCGCCTCGTCGGTCGGCTCCTCCTCGCCCCAGGGATACCGCCGGCGGCGGTTGCCGCCGCGCGCGGCGTGTTCCCATTCTGCTTCCGTCGGCAGGCGGCCGCCGACCCATTGCGCGAACGCGAGCGCGTCGTTCCAGGAGACGTGGGTGACCGGATGGTCAAGCCGATTATCGATCGAACTGCCGCGGCCTTCCGGTTGCCGCCACGTGGCATTGTCGACGCGCGTCCACCACGGGGTGCCGACGACACCACCCGTTGAAAGGCTGATGTCACCGAGCAGCGGCGCGAACACGGCGGAAGAGCCGAAGCGTTCCGATTCCGTCACATACCCGGTCGCTTCGACGAATTCGGCAAACCGACGAACCGTGACCGTTTCGGCCTCGAGGTGAAAATCCTGCAGCGAGACCCGGCGCTCCGGCCCCTCGCCATCGGCGGAAATCACCGGATCATGGGTTCCGACGAACGTGTCGCCACCCTTGACGACGATCGTTTCCCCGCGGATGCCGCGAGAGATCGTGTTTGCCGGTGTGTCGAATATTCCCTGCTCCGTTTCCCGTCTCGATCCTGAACAGCATCCACTCATCGCGTTTTCCTGATATGCCCTTATACTTTTACGGACTTTCAGGCGTCAGCCTCCTGATCGTCCGCATCGACGGCTTCGCCTTGGCCAATGTATAAACGCCCGATCGCCGGAATGCCAAAAGCAATCGGACGACGAACGCTGGAAACGCGCTCATCCTCTCGACGTTGTGCACCTGCTCTTCGCACTTGCGAAGGGCACCACAAAACCAACATCATTTCCGGCCAACTAGGTCGTCGGCGGCCTGCAGCCCCGGCCAGGGCTGCCGGATCACGCCGTCGGGCGAGACGATCGACTCGTCCGGTCACTGAGAATGCGCTTAAGCTACCAGGGGAAAAAATTGCATGGAGAGATCGATGACCGAAGTGTCCAGCAGATAGCCCGCCCACTTTCATGCGGCAAGAAGATCTCACGCATCATGGGCGCGGAACCTGCGGCTTGAAAAGGAGCCGGAACTCCGCGAAAAAGGGTAGCTACGGAATGATGTCGCTCACATACGATCGGTATTTGTCGCGAAGAGGTCGGTCATGAGTATCGCTGACCGCCTGGTAACCGGAAGTCTCTGGGTCTCCCTCTCGAGGGTTATCGTCAATGGGCTGTCGACCCTCAGTACCATTATCCTGGCCTGGTATCTCCTGCCGTCGGATTTTGGCCTTGTCGCGCTTGCGACGACCATGCTCGCCATCGTGACGACGATAACCGAGCTTTCGTTGAACGAAGCACTTATCCGTCACGAAGCCCCGGGAGAATCCCATTTCAGCGCTGCATGGACATTGGCTGCGACCCGCGGCCTGATATTATGCGCTTTATTCGCCGCGTTCGCCTATCCGGCTTCCCTCGTCTATGACGAGCCGCGCCTTTTCGGCGTCCTGCTTGTCCTGAGCCTTAGCCTCCTCATCAACGGGTTTGCAAATCCGCGAAGGATCATGCTCCAGCGGGAGCTGATCTTCTGGCAGGAGTTCGTGCTGAACGTGGCCCAGAAGATTGCCGGATTTGTGGCGACCGTCGCCATTGCCGTCATCTATCAGACCTACTGGGCGCTTGTGGTCGGCACATTGGTGATGCAGATCACCAATGTCGTGGCTTCCTATTTCATCCTGCCGTTCCGCCCCCGGATCACCTTCTCCCATATGCGCGAATTCTTTTCGTTTTCGATCTGGATTACCGCCGGACAGATCGTCAACACGCTTAATTGGCGTTTCGACTACCTGCTGATCGGCAAGGTGCTGACCGGCTCCGCTCTGGGATTTTATTCACTGGGCGGGCAGCTCGCGATGACGCCGACGCGCGAAGCGACCGCGCCGTTGACCGCCACCATCTATCCCGCTTTTGCCAATGTCCGCCACGATCCAGCGCGCCTCGCCGCAGCCTATCAGCGGACGCAGGCATTGCTGACGGCGGTCGCGTTGCCCGCCGGGATCGGAATGGCGGTCATCGCAGATCCCCTGGTCAGGCTGGTGCTGGGTGAAAAGTGGCTTCCGGTGATCTTCATCATCCAGGCGCTGGCCTCCGTTTATGCGCTGCAGACATTGGGATCCCTCAATCAGCCTCTCGGCATGGCGTTGGGGCAAACCCGGACCCTGTTCATCCGCGACGCGCAGATGCTTCTCGTCCGGATTCCCGTGATCACCATCGGCCTGGTGTTCTGGGGGCTTCCGGGGTTGATATTCAGCCGCGTGCTCACCGGCCTGTTCAGCGCTTTCGTTAACATGATCATCGTCAAGCGTTTCATCAGCGTTTCGGTCTCCGCGCAGCTATGGGCAAATTTCAGAGCGCTTGCCAGTTCGGCCGTCATGGCGGCCGGCGTCTCGCTTGCCGATCGCTACATGGGAGTAGAAACCACACATACCGGGCTGGTCCTGCAACTGGCCGCCCTTATCTGCCTTGGAGGCGTTCTTTATTGCGGCTCCAGTATCTTTCTCTGGCTGGTTATGGATCGCCCGAACGGTCCGGAGACGGAAGTCAGAAAGATCGCCGCCAAGGTCTTGTCCAAAGTCAGCCACGCCTGATCGCGGGGCTTGTTCTTCTAAACGTTTGAAAGAGAGGCATAATGTCAGGTGCTCAGCAATCCGAACTTATCACCAAGCTCCAGGACAGGACCCACGATTGCCTTGAAAAGTTCATCCGACCTGATGAACCGATAGCGATACTGGACTTTCCCGATATCAGGAATTGCGGAGATTCCGCGATCTGGCTGGGAGAGATGGCGTATCTGCAGCAGCGATACGCAAAGCGGCCTTCCTACGTTTGCACGACCGACGATTTCTCACCGGATGAACTCAAGAACTCTGCCCCGAACGGCCCGATCTTCATCCATGGGGGCGGCAATTTCGGCGATATATGGGTGTTCCACCAGGATTTCCGGGAGCGCGTCATGGAGCTGTTTCCCGACCGGCAGATCGTTCAGTTTCCGCAATCGATTCACTACAAGTCTGCAGAACGGTTGGAGCAGAGCAAGCGCGCGATCGGCAAGCACAAGAACTTCGTTCTCCTGGTGCGCGACGAGGAGTCGTTTCAGTTCGCCAAGGAAAATTTCGATTGCCAGGTCTATCTGTGCCCGGACATGGCCTTCTGCATCGGCAAGATAGAGCCCGCTGCGCCGCAGTTTCCGGTCCTCGCGATGCTCCGCCAGGACAAGGAGCAGGTTGGAACGGTCGATTTTTCCGCCTATCCGGACATCCCGAAGGAGGATTGGATTACCGAGAGCCGATCGAAGGTGCGCGTCGCAAAAGCGCTCGGAGCGGCCTCGGCACTGCTGCATCTCACCCCTTCTGAAATGCGGCTGCGCAAACTGGATGCCGCGGCCAACAACCGCTTCCAGCGCGGAATACGGCAGATTTCCCGCGGCAAGGCGATTGTGACCGACCGTCTGCATGTGCATATCTGCTCGCTTCTCATCGGACGCAGCCATGCTGTGCTCGACAATAATTACGGAAAAATCCGCCGATTCATGAACGCCTTTTCAGGAGGCACCGATCTCTCCTACAAGGCGACTTCGCTCGACGACGGCATCAGATGGGCAAAAGAACAGGCAGGTGTCGCGGCATGACGCTGCCTGAGATCAACGACGGGAGGCTGTTATGAGTGTTGTGACCTTCATCATCCCTGTACGGCACCAGGACAACGCGCGCGACTGGAGCATCCTGAAGCGAAACCTGACGCAGACCGTGGCATCCATCGCAAACCAGACCAATCCTGACTGGCGGGGCGTGGTCGTCGCCAACAGGGGTGCCGATCTTCCTGTCCTGCCGGAGAGGTTCTCGGTGGCATGGGTGGACTTTCCGCCGAACGACATCCACGAGCGGGGCGATGCGACGGAAGAGGATTTTCTCGATTCATTTCGCGCCGACAAAGGCCGCCGTGTGCTTGCGGGCATGCTGACGGCCCGCGATTGCCGCTTTTTCATGATCGTCGACGATGACGATTTTGTCAGCGCCAGAATTACTGAATATGCTGCCCGGCACCAGAACGAGAATGGCTGGACGATCGACAAGGGCTATATCTGGGACGACGGCGGCAGCATTCTGTTGTGCCGCGACCAGTTCAACCACTATTGCGGAACGTCGCTGATCATTCGTTCGGACCTCTACGGACTGCCGTCAACGGCGGAAGACGCTTCCCTCCCGTGGATCAAGGACATGCTTGGCAGCCATGTCCGCATAGAATCCATTCTGGCCGAACGCGGTACGCCCTTGAACGCGCTGCCGTTCCGGGGCGCGGTCTACCGTGTCGCCCACAAGGGATCGCACAGCAAGGCGCCCAGCCTGATCCATATGTATTTCCTGAACCGGAACGTTCTCAAACAGCCTGTCCGGATTCTCAAGAATTTGACGAAGCTCCGACCGCTGTCGGCGGGGTACAGAAAAGAGTTTTTTGGGCTTTCCGCCGGAAAGACGGAGTAGATATCGCGGCGCCCGGTCGACATGCACCGATCACACTACCACTTCACGCTGAGGAGCTGCCATGTCTGGGTGGCGCCCGCTTGGCAAGGTGATTTAGGCGATGTTTGAGCTTTGCGGGGCGCCTGAACCTCCATGGTGCAAGCGGCCTACGATTGCCTCGTGAACGTTAAGTTTACAATGCCCTGATGATTAACTGCAAAACGACCTCACTTCACTGCACCTTGAATATCAGCATAGATGGCCTCGATGCGTGCCGCCTCTGCATCGGTGAGCGCCGAGAACTGCCGTTCACGAGCCCGCTTCGACAGTCGCCCGTCGTTCTGGCGCAGGAAGCGGAACAGGAGGTCCAGCAGGCGATCGGGCATATCGATCATCTGCTGGACCTCGGTCTTAAACGCGTCATAAATGCTTAGGAATGCTATCTCGGCTGGAAGGTCCACATCAATCGTTCGGGCTACACACTCGAACAGGAATTCGGCCTGAGGCGTCGCATCGAAGTAGCGGTAGAAGTCGGCTGTGTTGTTCAGTACCGTGACATTACCACGATCTGTCGACTGCCAACGAACAACCGGCAACAGGCGGCGTGAATAGCTTTCCAGCACGGTTCGATAGGCATCGATGCGGTCCAGCATGACGGACGAGACCGGAAAGACGAGTCCGGGAGGATTGAACCCGTGCTCGGCGAGAACATGATGGACTAGATAGCGGTGCAGTCGGCCATTTCCATCCTCGAAAGGGTGGATGTAGACGAAGCCGAAGGCGAGAGCCGCGGCGGCGAGAACAGGATCGAGCTGCTGTGCCGCGCCTCGGTCGAAAGAAGTCAGGCCGTCGATCAGAGAGGACAGATCTTCATGTCGGGCGCTGACATGATCGGGGATTGGCGCGCCCGTCAGGCGATCATGCTCGCCGATGAATCCACCCTCAACGCGCAAGCCAAGATGAACGAAGCGCGCGTCGCCGATGACAATGCGCTGCAGCCGCTCCAATTCGGCGCGGTCTATCGGTCGACGCCCGGCTCCACCGATAACCTGGGCCCAGCGCTGGATGCGATCTTGCGGCGGATCTTCTCCCTCGATCTGAAAGCTTGAGCGCGAATCCTTGAGCAGCAGGAATGCAGCGGTGCGTGCAAGCAGGTCCGCCGGCACCTCGTCGATCAACTGGCGCGCTTCGTTGCCAAGTCCGCGTGCAACGAGTGCTTCGAGTGCGGGCGTGCGAAAGATCAACGGGCAGAAAGCTGGTGTGCCGGGCAAATTATTCTTCACGCGATGTCTTGTCGAACTCGTTCCACTCACGCAGAATTGCCGGTCTGGATCGACGACAACGGCATAGGTGCCCTGTGCCGCGTCGGGCAGATCAAGCCGTGTATTCAGCAGCCATTCGTAGAGAAACCACAGCCGTCGAGCATAGGCGCCAGTCGGCGCCGCGCGCACCAGGTTGGTGATCGGCTCAGGACCTGTTTCCCGGAACAGGGTTTTCAGAACGGCAAGATCCAGTCCTTCATAGCGTAGGGCAAAGGTTAGGTGTCCGGTAAGATTATTGTCTGGTTGGTGGCGCGGTGTATAAACATTCCATCCTTCGGCCTGATAGACTTTGTGGCGAGGACCGATCGCTGAGAGGATGATTGGCACAGGTACTTCTAATTCAAAGGCATCGATCAGGGCTGCATAGCCGACCGGGAGGGCGGCTTCCGGCATCGAGCGGCCGTGAAAAATACTGATAGCTTCTGAAAATGGCTTTCTCTGTCCCTGTTCCATGAATCCCGATAATCGTCTCTGAAAAATGGCTATGGATAGAGGTTCTCATGAAATTCGATTATAAGCAATGAATTTCAATGACAAGGAGGCCACTTTCACGAATATTGATTCCGACATGCATTTGTGGAGTGTCGTTTGGCAGATGGTGGTGGCGAAGCAGGAAGATTATCGAGACCCAGCTTTGGCAATGGAGGCGTGACAGGAAGCGACCGCGAATGTCGCTGACGAGCAGATAGCGTCCGTCGCCGAACCAGACCGGACCTTCCAGCCAGCGAGCACCGGTTGCGACCTGTTCGAGCGAGCTGCTGGCAACGCGATATTCCGCCAAGCTCGGATCGAGGATCTGGATGGCCGGATCGGGGGAGATCGGGCTCGGTGTAAAGCCGATCGCTTGCGCGGATGCCATTTTCGGGAAGGGAGTTGCCAGGGCGGCCGCTGAAAGCATCATGATGTTGCGGCGTGAGAAATTTACGTTGAAATCCTTCGATTATCCATAGTTGATTTCATATCAATTTGCCGGGTTTGACGGGGACCAAACGAGGGTCCGTCTCCCAATTGAAGGCAGTCCATTGTGCTTCGCAACAAACAAGATTGCCTTCTGCCGCCTTTGGTAAAGCAGTGGTGAAAACCACCTGGAGGTCCGAATGTGCCTTTGATGCACTGCGGCAAGAGTAAGATTTTATTATGAAAAAGCGCTTATGAACAATGGAGGATCAAGTTCGATCACCCTGCGCATGATGTGCACCGTCCGGCACGGCTCCGGCATTTTTCACTGTTCGATGCACCGCGGCTCTCAGCGTTTTTCGAGGTATCTGATGCTCAAGAATTTAAAGATTAAAACAAAATTTCTCATGGCAATTGCCATCCTTGCGGTCATTTCCCTTGCAGGCCTGATGTATGTCACCAGCAGGTTCAGCGCCGCCAACGAGGCTTATTCCGGCTTCCTGCAGAAGGAAAGCAACGCTGCGACCTTCGGACCCCGCGGTGCTGCCGGCATGTGGACCGCGACGACCTGGCTCAGCCGCGCGCTGGCCCAGGAGCCGGCAAGCGCGGCGTTCCAGGATCTTTCAGGCCGGTTTTCCAAGGAATTTGCCGGCGCCCGCGACCGGTTGAGTCAGATCCCGGCGCTGGTGCCGAGCCGCAAGGCTGCGATCGACGAACTGCTTGCCGGTGCGGATGCGCTGAAGGCGGTCGGCGACGATCTTCTCAAGGCCCATACCGCAGGCGACAAGGAAAAAGTCCGTACGCTCTCAGCCAAGCTCGATCAGGCGATCGTCGACCTCTCGCCGAAATTCGGCGCCAATAACGGCGCCATGGCCGAAATCCTCAACAACGGCGCCAAGACGCTCAGCCAATCGGTCTCCAGCACGATCACCTATGCGATCTGCGGCATGCTTCTCGGCATCGCGATTGCCGCGGTCCTGTCCATGACCATCGCCCATAAGGGCATCACCGCGCCGATGGCCCGCCTGCGTGAGCGTATGGCTTCGCTGGCTGCCAGTCAGACGGAAGCTGCTGTCGACGGCCTCGACCGCAAGGACGAAATCGGCGAGATGGCCAAGGCCGTCGCCATCTTCCGCGACAACGCGCTGGAGCGCGCCCGCCTGGAACGGGAAGCCGAAGACAATCGCGGCCTGTCCGAGCGCGAGCGCATCGAGCGCGAAGCCCAGAAGACGCGCGAAGCCGCCGAGATCAAGTTCGCCGTCGACAACCTGGCGGAAGGCCTGAGCCATCTGTCCGACGGCAATGTGTCCTACCGCATCGAAAAGCAGTTTACTGCGACGCTGGACGGTGTTCGCAGCGACTTCAACGCCTCGGCGACCAAGCTGCAGACGGCCCTGGAGCAGGTGGCGGAGAATGCCCGTAGCATCCAGGCCGGTTCGGCGGAGATCAAGGCAGCCGCCGACGATCTGGCCAAGCGCACCGAGCAGCAGGCAGCTTCCGTCGAGGAAACCGCCGCGGCTCTCGAAGAAATCACCACCACCGTCAAGGATGCCACCAAGCGCGCCCAGGAGGCCGGCGCGCTGGTTGCCCGCACCCGCAGCGGCGCGGAAACCTCCGGCGAGGTCGTCCAGCGCGCCGTCAAGGCGATGGAACAGATCGAGCGGTCCTCGGGCGAGATTTCCAACATCATCGGCGTCATCGACGATATCGCCTTCCAGACCAATCTTCTGGCACTGAACGCCGGCGTCGAAGCGGCCCGTGCGGGCGATGCCGGCAAGGGCTTTGCCGTCGTTGCCCAGGAAGTGCGCGAACTCGCCCAGCGCTCCGCCAAGGCCGCCAAGGAGATCAAGGCGCTGATCACGACGTCGAACGAGCAGGTCAACGCCGGGGTGCAACTGGTGGGCCAGACCGGACAGGCGCTGGTAACGATCGTTTCGGAAGTGCAGGAGATAAACCGGCACGTCAACGCGATCGTGGAGTCGGCCCAGGAACAGTCTTCGGGCCTTCAGCAGATCAACACGGCCGTCAACCAGATGGACCAGGATACCCAGAAGAATGCCGCGATGGTCGAGGAGTCGACCGCCGCAAGCCATGGTCTCGCCAGGGATGCGGCATCGCTCAACGAACTGCTGGCCCAGTTCAAGCTGCCCGGTCAGCGCCACGTTCCGCGTCCGGCCGATCGCCGCGACACGCCGGCTGCATCGCCGGCCCGCAATCTGGCCCGCAGGGTTGCCACGGCCTTCTCCGGCGGCTCCGCGGCGGCTGCGGTCAACAACGATTGGCAGGAATTCTAGGCGCGTCCTTGACCGCCCATCTGCGTCCTTGCGCTATTTGTAGCCACGCCTGAGCGCCTGCGGAGGCTGTCCCAGGCTTCTCAGGAACGCCCTGCGCATACGCCCGGCGTCGCCGAAACCGGCGGCCTCGGCAATATGTTCGAGCGGCGCGTGGCTGGTCTCCACCGCCATCCGCGCCGTTTCGAGCCGCAGGCGTTCTACAGCCTTGGCGGGTGTCATGCCGGTTTCGGCAGCAAACGCCCTGGCAAAGTTGCGTGGGCTCATCGCCGCCTGGTCGGCGAGCCGCTCGACGGTCAGCCGTTCGGCCAGATGCTCGCGCATCCAGCCGATCAGCGACAAGAACCTGCCCGTGTGTCCGCCGAGGTCGACAAGCGCTGAAAACTGCGACTGGCCGCCCGGCCGGCGCTGATGAACGACGAGCTGCTGTGCTGCCCTTCGCGCAATATCCGGCCCCAGGTCATCTTCTATGAGAGCAAGTGCCAGATCGATACCGGCGGAAATGCCGGCCGAGGTCCAGACGTGACCGTCCCGGACATAGATGCGTTCGGCGTGCATTTCTATCTTGGGGTAGCGGCGGGAAAAATCGTGCGAACTGTTCCAATGGGTGGTGGCGCGGCGCCCGTCGAGCAGCCCCGCTTCGGCGAGCAGATAGGCCCCGGAACAAACGCTCGTCACGCGCCTTGCATCCGTGCGCTTCAGCCATTCGAGAATTTCGTGCACGGCCTCCATGGAGCGGATGATCTCGCCGCCCGAGATCATCACTGTGTCGAACGGCCCGTCCTGGAGCGGGGCTGCCGACAGCTTGAGGCCTGACGAGCTCTCGATTTCGCCGCCGCCCGGCGCCATCAGCAGCAGGTCGTAGCTGCCCGGCTGGAACCGCTCCGCCATCTCGAAAGCCGACGTCGGCCCGGCCGCATCGAGAAGCTGGAAACCCGGATGCACCACGAGAGCAATTGTGCGAGCCATGGCAGTTTTTGCCCGATTAATGTCATTTCAGTCAGACGATAGCAGCGGTAACTTTGCCTGCAAACAGAGGCAACCGATCGATCGGCGAAACTATGATGACGTGGCGCTTTGTTCTTGCGGGCGGGTTGGGGCTTGCTGCGGTCTTGCTGGTGGTTGCCGGCGGCTGGATAGTCTCTCTGCCGTCAGGCTCGTCCGCCAGCGAAGCCAAATCTATTCCTGGGCCTATTTCGGTCGAGGAGACACGCGCCACGGTGGAGGCCTTGAAGCCGCCCAAACGGGTCCGTCCGGTGATCGCCGTCGTCGGCATCAACGACGGGACGGAGATCACCGACTACCTGATGCCCTACGGCATCCTGCGCCGCGCCGATGTGGCCGACGTGGTGGCATTGGCGACGCAGCCCGGGCCGATCGTTCTCTATCCGGCGTTGAAGGTCGAACCGCAGGCGACGATCTCGGAATTCGACAGGCAGTATCCGGAAGGCGCCGACTACGTCATCGTCCCGGCCATGGTGCGCGAGGATGATCCGGCGGCGCTACGCTGGATCAGGAGCCAGGCTGACAAAGGTGCGATGATCATCGGCGTCTGCGTCGGTGCCAAGGTGGTTGCGGCCACCGGCCTTCTCGACGGGCGAAAGGCCACGACCCACTGGTATTCGCTGGACGCGATGCTGGAGGAACATCCGAGCATCCGCCACGTTGCCGATCGCCGCTTCCTCGTCGACGGTCGCATTGCCACGACGACCGGCATCAGCGCCTCCATGCCGATGTCGCTGACCTTGATCGAGGCGATCGCCGGGCGGGAGAAAGCTCAGGAAGTGGCAGCCGATCTGGGTGTCGCGGATTGGGATGCGCGACATGACAGCGGCGCCTTCGCGTTCACGCGGTCCTTCGCATTGACGGCAATCGGCAACTCGCTCGCCTTCTGGGGCCGAGAAACGCTCGGCATCGAACTGTCTCAAGGCGTGGACGAAGTTTCGCTCGCTTTTGTCGCGGATGCCTGGTCACGCACCTACCGCTCGCGCGTGGTGACCTTCGCAGCCGGTGCAGATGCGGTGGAGAGCCGCAGCGGTCTCCGCATCATTCCCGACGAGGTGACCACAGGCGCGTCGTGGTTGAGCGTGCCCGGAGCGCCGCTTGGCCGCAAACCGGCGGAAGCGCTGGATGAGACGCTGAACGCCATCGCTGAGCGCTATCGGGAAAACACGGCCGATTTCGTCGCCATGCAGCTCGAATACAGGAGACGAGTGACGCCGCAGTAGATGGCCGGCGGCTTTGCGCGTCTCGAAACGGGAGGAAGGACCAGTCATGAAGGCACTCATCGCAGGCGCCGGCATCGGCGGATTGACGACCGCACTTCACCTCCACGAGGCCGGGAATGAGGTCGAGATCTTCGAACGTGCCGACGAGGTTCGCGAACTCGGAGTCGGCATCAACATGCTGCCGCATGCCGTGGCCGTGCTGGCCGATCTCGGGCTGCTGCCTGGCCTCGACGCGGCGGGGATAAGGACGCGGGCGCTGATTTACACCAACCGTTTTGGCCAGGTCGTGTGGCAGGAACTGCGCGGCCTGGACGCGGGACACGAGGCGC
This sequence comes from Neorhizobium sp. T6_25, assembly GCF_002968555.1. Classification (NCBI taxonomy): domain Bacteria; kingdom Pseudomonadati; phylum Pseudomonadota; class Alphaproteobacteria; order Hyphomicrobiales; family Rhizobiaceae; genus Neorhizobium; species Neorhizobium sp. T6_25. The sequence goes on from NZ_PVBL01000014.1 coordinate 103,568, forward strand.
CGCAGATCAGCATCCATCGCGGCAAGCTGCTCGGCGTGATCCACAGGGCGGTCATCACGCGTCTCGGACCCGATGTGATCAGAACCGGTTGCCGGGTGGACGGTTTCGAACAGACGGAAGACGGGGTCGTGGTTCATCTCGGCGGACAGGACGGATGGCGCGGCACAGCCCGTGGGGATTTGCTGATCGGCGCCGACGGCATCCATTCCACGGTCCGGGCGCAGCTCTATCCCGACGAGGGGCCGCCGATCTGGAGCGGGATCATGCTGTGGCGCGGCGCGACGCGCTGGCCGATCTGGCGCGACGGCCGGACGATGGCGATATCAGGCGGCAATTTCGCCAAGTTCGTCTATTACCCGATCGAGGCCGATCCCGCCGAGCCTGGCATGCGGCTGACGAACTGGGCCGTGATGGCCAAGGTGGGCGAGGCAGGCACCGCGCCGCTTCGCCGAGAGGATTGGAGCCGGTCCGGTATTCCAGACGAGGTGCTGCCCTTCGTCCGTGATCGGTTTCATCTCGAATTCGTCGATCCCGCCTCCATCATCCAGGCGACCGACAATTTCTACGAATATCCGAATTGCGATCGGGAGCCTTTGCCCCGCTGGTCGTTCGGGCGGGTCACACTGCTCGGGGATGCGGCCCACCCCATGTATCCGGTCGGCTCCAACGGCGCGAGCCAGTCGATCCTCGACGCCAGATGCCTTGCCGGACATCTTCGGACGCAGGATGACGTCGAGGCAGCCCTTTCCCGCTACGACGCGGAGCGCCGCCCTGCCACATCGGAAATCGTCCTGGCGAACCGCCGGGGCGGACCCGAGGGTGTCATCGACATGGTCGAGGCCCGTGCGCCCGACGGGTTTGACGATATCGACGCAGTGGCCTCGTTCGAGGAACGACAGGCGGTTGTCCGCGGCTACGCTTGGCTCGCTCGCGGACGGAACCGGTGAGCATGGTGGAGAGCGCCCGCTTCGGCATGACGCGCGGTAACGGCGATCCGGCGGTTCCGTTGCCGGCCTCACGTGTGTGGTCTTCTCGGGGACCGGGCCGCCGCCGGCTGCCGATGGCTCCCTGAGCTGATTGCGGACTGTTTAAAACAGATCCGGTCTGATCCCGGCGGCATCGAGCAGGAAGTCGCGGCTTGCTTCCAGTTCCGACCTCAGCCTGGCGATGTCATGGCCGATCAGCGTGCCCTGCCATTTGCGGATCTTGCCGGCGCAAAACACCGTTGAGACGTTGGAGCGCTCCATCAGCGTGACGACGGCACCGGGAACGTGGTTCAGCGGGGCGACGTTGATGGCATTCGCATCGAGCAGGATGATATCGGCTTCCTTGCCCGGTGTCAGCGTGCCGGTCTTGTGATCGAGCTTGAGGCCGCGCGCCCCTTCGATGGTCGCAAAGCGGATGACGTCGATCGCCGACAACAGCTTCGGGTATTCCTCGCCCCGCAACGCCTTGTCGTTCGCCAGCATTCGCTGCAACGTGATCGCCGAGCGCATCTGGGTGAACATGTCGGCGGTCATGGTGCATTCCACATCCGTCGACAGGGACGGCTGAAGGCCGAGATCGAGCGCCTGTTGCAGCGGCGGGTTGCCGTGCCGCATCTGCATCTCGATCGGTACCGAAAGCGAGATATGCGAGCCCGCGTCCGCCACACGCTCCCAGGCCATGTCGCTCATGCCGGTCATGTGGATGAAGATATTGTCCGGTCCGAAACGGCCGGCCTCCGCCAGCTGGTCGAACACCGCCTGCATGCCGAAAGTGCCGACCACATGCAGCGCGACCGGGATGCCGAGTTCGCGTCCAAGCGCCCAGGCCTCCTCATGGAACGGCAGGTATATTTCTCCGCCCATGACCATGGTCAGCAACTGGTCGTCGCTCGCAAAATGTTCGGCCTTGATGCGTCGGGCATCACCCGGATATCTCGAAGCATCGCCCCAGCCTTCGAAATAACCGAAGACGCCGCGCCGCCCGGCATCGCGAAGTGCGGTGATTGCTGCATCGGAATGTTCCGGCGAATGGTGGATCTGGCTGACATCCATGACAGTCGTCACGCCGGCGTCGATCTGCGACAGGCCGCCGAACAATTCCGAAATGTAGACATCCTGCGGCCGGTAGAGCACCGAGAACTTCTGGAGCATCCACTCGTAATAGTTGGCAGCACTTTCCGGCCGCCCGTCATTGATCAGGATCGCGTCGGCAAGCAGGCCTCGAAGCGCCGTTTCGAACTGGTGGTGATGCGTATCGATGAAACCCGGCATGACGACCATGCCGGAAGCGTCGATAATCGCGGCCTCCGGCGCGTTGATCGATGCAGCCACCTCGACGATCCGCGATCCGCGGATCAGCACGTCGCCTTTGGAAAAATTGCCGACGGCGTTATCCATGGAGAGCACCGCGCCGGCGCGGATCAGGGTCAGGCGATCGGGATCGCCAACGCCGGCCGGCATGTTGGCCGGCGCGGCAATGATCTTGCCGGAGCCACTACCGAGTTCCGCCGGCGCATGCGCCCGGTTATTGCAGAATCTGCACATCGTCTTCCCCTCCCGACCTGAAATCGTGATGCCCTTCGTCGCCGTCGCGGCGTCGGAGACCTTCGCTACGACGCGTCTTTCACCGCGCGGCTGCCTGCCATAGCGCTATCGACGGGTAATCCTTGCCGTTCCAGTGCTTGAGCTTCTCGGCGAATTCGCGCTGGAAGGAGAGGGGACCGTGCTTGGCCATGTAATCCTCGTCATAGATCGCGATGAAGATCGTCAGCGACAGGAAGAAATGTGCCCCCATCTCGAACAGCGCCACATAATCGTGGTTCACGAGCGCATCGCGTTCCGCGTCCGTGAGGGAGTTGACGGTCGAGATTTCCGCGTCGTTCAGCTTCGGGCCGATCGACTGTTCCCAGCTGGCGACGAGCGAGCGCGGGTCTTCCTTGTAGCGGCGAAGCAGTTCCGGGTCGCGGTCGACGGTGAAGAGGAACTTGTTCACATAATACTTGCTCATGCCTCTGCTCCTTCCGGATACCAGGTGAAGTATGCTTCCATCGTGTGGAAGAGGTCCAGATTGTCATGATAGGCGGTCGGGATCGGCCCGGCGATGCCCATCATCAGGATCAGGTCCATGAAGCCATGGGTCGCATTGCCGCTTTTCGTCATGCTTTCCTGGGTCACATTGGCGAGGATTTCCTCGATATTGCCGGTCGACAGCCATTCGATTGCCTTGCGGTCGAACTCCGGATCCGGGCCGGTTTCCTTGAACTGGCGCGGTCCGCCGAGTTCGAGCGACAGGTGCCCGCTGCCGACGGCGGCGATGCGCTTGTCGGATGGGAACTCGTCGATGATCTCGCGGATGGCGCGGCCGAGATCCCAAAAACGCTTCGGCGAAGGCAGCGGCGGTGCGAAGATATTGGTGTAGATCGGCACGACCGGCAGGTCGGCATCGGGGCGCGTGGTGATGATCGGGCAGATGATCGAATGGTCGAGCTTCAGTTCATGGCTGAAGGCGAAGTCGAAACCGCGGTCCATCAGGCCCTGGTGCATGAAGTTCGACAGTTCTTCATGGCCTTCCAGCACATATTTCGGGATGCCGAACTCACGCTCTTCATTATAGAAGGTCGCGTCGTAGCGCGGTGCCTTGCCGATCAGGAAGGTCGGATAGTTGTCGAGGAAGAACTGGTGGAAATGGTCGGCGCCGACCATCACCAGGATATCCGGCTTGGCGCGGGTCAGGGTCTCGCGATAGGCCTCGACCTTGCGTTTCCATTCCGCCGCCTGCGGCATCTGCTGTTCCGGCGGCATGGTCGTCGCCTTCAGGTAAAAAGGGTGGTGAGTGGTCGCAAGGACCGCTGCCAGGGTTGCCATCTTCTCCTCCGAATTGTCCTGTCTATTAGACCGAATTCCTAACCCGCCACAGCCGCCGTCTCCGTTTCCAGCGCCGGCCAGGCCGTCGGATTGCTTTGCAACGCCGCGCGAATCTCGCCCCCGTGCTGGTTGACGACCGGTGCGGCGCGCACCGTCTTTGCGTGTTCTCCATCGAACGAATAGGCGGGCCGAACCGTCTGCTCGGCACCTTCGATCCGGCCGGCGACCGGCACGAACATTTCCAGATGCTGCGCCTGCGGGTCGTTCACCACATCCGGGATGGAGTTGATTGGCGCGAAAGGCACGTCGAACCTCGAGAAGCGCTCCACCCATTCCGGCCGGGTCCTGGTGGCGAAGATCGCGTTGAGCTCGGCGTTCAACGCATCGTAGTTGTCGATGCGCTTCAGTCGCTGCGAGAACCGTTCGTCCCTGGCGAGTGCCTCACCCTCGATCGCCTCGACCAGCGCATCCCAGAACTTGTCGAGCGAGGACAGGTGGAAGGCAAACAGCTTGTCGTCCTTGCAGCGGACGATGAAGGCCTGTGCGAGGCGCGGACGATCGACACCGCTCGGTTCTTCGCCAAGGGCAAAATAGCCCATGAAGGGTTCGACCGCGAAATGCATCATGGCCTCGACCATGGAAATGTCGATGCGCTTGCCCTTGCCGGTGCGGCCGCGTTCGATCAGCGCTGCCGAAATGCCGAGCGAGGCGTATATGCCGGTGATCGCATCGGCGAGCGCCGGGCCGATGAAGCGCGGTTGTTCGGGGTCGATCGAGACGCTGAGAAACCCGCTGACGGCCTGCGCGACGGAATCGTAGACGGGCCGTTGCGCATAGGGGCCGTCGGGGCCAAACCCGCTGATCGAGCAGTAGATCAGCTTGGGATTGATCTTCGACAGGGTCTCATAGTCGGCGCCGATGCGGCCTGCTGCGCCGGGGCGGAAATTCTGGATGTAAACATCGGCCTGGGCGATCAGCTGGTAAAAGACCTCGCGGTCCTGCTCGCTTTTGAGATCCAGCCCGATCGCCCGCTTGTTGCGGTTATAGGCCTGGAAATGGGCGCTGTAGAAACCGGTCTTGAAGCTGCGATAGGGATCGCCATTGCCGGCCGACTCGATCTTGATGACATCGGCGCCGAGATCGGCGAGCATCATGCCGGCGCAGGGGCCGGTAATGAACGTGCCCTGTTCGACGATGCGGATTTGGTCCAGAGCTTTCAGCATGTCCGGGTCCTAGTTCTCGTTTGCCACGAAGCCGTCAGGCGCAGGGCCGTCGTATTCGATGGCGCTGGCGGCGGCGGCGGACATGACGAAGCCGATCGGCCTTGTCTGTTCCTCAAGCAGGTGACCGATCAGCCCGGCGGTGCGGGCAAGAAGCGGCACGCCCTTCAGGGCGAGCAGCGGGTAACCGGCATCGAGCAGGACGCAGGGAATGGCGCTCGAGACATTCATGACCAGCGGCCTGCCGATGATCTCGGGGATGAGCCGTTCGACCGTCTTGGCGATCTCGCAATGAATGCCGGCGACGCCGAGTTCGCGGGCGATCGCAAGCAGGCGCTCGGCGCGCGGGTCATGCCCCTTGTGAAGGGGATGACCGTAGCCGGGCACCGGCCTCTTCTGCTCCTTATAACCGCGCAACAGCTTTTCGGCGGCGGCTTCCACCGACCGGCCGCTTGCCTGCGCCTCTTCGCGGATATCGCGGAAGAAGGCCCCGGAGGTCTCCGACGCGCCGAGAATGACCGAACCACAGCCGAGAAGGCCGGCGGCGACGGCGCCCTGGACCGCTTCAGGAGAGGCGGCGAGGGTCATGCGCGCCACCTGCACACTCGGCACCAGGCCATGTTCGGCGATCGCCACCAGCGTCGCGTCGAGCATGCGGCGCTGCCTTTCGTCCGGCAAAGAGCCGGCGACCAGCAACCAGGTATATTCCGTAAACGAGATCGAACCGATCAGGGTGTCGACGAGGTCGTGGCCCCGCACGATGATCGTCTCCGGATTAGAGGTGCAGATCGCCTGGTAGGGCGTGGATTGCTTGCCGATTTTCATGCTGATGTCCTTGGAAAATGGTTAGGCTGCAACGCTCGCCTTGCCCGCGAAGCGGCTGGCCCATCGGTCGAACTGGTCCATGAACTGCTGCAGGAAGAGGCGGGTTTCCTCATTGGTCACATCACCTTCGGGAGTAATGAGGCCGGGCGGCAGACGGATGAACGCTTCGGGCAGCCCCATCACGGCAACGTCGAGGCAGCCGAGAATGGCACGCAGGTGCTGCTGCGCCGCCGCGGTGCCGATCCGGCCGTAGGAAGCGCCGGTGATCGCCGCCGGCTTGCCGGCCCAGGCGCTGGTATCTCTGGGCCGCGAACCCCAGTCGATGGCATTCTTCAGCATCGCCGAGATCGAGCGGTTGTGCTCCGGCGTGACGAAAAGCAGCGCATCGGCGCGCCGGATCTCAGCCTGCAGCCTTTCGACCTGCGGGGGTGCGCCGGCATCCAGCACGTCCTGGTCGAAGATCGGCAGGTCACGGATCGTCACCCATTCGAACTCGATGTCGGGTTTCGCGAGCCGCGTCAGAGCAAGGGCGAGCAGCCTGTTGAGCGACGCCTGCCGTGCACTTCCGACGATGACTGCGATTTGCAATCGCGCCATGAATCCCTCCCATGCCATTCTTAAAAGTATTCGCTCGGCGAATTTATATTCGTATAATGAATTTCGAGGGCGCGAGGTGTCAAGCCCTGACGCAAGGGCTTTGAAAAATTTCAGAGGAGGAGTTGGCTGCGAGGGATCAGCGGGTGGCCGGGTTGGCCGGCGCCAGTGAATGGACAAGTGCTGGAAAGCGGCTGAACAGCTGAGAGAGCCGGTTGGCCGCCAGCCGCAGTTCCGGCAGGCGCTGTTCGACCAGTTCCTCCGGCGTCAGCCGGGGCGTGTAGCCTGAACTGTTGATCGCGCAGACGACCCGTCCGGTATTGTCCTTGACCGGCACGGCAAGCGCGGTGATGCCGTAATCGAGTTGGTCGACAGTGATCGAATAGCCCTTTGCGCGGGTCTCGACCAGGATTTCCCGGAGTTCCGCCTCGTCGGTCACCGTGTAGTCGGTCAGCTTCACCGGCGTATAGGCCTCAAAAAACCGCTCCATCTCCTCTTCCGCAAGAGCTGCCATCAATACCCGGCCCATCGAGGTCGCGTAGGCAGGATATGTAACGCCGAGGCTGGCATTGCGCCGCACGCCGCGGCTTTCGGAAAGATGGGCAATGTAAAGCACGTTCGTCCCGTCGAGCACGGCCATGTTGGCGGCATCGCCGAAAAGCGAGGTGATCCGGTGCAGTTCGGGAGTGACCGCTTCTTCGACATTGAAGGCGTTCAAATAGGCGGAGCCGAGGGTGAGGATGCGGGGAGCCAGGAGAAAATGCTTGTTGTGCCGGCGAATGAAACCGAGCGCTTCGAGCGTCAGGACATTCCGCCGGACGGTGGCGATCGACATGCCGACCTTGCGGGAAAGCTCGGCCAGCGTCATTTCCGGATCCTTGGCGTCAAAAGCCTCCAGGACCGACAATCCCCGTGCCAACGCCTCGACGAACTCGGGCGAATTGCTGTCAATCATCGGAATTTCTCCTGCTGCACGGCATTTCGTTCGCACACGGGATTGACAAGCGCAAGACCTGCTGCCTATCGTTATGCGAATATTTATTCGTCTAGCGAATTTTCTTGGGAGGGAAAAGCTATGAAGACAAGGCGTCAGTTTCACAAGCTCATGGCAGCGACGGCTGCGGGTCTTGCCGCGCCGGCAATCCTGGGGAGCAAGGCATTTGCACAGGACAAGCCGATCCGGGTCGGCGCCAGTGTCTCGCTGACCGGTCCGCTGGCGAGCACCAAGAACGGCCAGATCGGCTACGAGCTCTGGCGAGACGACGTCAACGCGGCAGGCGGGCTTCTCGGCCGCAAGGTTGAACTGGTCATCTACGACGATCAGAGCAGTGCCGCCAACGTGCCGGCAATCTATTCGAAGCTCGTCGATGTCGATGCCTGCGACGTGTTGTTTTCGCCCTACGGCGCCAACCTTTCCGCGCCGGTCATGCCCTTCATCAAGCAGCGCGACCTGTTCATGATCGGCATGTTTGGCCTCGCCGGCAACGATGTCGCCAAGCACGACAAGTTCTTCCACAGTGGCCCGTGGGGACCGAACTCCGGACGGGATTGGGCCCGCGGCTTCTTCGACCTTGCCAAGGCGCAAGGAGTCAAGAAGATCGCCATCATCAATGCCGACCTGGAATTTTCGAAAAACGCCGCCAAGGGCGGCGCGGAAGTCGCCAAGGAATATGGCATGGAGGTGGTGTTCAATCAGAGCTACCCGCCGAACACGTCCGACTTCTCTTCGATGATCCGCAACATCAATGCGGGGGACCCGGAGGCGATCTTCATTGCCTCCTATCCCGCCGACAGCACGGCGATCATCCGCGGCGTCAAGGAAATCGGTATTTCCGACAAGGTGAAACTCTTCGGCGGAGCCATGATCGGCCCGCAATACGGGGCGTTGCTTGGTTCGCTCGGTCCCGAACTCAACGGGCTCGTCAACTCGCATACCTTCGTTCCGGAACCCACCATGCAGACACCGGCGATCAAGAGCTTTTTCGACCGGTATACGCCGATCGCCGTCAAGCAGGGCGTTGATCCGCTCGGTTTTTACATTCCGCCCTTCTATTATGTCGCCGGCCAGCTGGCGGCGGCTGCGATCAAGGGTTCGAATTCCGTCGATCCGGCCAAGATGGCAGCCTTCCTGCATGCCAACGCCGTCGATACCATCGCCGGCAAGATCGCCTTTACCGAGATCGGCGACTGGAAGGAACGCCGCGTCCTGATGGTGCAGTTGCGCGGCATCAAGGGCAACGATCTCGAACAGTTCCGCAACCCGGGCCACCAGGTCATTCTCGACCCGCCATCCCTGAAGACGGGCGACCTCGCCGCGCCTTATAACAAGGCGCGCGCCAGCTAATCCTTCAACCGATCCAGAGAGCCGGCGCAAGGCCGGCTCAAGGGCCCCTATCAATGCTATCGATCGACATTCTGCTGAACGCCATCGTGACGGGCATTCTGCTGGGGAGCGTATATGCGTCGCTCGCCCTGGGGCTCGGGATCACCTTCGGCATTCTCCACATCCCAAACATCGCCCATCCGACGCTCGTCGTCGCCGGCGCGTTCTTCGTCTATACGCTGACCCAATGGGGGCTCGATCCGATCGTCGCGGCGGTGATCGGCCTTGTGCCGTTTTATCTTCTCGGCGTCGTGCTCTACGCCTTCTACTCGGCTGTTTTCGAACGCAAGGGCGGCGCCAACGTGCTGCAGAGCCTGACGCTGTTCTTCGGCCTTTCGCTGGTGATCGAGATCCTGTTGTCGCTCGGCTTCGGTTCCGAACTCAAGTCCGTCAGCGTTTCCTATATCGGCTCAAGCCTCAAGCTCGGCGTCCTCACCATTCCCTACCGGCTGCTGATCCCTGCGCTTCTCGCCCCCGTGACGATCGCGGCCGTGTGGCTTTATCTCAGCCGCACCAGTTCCGGCACGGCAATCCGTGCCGTCGCCCATGAGGAGCGGGCGCTTTCGATCGCCGGCCTCAATCCGGCCTCCGTCAAGCGGCACGCTTTCGGCATCGCCACCGCCACCGCCGTCATCGCCGGAGCTGCCCTGATCATGGTCGGCCCGATTGAACCCTTTGCCGGGCGCTACCAGATCGGCCGCGTCTTCGCGATCGTGGTTCTCGCCGGCATGGGGTCCATTCCCGGCGGCCTGGTGATCGCCATCGTTATCGGCATCGCGGAGGCGCTCGTCTCCAGCTATCTCAATCCCTCCTGGTCCCCCGGGGTCGCCTTTGCGATCCTGCTGTTAGGCCTCGCCCTCCGCCCGCAGGGCCTGTTCGGAGCTGCGCGATGAAAAAGAACTCCCTCGTCTTCCTCGCGGGCGTCGTCATCGTTCTCGCGCTCGGCTTCCTGATGCCGTGGCTGCTCAAAAACCCGTTCTATTTCTTTGCCGGCTACGTGGTCCTTCAATATGTGACGATCGCCACCGGCTGGAACATTCTCGGCGGTTATGCCGGCTACATCAATTTCGGCGCGGCCGGTTTCTTCGGCGCCGGCGTCTATCTTTCGGCATTCCTGTTCACCACATTCGGCCTGCCGCTGCCGCTCTGCATCCTGGCCGCCGCGATTGTCGGTGCCATTCTCGGCGTGCTGATGGGCTACCTGACATTGCGTATCCAGGGCGTCTATTTCGCCATCGCCACGCTCGGCCTCGTCGTCGTGCTCGAAACCATCGTGCACAATATCTCCGGTCTCGGCGGGGCAAGCGGCATGGCCGTCTACGGCCCGCGGCCGCCTGCCTGGAGCCCCGGGCCGTCACAATACAATTTTACCGTCATGGTGGTGATCGCGGTCGCCAGCGTGGCGCTCGCCCGCTGGGTGGAGATTTCCTGGATCGGCCGTGGCCTCAGGGCCGTGCGGGCAAGCGAGGACGCCGCGGAATGTTCCGGCGTCCCGACGCTTCGCCTCAAGCTGGTCGCCTGCGCCCTGAGCGGCGCGGTGCTTGCCGCGGCCGGTGCGCCATATCCGTTCTACACGTCCTTTGTCGAACCGGTCACCGCCTTCAGCCTGATCATCGGTTTGAACGCTATCGCCATGCCGCTGATCGGCGGTACCCGAACCTGGGTCGGCCCGGTGATCGGTGCTCTTCTGCTCGCTTCGGTGCAGCAGATCGCCACGGTCACCATATCCTCCGAACTCAACATTCTCTTCGTCGGCGCGGTCCTGATCGCCTTCGTGGCCTTTGCTCCGGGCGGTATTTCCGATCTCTTCGGCCGCAATAAAGGCAGGGCAAGACCATGATGCAGCCGGTTCTCTCCCTCAAGGGCGTCGAAAAACGGTTCGGATCGTTCCGCGCGCTCGGTCCCGTCGATCTCGATGTCGGCGCCGGCGAGCGGCTCGGCATCATCGGTCCGAACGGTTCCGGCAAGACGACGCTCATCAACTGCATCACCGGCATCTACCGTCCCGACCGCGGATCGGTGTTTTTCGAAGGCCGGGACATCTCGCATCTCCAAGCCCATAAGCGAGCCCGGATGGGCATCGCCCGCAGTTTTCAGATCCCGCGGCCATTCATCGGCATGACCGTGTTTGAGAACCTGCTCGTTCCGCTCGACTACTGCCATGTCGAGGGCAGCAAGCATGACCGGGCAAGGTCGGTGCTTGCAAGCGTCGGACTGTCGGGCCGCATCGCCGATCCGTCCGAAAAGCTGACCCAGCTTGAATTGCGCAAGCTGGAACTGGCCCGCGCGCTTGTCGGCAATCCAAAGGTGCTGATCGCCGACGAGGCGATGGCGGGCTTGTCCGAAGAGGAGATCGACGAGGTTCTGGCGATCCTTTTCGCGCTCAACCGGTCCGGCGTCGCGGTGATCATGATCGAACATATCATGCATGCGGTCATGCGCTTTTCGGAGCGGGTCGTCTGCTTCGAGACCGGCCGCCTGATCGCCGCGGGGACCTCCTCCGAGATCGCCGAAAATCGGCTCGTTCAGAAGGTGTATTTCGGTGAATAGGCTGATTATCGAAAACCTGTCGGCGGGTTACGGCGCCGTCTCGGTCCTGCGGAAGGTCTCGCTCGAACTGAACGAGAGCGAGATGGTCGCGCTGCTCGGCATGAACGGCAACGGCAAGAGCACGCTGCTCAACTGCATCCTCGGTTTCGTGCGGGCAAGTTCGGGTCGGATCGTGCTCGAATGGAATGGCAAGAACACCGACCTTACGAAACTTCAACCGCACGAGATCGTCCGCCTCGGCCTGTCGATCGTCCCGGAAGGCCGCCGCCTGGTGCCGAACATCTCGGTCGAGGACAATCTCAAGCTCGCGGGCAGCAACCCCATGGTCCGCGACCGGATGAAGCAGAACCTCGCCTACTGTTTCGAAACCTTTCCGCTGCTTTTGGAGCGCCGCAAGCAGATCGCTTCGACCATGAGCGGCGGGCAGCAGCAACTGCTGGCGATCGCCCGTTCGCTGATGACGGCGCCGAAGGTCATCATCATCGACGAACCCTCGGTGGGCCTGGCGCCGATCGTCGTGCGCGACGTGCTGAATGCCATCACCCAGCTGCGCGAGAAGAGCAACATGACGATCCTGATGGCGGAGCAGAGCTTCTTCCAGGCGATCGACGTGTCGTCGCGCGCCTATGTGCTTTCCCATGGCAGCATTCAAAGGGAGTTCAAGCGCTCGGACGGCGAGATCGCCCATGACGAGATCCGCCGCGCCATGCTGGGCGCATATTAGGGCAGGCACGATGGCATCCGGGCGGATGCTCGCTAGGGTTTCCGTTGAACGATCGCCTTTGCGATTGCCGGGCCACCGAGCATGAAGCTTCTGACGCCGTCGCGGACGATGTCCTCGAGAGCTTCCGGGGTGGGCGTCGCATATACGAACCGACGGATCGCCAGATAGAAGATGCGGCCGTGGAGACCCCAGAACAATTCGGTCTCCCGCTCGCAAAGCGGCGCCTCGTCCGGACCCGGCAGGCCCAGTTCGTGGCGGAGTTCCAGGCAGGCAGGCTCGACGATCTGCCGGCGCACGATGTCGAGGTAGCGCGTCGTGATGTCGAAGGTTTTGAGGCCGGAAAAGACGAAGATCCGGACCCAGTCGTAGTGGAAGACACGTTCCACATATCGCAGATAGAATTCCGTCAGCCGGCTTTCCAGTGACCGGCTGCGGTCGATGATCAGGCCGGCCCAGCTATCGTCCCAGCGGCTGAGATAAACATGTTCGTAGACCCGCTCGATCAAGGCTTCCTTGCTGGGAAAATGCCGGTAGATCGCCGAATGGGTGATGCCGATGCGCTTGGCAAGCTCGCGGGTCTGGCCCTCGAAGCCATGCTCGGCGAAGAAGCGGACCGCCTCTTCCAGGATGAACTGTTCGCGCTCGTTCGCCCGCATGTATTGTTTGGGACGCCGCGGTTTTTCTCCGCCACTTTCGCGTTCAAGGCTCTTCTTCTGATCCGTCATGCCTGCCCTGATCTGCCATGCCCGTCACCGAGTCACCGGCAACTCTTTCCCATAGCGATACCGCGGCCGGCGTTTGAGACCAAGTGGTAATTTTATTTGAGACCAGTTGGTTATTTTTCTTGACCCGCGGGTCGACCTGCGAAATATTGTAACCAAGTGGTCACAAATCCGGAGGGCCACGTGGGAGGAGCCGGTGAAGGCGAGAGCTTTCGATTACATGCGACCGAAAAGCCTGCAGGAAGCAATGGAAGCTTTCGTCAGCGCGGATGGTGATGCGAGCTATATTGCGGGAGGGCAAAGCCTCGTTCCGGCGCTGGCACTTCGGCTGCAGGCCCCCGGCCTTCTCATCGATATCGCTCGCCTGGACGAACTGCGCGGTCTTTCCATCGCCAGCGGTCATCTGCGCATCGGCGCGACCACCCGCCACTGCGAAATTCTCGGCTCGGATCTCGTGCGCGAACACGCGCCACTGCTTGCAAAGGCGGCTCCTTTCGTGGCGCACCCGGCGATCCGCAACCAAGGCACATTCGGCGGCAGCCTGGCGCTGGCCGATCCCGCCTCGGAATTTCCCGCCATGGCGCTGGCGCTCGATGCGATCATTGAAATTGCCTGCGTCGAAGGCCGCCGCCGCGTCGGTGCCGGCGATTTCTTCCTCGATCTCTATGAAACGGCGCTTCAGCCGGGCGAGATCATCACCGCGATATACGTACCCCTGGCAACCGCGAAAACCCGGACGGCATTTGACGAACTGGCCCGCCGGCGCGGCGATTATGCGATCGTCGGGGCGGGCATCGATGCGGAGATGCAGGGCGGTTTTGTCGAACGCATGCGGATCGCCTTCTTTTCGGTGGGCTCGACGCCGGCCAGAATGCGTGCGGTCGAAGCCACCCTGACCGGACGGCAGTTGACGCCGGAGGCGATCCGCCAGGCACAGGACGTACTCGGCACGGAGCTTGATCCGGTCGGTGACGAGCATACACCTCCACAGATGCGCGGGCATCTCGCAAGGGTGCTACTCGGACGGCTGCTCGGCCGGCTGGAGGCAAACCTATGAGCGGCAAGGTGGCGATTTCACTGACCGTGAACGGCGAGACAACCGAGGCGCTGGTAGCACCGCGCACCACGCTTGCCGATTTCCTACGGCAGGACATCCAGCTCACCGGCACCCATACGGGTTGCGAAATGGGTGTCTGTGGCGCCTGCCTGGTATTGCTGGACGACCGACCGGTGCATGCCTGCCTGATGTTTGCGGTGCAGGCCGATGGCTGCGCCGTCGAGACGATCGAGGGCCTGACCCATCGCCGAGCGATCGACGACCTCCAGAAGGCGTTTCATGAGCGCAATGCGTTGCAATGCGGCTTCTGCACTCCGGGCATGCTGGTGAGCGCCTACGGCATTCTGGCGTCCGATGACGAGCCCGATCGCGACGGCATCCGTGACGCGCTCTCGGGAAACTACTGTCGCTGTACCGGTTACGAATCGATCGTCGATGCGATCGAGACGACGGCGAGACAGCGCCGGCAGCATTTGGAGGAGGAGAAGGCATGAACGCGTTCGCCGGCTCCATCGACAGGCCTAACTCCTATATCGGCCGCTCGGTCTCGCGACCGAATGCCAAGCGTCTGCTCGAAGGCCGGGGGCGGTACGTGACCGATCTGGTGCTGCCGCGCATGCTGCATGCAGCTTTCGTCCGCAGCCCCTATGCGCATGGAAAGATTGTTTCCGTCGATATCGGTCAGGCAAAGGCCCTCTCCGGTGTTCGCGCCGTCTTCACGGGCGAGGACCTAGCATCGATCTGCGCGCCCTGGACCGGGACACTCGAACATTTCAGCAACATGAAGTCTCCGCCGCAAGTGCCGCTACCTCTTGGGAAGGTGATGTGGTCAGGGCAGCCGGTCGTTCTCATCGTTGCCGACAGCAGGGCAATCGCCGAAGATGCCGCCGAGCTGGTGATCGTCGATATCGAGGAGCTGCCGGCGCTGGCGGACCCGCTCGAGGCCATGTCTGCCCCGGCGATGTCGCAACAGTTCGAAGACAATATCTGCTTTGCCACGAAACTCGACAGCGGCGGCGTCGAGGAGGCATTCGATGCAGCGGAGACAACGGTCGAGCAGAGCTTCATTTTCGGCCGGCACACGGCGGTGACACTCGAACCGCGCGCGATCGTTGCCGATTACGATCCGAGCGAGAACCGGCTGACTGCCCACCACGCGACCCAGACACCCTATCAGTTCCAGGATGTCTATTCCCGTCACTACGGCATTCCCGAAGCCAGTGTCCGCGTCATCGCGCCGGATATCGGCGGTTCGTTCGGAATGAAACT
This sequence comes from Neorhizobium sp. T6_25, assembly GCF_002968555.1. Classification (NCBI taxonomy): domain Bacteria; kingdom Pseudomonadati; phylum Pseudomonadota; class Alphaproteobacteria; order Hyphomicrobiales; family Rhizobiaceae; genus Neorhizobium; species Neorhizobium sp. T6_25. The sequence continues at coordinate 118,763 of NZ_PVBL01000014.1, forward strand.
GCATGTCTATCACGAGGAGATGGCGGTCGTCGGCGCGTCGATCCTGCTCGGTCGCCCCATCAAATACGTCGCCGACCGGATGGAATCCTTCGTCTCGGATATTCATGCCCGCGACCACCGGGTAACCGGGCGTCTTGCCCTCGACAGGGACGGTCGCATCACCGCTATGGATGTGGACGATGTCACCGCGATCGGCGCGTTTTCGAGCTATCCGCGCACCAGCGCGGTCGAGGGAAACCAGGTCATCCGCCTGATGGGCGCCCCTTATGACTTCTCTTCCTATCGCGCCAATCTTTCGGTCGTGTTCCAGAACAAGGTGCAGACCAGCCAGTATCGCGCCGTCGGGCACCCGATTGCCTGCGCGGTGACGGAATGCCTGGTCGATGCCGCGGCGCGCCAACTCAGCCTCGATCCGTTTGAAATCCGCGAGCGCAATCTCATTCCCGACAGCAGCTATCCCCGCACATCGCCGACCGGGTACCAGTTCGAAAAGCTCTCCCACCAGGTCTGTCTCGCGCGGCTGAAGTCGATCATGAATTATGACGCTCTTCGTGCGGAGCAGGCGGGTCTGCGGCAGAAAGGCATCCTGCGCGGCATCGGTATCGCCCTTTTCGTGGAGATCACCAACCCGAGCCCGGCTTTTTATGGTGTCGGCGGCGCGCGGATTTCGGCGCAGGACGGCGCCATCCTCAAGCTCACGCCGTCCGGCGAGGTGCATTGTTCGATTTCCGTGACCGAACAGGGCCAGGGGACGGAGACCATCATCGGTCAGATCGTCGCCGACCAGCTCGGCATCGATCGTGAAAAAGTGCGGGTGATGACCGGCGACACCGATACGACACCCCATGGGGGCGCCACCTGGGCCTGCCGTGGCGCGGGCATCGGCGGCGAAACGGCGCTGCAGGCGGCGCGAAAGCTGAAGACAAATCTGCTCGCCATTGCAGGCCTCATCCTGCAGGCGCAGCCGGGCGAGCTTGATATCCGCGGGGACTGGATCGTCGAGGCGGTCACGGGCCGGCAGCGCGTCAGCCTGGCGGAAGTCGCGCGCATCGCCTTCTTCCGGTCGGACACGCTGCCGCCGGAAACCCAGGCGCAGCTTTCCGTCGTGCATCACTATGCGCCGCAAGGTTATCCGTTCGCATTCACGAACGGAGCCCAGGGCTGCCTGGTGGAAGTGGATGCGGAGACAGGCTTTGTGAAGATCCTCAAGCACTGGGTGGTCGAGGATTGCGGCCGCATCATCAATCCGCTGCTGGTGGACGAACAGGTGCGGGGCGGCGTGGTGCAGGGGCTGGGCGCGGCCTTTTTCGAGGAGTGCCTCTACAACGAGGAAGGTCAGCTCACCAACGGCTCGCTTGCCGATTACCTGGTGCCGATGGCCTGTGAGATGCCGGATATCGAGATTTCCCACGTCGAAACGCCGACCCGGGACACCGAGCTCGGTGCAAAGGGCTGCGGCGAAGCAGGGACGGCGGCGGCTTCCGCTGCCGCGATGAATGCCGTCAACGATGCGCTTGTGGGTCATGGCGCGGTGCTGACGCAGATACCGATGACGCCGACGCGCATATTGAAGGCGCTCGGCACGATCTGAACGCAATAACGATCCGATGTCAGGAGGAGGACAGGATGACAAACGGAATTGAGAAACTGGCTTTAAGGCCGATCGGTCGCCGTGCAGCCCTTATCGGGTTGGCCGGTATGGCCGGAACACTTTCGATGCCATGGATTGCCCGGGCGCAGGCGGAAACCATCCGCATCGGGTTTCCGACGCCTTTGACCGGCCCGTTCGCCGCCGAGGCCAACGACCAGGTCCGCAGCGCCCAGCTCGCCGTCAAGCTCGCCAATGACAAGGGCGGAATTGCAGGCCGCAAGGTCGAGCTCCTGGTGCGCGACGACAAGCTGAATGCCGGCGAAGCCGCCACCCGCACGCTCGAACTGATCGAAAAGGACAGGGTCCATGCGGTGGTCGGTGCACTTTCGAGCGCCGTACAGCTTGCGGTCAACGAAGTGACCCGTGCCCGCAGCATGCTGTACATCTCGATCAGCCAGTCGGACACCATCAACGAGATCAAGGATTTCAGCCCCTATACGTTCCACGAGGCGCTGAATCCGACGATGACGACCGCGGTTGTCGCCAAGCACAGCTTCAAGAAGGGTTCGAAGGTCGCCTATCTTGTTGCCGACTATGCCTACGGCCACGAAATGCTGCGCGGTTTCAAGCGGGCAGCCAAGGAAATCGGTGCGCAGACAGTCAGCGAAATCCTGCACCCGTTCGGCGCGGCGGACTATTCGACCTTCATTCCGACCATCCTGGCATCAGGCGCAGACATCCTCTGCATCTGCAATTTCGGCCGCGACCAGGCCAATTCCATCAAGCAGGCGGTGGATTTCGGCGTGAAGGACCAGATGAAGATCGTCGTGCCGGTTCTGCTCCACAACCAACGGCTTGCGGTCGATCCCGAAGTCTTCGAAGGTGTCACCGGCGGCGCAAACTATTACTGGGGCCTGGAAGAAACGGTGCCTTCCGCAAAGTCGTTCAACGACGCCTTCAGAGCCATGTATAAGGGCACGATCCCGACCGACTACGGAGCCTACGGCTATACCGGCGTCGCTTCGCTGTTGATGGCCATCGAAAAGGCAGGCGGGACGGAGCCACAAAAGGTCATCGCGGCTCTGGAAGCGCTGAAATATGATATCGCCAAGGGGGAGCAGTCCTACCGCAAGTGCGACCACCAGGCGATGCAGTCGGTACTCGTCCTGGAATCCAAGGCGAAAAGCGCGATGAAATCGGATGCCGATCTCTTCAAGATCGTCGCCGCGGAACCTGCATCGGAGAGCGTGTTGCGAACCTGCTCCGAACTCGGCTTCAAGAGCTGATACCTTGGGACGGATGAGGTCATGACTGTCCAATTGATTGCAATGCAGCTGTTTTCGGGTCTCGCGCTGGGCGCGGTCCTGATCATGGTTGCGCTCGGCCTGTCGATCATCTTCGGCATGCTCGGCATCGTGAACTTCGCGCATGGTGCGCTGTTCATGGTGGGAGCCTATGCGGGCCTCTACGTGGCGGGCCTGACGGGAAGCTTCTGGTGGGCTCTCCTGATCGCGCCGGTCATGATCGGCCTGTTCGGCATGCTGATCGAGCGTTTCCTCATCCGTCCCCTTTATGGCCGCTCGCCGGACGATCCGCTGCTTCTCACCTTCGGTCTTGGTTACGTGCTGGTCGAGGCGGTGCGCATATTCTTCGGCACCGACGGCATTCCGTTCTCGACGCCGGCAGCTCTTCGCGGCGTGGTGAACCTCGGCATCGGCTTTTTCCCGCTTTACCGGCTTTTCGTCATCGGCGTGGTTGTCGCCGTCCTGTTGCTGTTGTGGATCGGCCTCGAAAAGACGAAATTCGGCCTGATCGTCAGGGCGGGTTCCGCCGATCCGCTGATCATGCGCGTGCTGGGTGTCGATATCAGCAGATTGTGGCTGGTCGTGTTCGGCATCGGGGTCGGTATCACTGCACTCGGCGGTGTGCTTGCTGCACCGATGCGCAATGTCAGTCCGGAAATGGGCACGCTTGTGCTGGCCGAAGCCTTCGTGGTGACGGTGATCGGCGGCATGGGCTCGCTTCCCGGCGCCGTCATCGCCGGGCTCATCGTCGGCGTCTCGGTCAGCATGACATCGCTCTTCGCCCCGGAAATGGCGACCATCGTCATGTTCGCGCTGATGGCACTCATTCTCCTGGTGCGCCCGAACGGCCTTTATGGCCGCGCCGCACCTGGCCTCTAGGGAGACCGCCATGTCCGTCATCAGAAATGCGGAACTTGTCCCGGCGCCCGCCCGACGCAGCTTCGCGACACGGTTTTCCAATGTCAGCCGCTGGCGGGTGGCGCTTTCAATCCTGGCGCTCTGCATCCTGCCCTGGATGCTGCCTTCGCAGGCGCTGGCCGTCAACGTCTTGATCTACGGCCTCGTCGCGGTCGGTTACAACCTGCTCTTCGGCTATACCGGCCTGCTTTCCTTCGGTCATGCGGCCTTCTTCGGGGCCGGAGCCTATGCGACGGGTATCGCGATCGGTGCTTTCGGGATCCACTGGTTCATCGCGATGCTGATCGGCGTGCTGGCTTCGGGCCTGCTTGCGACGGTCATGGGGGTGCTCGCCATCCGCACACGTGGCATCTACTTCTCAATGGTGACGCTCGCGCTGGCACAGCTCGTCTACTATGCCGCGCTGCAAGCCTCCTCCTGGACCGGCGGCGAAAACGGTCTGCGCGGCTTTACGGTCAGCACGTTGCATCTTCCCGGCTTCTCGGTAAATTTCCTCGATCCTCTGGTGAAATATTACGCGATCATGATCGTGGTCGCGGCGGCGCTCTGGTTCGTGTCGAGGGTCCTGAATTCGCCTTTCGGCGCGGTGATCGAGGCGATCCGCGAAAACGAGACGCGGGCGCGCGCCTGCGGCTATGATGTCGAGCGAACCAAGCTTTTGTCCTTCATCCTTTCAGGCATTCTCTGCGGGCTCGCGGGCACGCTGTCGGCGATGCATCTCTCGATCGTGCCCCTGGATTCGCTCCACTACCATACGTCCGGTCTGATCGTGATGATGACGCTGCTCGGCGGCGCCGGCAGCTTCTTCGGTCCCTTTATCGGCGCGCTGGCGTTTCTTTCGATGGAGGACATTTTCTCGCTCTGGACATCCAACTGGCAGCTGATTGTCGGCGTGATTTTCATCCTCTTCGTCCTCTATCTGCCCAAGGGCATCTGGGGCACCTTGATAGCCTGGGGCAAAAGCCGATGAGCGCACCCATCATGAGTGTCACCAATATCGGCAAGCAGTTCGGCGGACTGGTCGCGTTGAAGGATGTCACGGCCGATTTCCAGGAAGGCCAGATCACCGCCATCATCGGGCCGAACGGCGCCGGCAAGAGCACGTTCTTCAACATCCTGTCCGGCGCCCTGAAACCCTCGAGCGGAACGCTTAGGTTTCGTGGCACGGATATGGCGGGCGTGCCACAGCACGATTATGTGCACCGCGGCATCGCCCGCTCCTACCAGATCACCAACATCTTCCCCAACCTTTCCGTCCTTGAGAACGTCCGTGTCGCGGCACAGGCTTTCCGCTCGCGGATGAACATCTGGGCAGACCGCCGTACCGATAGGGATAGCGAGGACAGGGCCTCGGCGGTGCTCGCATCCGTCGGGTTGTCGGCGCGGGCGGCGATACCGGCCAAATTCCTGGCCCACGGACAGCAGCGCGCACTGGAAATCGCCATCGCCCTGGTGGCCGATCCGGCGCTTCTTCTGCTCGACGAGCCGACCGCCGGGATGGGGCCGGAAGAGACGCGCGAGATGGTCGCGCTGATAGAGAAGCTGGCGGCCCAACGCACGATCCTGCTGGTCGAGCACAAGATGAAGATGATCCTCGGCCTCAGCGACCGCGTGCTCGTCCTTCACCATGGCCAATTGCTGGCCGACGGGACACCGAAGGAAATCCAGGCGAACTCCGAGGTTCGTCGCGTCTACCTGGGACAAAATGATGGCTATGCTTGAAATCGAAGGCCTGAACGGCTGGTATGGCGCGAGCCATGTGCTTCACGGGGTATCGTTCGCGGTGGAACCGGGCGAGATCGTCGCGCTTGTCGGCCGCAACGGCGCGGGCAAGACGAGCATCATCCGTTCGATCATGGGGCTCATGCCGCGCACCACCGGCGCTATCCGGTTCAACGACGAAGACATATCCCGGCTAAAGGCTCACGACCGCTATGTCCGCGGCCTCGCCTATGTTCCGGAAGAACGCCGTGTCGTGCGGGGGCTGACGGTGCTGGAAAACCTGCAGCTGGGGCTCGTCGCCGACCGCAAGCGGATCGACGAGGCGGCTGCGATCGAGGAGATCGCCCGCAGTTTCCCGCGCTTGAAAGAGCGGTTGCATCAAGAAGGTATAACCATGTCGGGCGGCGAGCAGCAGATGTTGGCGATAGCCCGCGCCATGATCGCCCGGCCGAAGATGATCCTGCTCGACGAGCCGTCGGAAGGCATCATGCCCGTGCTGGTCGAGGAGATGGGCGCACTGTTCAGGCGGCTGCGGGAGGAGGGCACGACGCTGCTCCTCGTCGAGCAGAATGTCGAATGGGCACTCAACCTTGCGGACCGGGCGGTTATCGTCGACCAGGGCGAGATCGTCTATCGCAGCGATGCGGCAACACTTCTGGCGGACAAGGACATTCAGGAGCGATACTGCGCGGTCTGAGCCTAGAATCCACCGACCCGATCATCATCATCCAACACAGGGCTTCGTCGCTTGCGCGGCGAAGAGCGAGTTTTCATGGAAATTACTGGAGAGTACCGGCTGGAAGAGCCACGTGCCGACGTGTGGGCGAGGCTCTTCGATGCCAATGTCCTGCGCCGTTGCATTCCCGGCTGCAAGGAACTGACCCAGACGGCCGAGAACAGTTTCGACGCCAAGGTCGTGCTCAAGATGGGCCCGGTTTCCGCAACCTTTGCGGCCACCGTCGAGATCATCGATATCGAGGCTCCGCAGAGCTGCCGCATCATCGGCAAGGGAAACGGCGGCATCGCCGGGTTTGCCAAGGGAGACTGCGTTGTCAGGCTTGCGCAGGATGGCGACGCCACCATCCTGACCTATAGCGCCAATGCGGACATCGGCGGAAAGATTGCGGCGCTGGGCGGCAGATTGATGCAGGCGACATCGAAAAAGCTCGCCGACCAGTTCTTTGTTTCGTTCTCATCGCGCGAGGACTAAGGCGGGCTCACGCCGATTGAATGGGAGATACGCCTCACTTGAAGTGGGGGTTGTCCTCCCGCTCCAGCACCGCCCTTACGGCCGCCCGCTCTCGCATCTGGTTGTGATGCCGCGTGAAACTTTTCAAGGTGTCCATTGGCAGCCCGTTGCTCCTTCCCCAGCCGTAGAAGACGAGGGCGTAGGGATCCACGACCGTGTACCGATCGCCCATGATCCACTCGTTGCCGGCAATCAGCCCGTCTATCTCCTGCATGCTCTCCCAATAGGAGGACAATGCCTTGCTGCGGACGTCGTCATGAATTTCTTTTCTTTCGACGAACCGATAAGGCCTGAACTTCGCTCTCTGGAAGATATGCGGCGTGTTCGAAAACCAGGCCATCTGGGAGATGCACAGCGCCTGGTCGAGAATGTCGGCCGGAAACAGGCCGGCGTGCGGACTGGTCAAGGCAATGAATGTCAATATCGCGGTGTTCTCGGTGATCACCCTGCCATCCGGCGCGACGAGTGCCGGCACTTTGGCTCGGGGATTGATTGCCAGGTATTCCGGAGTCAGATGCTGGTTTTCCGAGAGTAGCATCTTCACCGGTCTGAACGGCCTGCCGGTTTCCTCCAGGGCGATGTGTGATGCCAGCGAACAGGACCCGGGGCTGTAAAACAGCATCAATTCGCCTGTCGGGTTCGATATCCTGCCAGATGTTGCAGAGAGATCCGTCATTTTCAACTACCCTTCTTGTTTGATGCGATCGGAAGCGTTGCCCGGACGCGCGATCCAAAAGTCGGTGAAGCAAGATCCCGATCCGAACACGACGGACCCCGGTGTGGCGTGTCCAACCGTCGTCGCCGGCTGTCCCATCATGCCATCAGGGCCGTCATGATCCGATCGCGGGTCATCGGCATATGATGGATGCGTGTGCCCAGGGCATGGGCGACAGCATTGCCGATGGCGGCTGCCGTTGGACCACCTGCGCATTCACCGACGCCGAGCGGCGGGTATTCGCTGGCCTCGACAAGCTCGACGCGAATCTCGGGTATTTGCGAAAAGCGGATGACCGGATAACTTTCCCAGTCAAGCGTCGCGATACCCTGCGGCGCGAAGCGGACCTCCTCGATCAGCGTCCAGCTGATGGCCTGGACGATATTGCCTTCGATCTGGTTGAGAATTCCATCAGGATTGATGGCGAGACCGGCATCGACGGCGCACCAGATATCCGTGACCCGCACGGCCTCGTCCACGTCGACGGCGGCGACGACCGCTGCATAGGCCGAAGAATTCTTGTAGCGGGCGAGGCCGATGCCCAGACCGCTTCCGGCGCCTCCGGGATCGCGGGATGACCAGTTCGCCATCACGGCTGCTTTCTCGAGGACGCGACGGGCGCGAGGGTCGGAAAGGATGGCCAGCCGGTATGCAACCGGATCTTCGCCTGCGCGTCCGGCCAGATCATCGAGCAAGCCTTCGATGGCAAAGACATTCAGCGTCGCGCCGAGGCCACGCAGTGACGAGGTCCGTACCGGCACGTCGTGGATCAGATGCAATTCGATCCGCTTCGGACCGATGTCGTAGAGAGGAATGCCGTTGCGGGCAGCTCCACCGCCGCGTTCAAGCGGAATGTCGAAGGGCTTGCGGTCAGGTGGCGGCGTGTTCATGGCGTGGGCGGCAAGCAGGCTGGCGCCGCCGACGCCGGGCCGCTGGCCATGGGTGGCACTCCAGATTTCCGTGGTCCAGTCGACGGGCCGGCCGGCCGCGTCCAGTTCTGCATGGACGGCAACGGTCATGGCCGAGGAGAGCGGTTCGTAGCCAAATTCCTCTTCGCGCCGCCACATCAGGCGGATCGGCTGGTCGGGCAGCGCGCGCGCCACAAGGGCCGCGTCCAACGCGGCGTCGTCGGCACCGTTATGACCATAACAGCCGGCACCCTGGACATGATGGCAGGCAACCGCGTCGAGAGAAAATCCGAGCGTCTTTGCGATATTCTCCCGCAGCGGGTGCATGCCCTGTGCATGGGACCAGACGGTAAGGATGCCGTCACGGTAGAGCGCGATCGCGCAGGAGGGCGCGATGGAGCCGTGCGAAAGGAACGGGCGCGTGAAGCGCGCGGAGACGCGATCCGTCGCCTTTTCCGGCGCAGGATCGCCCATCAGGCGGTCGTCGGAGGGCTGGGAGGCGACCCAGTCTGGCGTCGCCTGTTCGGGTGCGAGACAAAGGGCATTGTCCCAGACGGCGCATTCCGTTGCAGCCACGGCCGCAGCGCGGACGGCGGTCTCGTCGGTGCCGACAAGTGCCACGAAATTGTCGAGGCGAACGATACGGATGTCGGCTCCCGCCCTGCGCCGGATGATCGTCTCATCCAGTTTTAGAAGCGTTGCTCCCGGCCCGGGCTGGCGCAGTGTCCGCGCGTGCAACATTCCCGCAAGCATCATGTCCTGGATGAAGCCGGATCCGGTCAGCTTTGCCGGCAGGTCCAGCCGTGGGACAGATCTGCCGACGAGACGGTGAGCGTTTTGGGGTTTTGGCGCAACCGTGCCGGTGGCTTCGGCCGAAAGGTCGAGTTCTGCCGCAATGCTCCAATAGTCGATGCCGCTCGGCGCACCGTTCTTCAGGAAGGCGCCGTCCGCGACCGTCAGCTCGTCGGGTGCCGCGTTCAAGCGCAGCGCCGCCCGCGCCAGGGCAAGGGCACGGACTTCCGCTGCGACGAGCCGGATCGCAGCACCGGAATGCTCGATGGACCAGCTCGAGGCGGTATAACCTTCCCCCGGCCCCTCGACGCTGTTGCCGGACATCATCCGCACTTGGTCAACGCGAAGATCCAGTTCCTCCGCCGCGATCTGCGCAAGCGCTGTCAGCACGCCCTGGCCGAGTTCCACCTTGCCGGTGCCGACCCGCACCGTGTGGTCGTCCTGAAAACGAAGCCAGCGGTCGAGCCGGGGATTGTCCTTCAGGCTGAAGGTAAGCGCGGTCATCAGGCTGCCTTCTCGCGCATGTCGGCTGCCGCCTTCAACACGGCGCGCACAATGCGGGGGTGGGAGCCGCAGCGGCAGAGATTTGCATCGAGTGCGGCGGCGATCTCGGCCCGCGCCGGGTCGGGATTGCGATCGAGGAAAGCCTTTGCCGCGATCAGAATGCCCGATAGGCAATAACCGCATTGTCCCGCCTGCTCGTCGAGGAATGCCTGCTGCAGCGGGTGCAACGCATCCGCCGAGCCCAAGCCCTCGACCGTGGTGACCGTGCGGCCGGACAGCGTGCCGATCTCCCGACTGCAGGAATAGGCGGCAACGCCGTCGATCAGAACCATGCAGGCGCCGCATTGCTCCAACCCGCAGCCATACCGGCTGCCTTTCAGCCCCAGGTGATTGCGCAGCACGTCCAGAAGCGGCGCCGTCGAAGGCACCTCAAGCTCATGCACCTGCCCATTGACGTTGAGAGTGAGGCGTTCGTTCATCCGGTCCAATTCCATCCTTGTGCCAGCATCTCTAAGTCCCGCCGAACGGTGTCGCGGCCAGGTGATTGCGGCCGCGACGCCGAAAAGCCTTCGGGCGCCTGCAACGAGCTTAGGTTGGCTCGACAAGCCCGGCCTTGACCAGCGGCTCGATCGACCGGATCTCGCGTTCGATCGAGCCGGCCATTTCGTCAGGCGAATTGACGACAGGCGTCAGTCCGAGCGACGCAAACTTCTTCTGTGCTGTCGGCGTATCGCTCCACTCCTTGATGGCGGTATGGATCTTGCTCACGATCTCCTTGGACATCCCCTTTGGGCCGACAGCGCCGAACCAGAGGGTCTGCTCGTAGCCGTTGAGGCCCTGTTCTGCGACGGTCTGGACCTCGGGCAGTTCCGGAATTCGCTTGGCCGAGGTAACCGCAAGCCCGCGGATTTTCGCGTCGCGGATATGGGGGAGATAGTTGGACGGGGCGTCGAGCGCGAAGTGGATGTGTCCGCCCAGCAGGTCGGCCAGCAGCGGCGGCGAGCCCTTGTAGGGAATATGGTTGATCTGCACGCCGGCCATCTGCCCGATGATGGCAGCGGCTATGTGCCCCTTGGTCCCCGCGCCCGGATTTCCGATATTCACCTTGCCAGGGTTTGCCCGCGCATAGGCGATGAGTTCCTGGACCGATTTCGCCGGAGCCGAAGCGCTTGCGCTGAGCAGCGCCGGGCTTTCAGCGACAATCGAGATCGGTGTGAAGTCCACCTGCGGATCGTATGCAAGGTTCTTTTGCACCACCTTGTTGGCCGCAATCGGCGCACTGCCGCTGATCATGATCGTGTAGCCGTCGGGCGCGGCGCGCGCGAGCCTGCCGCCAGCCAGGGCCCCGGCTGCGCCAGCATGGTTCTCGATGACGAATTGCTGGCCGTATTTGGCCGTCAAGGCGTCCGCGACCAGCCGGGCTATAATGTCACTGGTGCCACCCGGAGGATAGGCCGAGATCACCACCACCGATTTGCTCGGCCAACTGTCGGCCAGCGCAATTCCTCTGGACGCCAGCATGGCAGCTGTCCCGCCCAATACGATAAATTCCCGCCTGTTCATTACACATTTCCTCCCACCCGTTGAATCGAGTTCTATAGGCGCAACACTATCGTGCCGGATTGCCACCGCGAACCTCTGACTGAGACCATTCCGCTGCTTGGAATGGTCCGCTCGATCGCAAGCCTTGATGGCCGTCAGTCCGCGCCGGCCAGCCAGCGTTCCTCGCCCTCATGAAAAGCGCTTAGTTGGTCCGGCCGATCGTCGCCCAGCAGATCGGATTTTACCGTTACCCCGCGCGTGTGCTGGATATAAGCCAGAAATTTGTAGGCGGGACGCATCGTCGACAGGACGGACCAGTCGATGGGAAGTGTCTCCGCCGGGTTGACGGGCTTGACGATATCCCTCTCGAACAGGACCTCGAAGGTGAGGAGCTTCCAGGTGCCCGCCTCCCTCACGGCGCGGGAGAAGAACCGGCAGAAGACATGAAGATCAATCTCGATGCCGTCAGGCCTCGCGCGGTTGAAGATCATCGCCGGGCTTTCCACCGTTGCCCGGTCCCCAGTCACTTGCGCAAAGGCCGGAAACACCCAGTGTTTGCTGTTGCCGGTCGCTTTCATCCACTCGCGCGTAGCGTCCACATAGGCCTGACCACCACGTCCCTCGTACCAGCTTGTTCGGATATAGGCGTCGTGGTGGAAGCATGCGCTCATCACCTCAAAACGGCGCTGGTCACGGGCAAAGCGTTCGCGGCGCACGAGATCGAAGAGTTCTTCGCGGTCTAAAAGGGCCTTTAGGCGCCTGTCGTCGTCCTGTTGCATAAGGATCTCCTCAAAGTTGGTACGCAATATGGATCCGTGCGGTTGCCGATCAATCGACGTCCTGCAGCCCTTCCTCACGCACTTTGCGAAAGCGCGGCGACACGATCGATAAGAGTAGCAGGGCGGCCACGACCAATGTTCCGAGACTGAGGGGGCTCGTGAAAAAGACGCTTGCATCGCCATGGGAGATCAGCAGCGTCCGGCGCAGATATTCTTCCGCCATGGGACCAAGGATCATGGCCAGGATGAGCGGCGCGGGCTCTGCTCCCATCCTCTTGAAGAAATATCCGAGCACCCCGAACAGCGCCATCATGTACACGTCGAAAACGCTGTTGTTGATGCTGTAGACGCCGATCGCCATGAAGACGCAGATCGTCGGGAACAGAAAATGGTATGGCACCGAAATCAGCTTCGCCCACATGCCCACGAGCGGAAGGTTCAGGAAAAGCAACATCAGGTTGCCAAGCCACATCGACACGACCAGGCCCCAGAACAGGGCAGGCTGCTGAGACAGGATTTCCGGTCCGGGCTGAACGCCCTGAACGACCAGCGCTCCGATCATCAGAGCCATGGTCGCCGTTCCCGGAAGGCCGAGCGTCAGCATCGGTATGAAACAGGTTTGCGCTGCGGCGTTGTTGGCGGCCTCTGGTGCGGCTACGCCCTCGATCGCCCCCTTGCCGAATTGCTCGGGATGCTTCGAGATCTTCTTCTCCAGCGCATAGGCCGAGAAGGACGCCAGCAGGACGCCGGCGCCGGGCAATACGCCGAGCAGGACCCCGATACCGGTGCCGCGCAGGATCGGCGCGGACATCCGGCGCCAGTCCTCGGCCGTCGGGAACAGGCTGCTGACGGGCGCGACCCCGGTCACCCGCAAACGCTCGTTTTCCAGGTTCATGAGGACGTCGCCCAGACCGAATATGCCCGTGGCGACGACAACGAAATCCAGCCCGTCGAGCAGGTAGGGCGAGCCGAACGTATACCGCGCGGCCCCTGTGTTGATGTCGGTTCCGATCATTCCGAGGACGATGCCGAACAGCGCCATGCCGAAGGCTGTCAAAAGCGATCCGCTGGTCAACACCATCGAGGTGATGAGGCCGAGCATGATCAGCGAGAAATATTCCGCCGGCCCGAAGGTGAGAGCAAGGCTTGCCAGCAGTGGCGCTGCTATCACGATGAAAAGCGTTCCCACCGTGCCGGCGAAGAAGCTCCCGATTGCCGCCGCCGCCAGGGCCCGCCCGGCTTTGCCCTGCTTTGCCATCTGGTGCCCGTCGAGCGTGGTGACGACCGATGAGGCCTCTCCCGGAAGATTCATCAAGATTGCAGTCGTCGAGCCACCATATTGCGATCCGTAGAAGATGCCCGCCAGCATGATCAGCGCCGTGTCGACAGGCAGCCCGAAGGTGAACGGCAACAGCATGGAAATGGTCGCGATCGGCCCGAGGCCGGGCAGGACCCCCACCGCGGTGCCAAGAAGCACTCCCGCAAAACAATAGGCGAAATTGGACAGCGTCGTGGCCGTCGAAAACCCCAGGAGAAGTCCATTGAAAATGTCCATGTCAATCCTGCAAAGCGGTTAGAAACCGAGAACCCGCAGCCAGCTTCCCACGATGGGAATGGGTAGGCCGAGGAGTTCGATGAAGACGACGGAGCAGAGCGCGGCAAAGGCGAGAGACCCTGCGACGGCCTTCCATCCGATGTGAAATTTGATGCTCGTTGCCGCGCTCAAGATCGTCAGCAGGAGAACGGCCAGCGGCAAGCCGAGGGTCTCGACCGCCAGCCCGAACATCACCACCGCACCGGGGATCAGCAAGAGCGGCTTCCACCGAATGGCCGGCAGCCGTTCCGGCTGGACGAATTGCGAACGAAAGAGGACGAGGAGGCCCGTCAACACCAGCAGGCTCGAAATGATGACAGGAAAATAGCCAGGCCCCATCCGACCGGATGTGCCGAAGGGGTAACTCATCGCAACGGAAACGGATACGACGCCAAAAACAACGAAAAAGAGTCCCAGTAGAACGTCTTGGCTCAGCTTCATCCGAGGCTCCCATCCAAAAGTTGTTCAGTCGATTTGCAACTATGCGCGCCCATTTGTCTCCAACAACCGGACCAATGCCCTCGCCATGTCGCAGCTGTTCACAATACAAAGCCGGCTCAAGCTGGCAATGTCGCAGGCAACCTGTTTCGCCAGACGGCTGACCAATGATGCAGAAGCAGCGGGAAGGCAGCGCCCGACGGCGCCGCCGCCTCTGACATATCTGCGGCTTCAGCGGTTAGAGATGGCGGCCTTCATCGACCGGTATGACGATTCCCGTCGAACTGGTGAGGTTGACGATGCAGGCGGTCACGGCCCGCGCGACGTCGTCGGGAGCGGTGATCCTGGCCAGAGGAAGGCGCTCCGCGACTTTTTGCAGCTGGTCCCGGGTGCGGTGAGGCACGAAATCCGTATCCACGCCGGCGGGCGAAACGGAGAAAACGCGAACTTTGGGTGCCAGCACCTTGGCGAGGGCAATTGTGAGCGAATCCAATCCGCCCTTCGCCGCAATATAGGCCAGGCTGCTTCCCACACCGGTCCGGGCCGCGATGGAGGAGATATTGACGACGGCGGCGTTGTTGCCTTGCTCCAGCATCGGGCGGAATGCGCGAACCATTGCGAAGGGGCCTCTGAGGTTTATCGCTACCGCGCGATCGAATATGTCGTCGGTCAGCGCGTCGAGGTCATTGGCCGCGACCGGGGTTGTCGCCCCCCCGCAATTGATCAGGGCATCGAGGCTGCCGAATTTTTCACCGACGGCGGCGGCCGCCTCGGCGACGGATGCCGGATCGTCGATCGCGATGCGCAGGGCGCTGTGGCCACCGCCGTGAAGGCTTTGGACGACGTCAGCGGCCATCTCCGGGCGGCTGTTGTAACCGACGACGATGGTGGTGCCCATCCGGGCGAGCCGCGCGGCGATCGCCCGCCCGATCCCGCTGTTTCCACCGGTCACGAGCGCAACTCTTGGAGCGGCCAGTTCCGGAACTTCGATCAATGGCATTTTTCCTCCCGAAAAGACCTGCCGACAATGAATTTAAGCCGAATATTCCTTGAGAGCGGCGGCGGCGGCCGATCGGATGAAGCCATGGTCGCTCGATACCAACATCGCACTCGCCCCGAGTTCGATCGCAAAATTGAAGTCGGCCTTGCTGGTCGGCAGCATCATGAGCGGTATATCGGCCTCTCGTGCCGCCGCCGCGACCTGCCTGCTTATTTCCCCCACCTTGGCGCCGGCCTGCGGATCGCCCCGATATGCTGCCGTCAGATCTCCCCGGCCGATGAACAATGCGTCTATGCCGTCTACCCTGGCGATATCCGCCGTCCGGTCAACGGCTTCAAAATCTTCGATCATCGCGATACAGGCGACCCGGCTGTCCTGCAGCGACATATGATGCACCGCGTCTATATTTCCCCAATTGCTGGCGCGCGTCAGCCCGGCAAACCCTCGGCTGCCTCCGGTGTATCGGCAGCTGCGTGCAATTGCCCGAGCCTTTTCGACCGAGCTCACATGCGGGACCATGATCCCCATCGCGCCCGAATCGAGCGCCGACAGGATGTTTGCTTCGCTGAATTCGGCGATACGCACCACCGGCGCGATATTCGAGGCACGAGCCGCAAAGATCATCAGGTCGGTCATGTCGCGCCCGAGCGCGGCATGCTCCTGGTCGATGACCACGAAATCGTAGCCGATCGCTCCCAATATCTCGACCACCTGCGTCGTGGGAAGCTTGAGGAATGTGCCGAGCATCCGTTGGCGCGTCAGCAGTCGTTCACGGAATGCGGTAAAATCGGGACGCTGTTCTGTCATCTGGCCACCTTTCGATACCGATCCCTAGCATTCCCTTGCCAGGAACGAAGGCAATTGCGGTCCCGTTTCTCCCTGCGAAACATTCCCACCTCCGCTGGCGTTTCTTCTCGCGAAACGGGCGGCGATAACAATTGTGATCCGCAGCCTCGGGTGCGAGCCAGTGTCTTAAGGACAGTGCGACTTCATTCGCGCGTGACGCTCAACGAGGAACACAAAAGCCTTGGCCAAACCGACCATCATAAGCTGCGCCGTCACAGGCAATATCACGACGATCGATCAGACCCCCTATCTGCCGGTCACGCCCGAGCAGATCGCCGCTGCCTGCATCGACGCTGCGCGGGCGGGCGCTGCGATCGTTCATATCCATGTGCGGCATCCGGACGGCAGGCCCAGCATGGAGTTGCAGCACTACCGCGAGGTTGTCGAGCGCCTGCGGGCAGCGGACGAGGACGTGATCATCAACCTGACGACCGGCCCTGGCGGACGGTTCGTCCCCAGCGAAGACGAACCGCGCATCGCGGCACCGGGGACGACGCTGATGCGACCGGAGCACCGGGTCGAACATATCGCTTCCCTGCGGCCGGAGATCTGCAGTCTCGATTTCAACACGATGTATTCCGGTTCTTCCGTCGTCATCAATACGCCCCGCAATCTCGCCGTCATGGCGGATATCATTCGCAATGCGGGCGTACTGCCGGAGATCGAGGTATTCGATACCGGAGACATCCAGCTCGCCAATCAGTTCCTTCAGGAGGGGAGGCTGGCGCAGCCGGCGCTGTTTCAGATCGTGCTCGGCGTGCGTTACGGGGCAATCGCCACGCCCGAAACGCTGATGTACATGAAATCGCTTCTGCCGGCAGGCGCGCATTGGGCGGCCTTTGGCGTCGGGCGCTGGGAGTTTCCGATGTTGGCGCAGGCCTGGCTTCTGGGCGGCCACGTTCGGGTCGGCCTGGAGGATAACATCTATCTGGAAAAAGGCGTCCTTGCCAGGAGCAACACCGTGCTCGTGGACAAGGCCGTGCGCGTTTTAAGAGAGCTGGGAGGCACCGTTGCTACCGCCGGCGAGGCGCGAGAAATTCTGGGGCTGAAGAAGCAGCCTCCGATGCCACGCTAGATCCTGTCGGCGGTGCATGCCGCTCGGCCGGCTTCCCGGGGGAGCGGGCCGCGGCCCGGCCTCGACGCAATCCGGTTTCCAGGCGCGGAGCCAGACGAATTCGATCACGGCCAGCGATTTCTGGCACAAAAGCGGAGATGCCAATGTACGTTCAGAGTGACCCACGATCCAATCTGTCCGACGCTGCAAAACCAGGCGGCACGAAGGTGCACAACAGCTATTTCGGCTCGCAGCTTGCCCTGTTCTACGAAACCGCGCCCCAGATCGCCGACGCCAACGGTGACACGTGGATCAGCCGTGGACAGAACTTCGTCGTCGCATACAGCAACGCCAAACAAGGTGGCATCTTCTCACGCCGGTCGCAGCCCGATGAATATGCCTTGATCATTCCCGACAAGGAGACTTCGGTGGAAATCACCACCGCAGAGGGGACCACCGTCGTTCCTGGCTATTCCGTCGCTTTCGTGCCGCCAGGCGACAGCTCCATCCGCGTATCCACGGGCGGCAGCGTCGTTCGCCTTTTTACACCGAGGTCGGAGGACTTGGCTCGCGCCGCTTCGAACGCGGACGCCTTCCTCGGCGCGCATCCCAATGTCCCCCCATTCGAAGCTTGGCCCGAGCCGCCCGGCGGGCTGAAGTTGAAGTGGTATACGCTGGACGTTGCGGACGATCCGTCCCGGTTCGGCCGCATCTACCGTTGCACGACCTTCATGATCAACTATCTGTCGCCGCGCATCGGCCCGCGCGAGCGGGACAAGGTGTCCCCCCACCATCATGACGATTTCGAGCAGTGCTCGCTGGCGTTAAGCGGTTCCTTTACCCACCATCTGCGCTGGCCCTGGACTACGAACATGAACATCTGGCGGGAGGACGAACACCTCTACTGCGAATCGCCGTCCATCTGCGTCATCCCGCCGCCCGCGATCCACACGACAACCGCTGAATCCCCTAGCGTCAATCAACTGGTGGACATCTTTGCGCCGCCGCGGATGGATTTTTCGCAAAAGCCGGGCTGGGTCCTCAACGCGGACGACTACCCGATGCCGCAGGCCTGACGCCTATCGGCTCGCCGTCGGCTCCAGGTCTCAGGTGTCGGCGGCGGCTACGGGACGGTGTGGGCAAGCGCCGGATCGACGGCAAGGACAACTTTGCCGATCTGGCGGTTTTCGTCCAGGATGCGATGAGCCTCCCGCACTTGCCCGAACGGGACGACCTGATGAATGCGGGTGACAATGCGGCCATCCTCAAGCAACGGCCAGACGTGGTCGATCAGGTCTTTCGCAAGCCGTCCCTTGTAGGAAGGTGGCCTTGGTCTCAGCGTCGATCCGGTGATCGTCAGCCGCCGGCGAACCAGCGTGCGGATATTCACCTGCGCCATGCTGCCTTGGTGGCTGGCGATGAAGACGAGCCGGCCGTCATCCTTCAAGAGGTCCAGCTGCCGCTGCGTTTCGGTTCCGGCTTGCCCGTCCAGGATGACATCGACCCCTTGGCCGCCGGTCAGGTCGCGGATGTGTTCATCCCAGGCATCGCGATAGTCGACCGCGGCCTGCGCGCCAACGGCCTTGCAGACCACTCGCTTCTCGGCGGTGCCGGCGGTCGCAAAAACGGTTGCGCCTCGAAGCTGCGTGGCAATCTGGATGCCGGCCATTCCAACCCCGCTGGTGCCGCCCTGGATCAGCAGGGTCTCCCCATATTCCAGTCGCGCCAGCCAGATCAGATTGTTCCAGGCCGTGAAGAAGACTTCCGGAAGTGAAGCAGCCTCGATGAAGTTCAGGCCTTTCGGGATCGGCAGGCATTGCACGGCCGGCGCCACGCAGAACTCCGCATAACCGCCGCCGTTGACGAGCGCGCAGACCAGGTCTCCCGCCCGTAGCCCGTCTACGCCTTCACCGACGTCGTCGATCACCCCGGCAACGTCAAGACCGGGAATTTCGCAGGCGCCCGGCGGCGGCGGATAGAGACCGCGCCGCTGCTGGACATCCGGCCGATTGACCCCGGCTGCGACGACACGGATCAGCACTTCTCCGGCCTGCGGCCGCGGCCGCGGGCGCTCAACGATCCGAAGAACTTCAGGCCCGCCCGGACGTTCGATCTCGATGACTTGCATGGGGCTGGGTCAGCGCAATGGAGCGGTCACGTCGGCAATCCGACCAGCTTGGCCGGATTGTCTGCAACCATGGTCCGCACCTCCGTTTCGCTGAAACCCAATGCCAGGCAGAGCTTGATCGCCTGGCGCATGCCTTCCACCGGCGTGGGGTTGTCGACCTGCCCGAGATCCGAGCCGATCGAGGAATGTTCGACGCCTGCAGCCAGGATGTGTTCCTTGAATTCCTCCGGCGTATAGGTGTTGAAGCGGGAATCGACATACAGGCCGGCGGACTGTTCGATGAGGGCGCCCAGTTGCGCCAGTTCGCGAACGTCGTCGGGGGTGAAATGGAGCCCGTACATCGGATGATTGACGAGCAGGCGCTTGACGCCGCGGGCCCGCGCTTCATCGAAGAGCTTCCAGATTTCCCAGACATGCAGATGTCCCGAGGACAGAATGGCATCGAACTCCGCAATCATGTCGAGGATCTGCTTTACCTCGTCCAGAATATTCCCATAGGCATCGACAGGCGTCAGCGCCGGCGAATGTCTCAGCTGGACATTCGACGCAAGCCGCGTCTTGCGATGGGCGCTGCGGATGTGGTTGGCTGCCTGTGCAGTTGGCATCCAGATCAGCTTTGCGCCCATTTTCAGCTGGGCGTCGACGACGAACGGGTTCAATCCCCCGGTCGAATTGTTGAGCACCAGGCCGCTGAACATCGACAGACCACGGTCTCCGAACAGCCGCTCCATCATCGGGATCACCGGCGCGACCGAGTAGTGATGATCCTTGAACAGAAGCCCGCGCATACCCGCCGCCGCTGCCTCTTCGGCGGCCTCCATGTGGTCGAGTTTCCGGGGCATCGTCGAGGGACCGGAGTGAACGTGAAGATCGACTGCGCCACGCAGCAACCTGCTGGCCAGTTCATCGTCGACACCGGCGATAAGCCTTCGGACTTCCTGTCTATTGCGGTTCACATCGTCTGCCGAAGCCATGGCAATCTCCTGCTTACATCCTGAACCTCCCTAAAGCTTGACTCCAGATCGCGACAACCTATCATCCCCGGCATTTCGCTGGTCGAAACAGGCATCTAGATTCTACGGGAGGAGGATCCATGGGCATTCGAGCAATCGAACGCGCGATGAATGTTCTGCAAGAGCTGAACCTTCACCCAATCAATACAATCGCCCAACTGCATGCTCGGACAAAGCTTCCGAAACCTACTCTCGTTCGTATCCTGCGCACGCTCGAGGAAGCCGGATATGTGGAAAATGATACCCGACAGGGAGGCTATCAGGTCAGCGCGCTGGTGACGTCCTTGAGCTCCGGCTTTCACAAGGGACCGCTGGTCGTGGAAGCGGGGCGGGCCTGGGCCATCGCAATGACCCGCAAACACAAATGGCCGATAGCGATAGCCCTGCCGGACTACGACGGAATGGTGGTGCGCTTCAGCACTGTGCCGGACAGCTTTATTTCGCCGTTTCACAGTACGGTCAACAAGCGTCTCTGCCTGCTGACGCGCGGACTGGGCCTGGCTTACCTTGCCTTCCTCGACAAGGATGAATTTGACCTGATCATCGACGTGCTGAAGAGGTCGGACGATCCGGAGAACGCGCTCAGTCATCATCCGGCCGAACTGAAGCGGGTGGTCAGCAAGGTCCATCGTGACGGCTATGCCACCCGATCGTCTCTCGTGGAGCCAAAGAACTCCAACACCATCGGCGTTCCCATCATCGGCCAGGGCGGTCGGGTCCTGGCGAGCATAGGGCTCACCTACTTCAAGTCGGCCTTCGGCTCGGAACGGGAAGCTTGCGAACGCTACGCTCCGATCCTGCAGTCGGCCGCAGCTGCGATCTCGGAAGATCTGGACCGCCTCTCCAACAGTTTTGCCACCTGATCCGACAGGGCTTCGGCCGGACGGGGACCCAAGGGCTGCTGGACCGTCTCGGCAAGACCTGTTGTCAATTGGCGACCATATCAGCGGATACGGCCGCTTTTCAGGACATGTTCGGTGCCGTTGCGGACGTGCCGCGTCAGTATATCCTGAGCGCCGCCGACATCCCGTTTGATGGCGAGCTCGAAAAGCCGCCGGTGGTCGTCCACCACCGGCTTGCCACGAAAACTTTCGGCCAGCAGATGGTAGCGCAGGAAGCGGTCGAAGACGGATGAGAGCGTCGCCATCAGCGTCTCGGAATTGCAGGCGGAGACGAGAGCCTGATGAAA
The DNA here is from genome assembly GCF_002968555.1 of Neorhizobium sp. T6_25. Classification (NCBI taxonomy): domain Bacteria; kingdom Pseudomonadati; phylum Pseudomonadota; class Alphaproteobacteria; order Hyphomicrobiales; family Rhizobiaceae; genus Neorhizobium; species Neorhizobium sp. T6_25. The sequence goes on from NZ_PVBL01000014.1 coordinate 140,049, forward strand.
TTCCCAATCGTAGCGTACCCAGTCGACGGTGCGTGAGGCGTCGCCTTCGAGAAGCTGCCGCTCGATCGCCGAAAGCTTGTGATGCGCCGCGACGATCCGCGCTTCCCAGTCGAGATCTCCCGTTGCAAAGGAGAGGCCGATCGCATGGCTTTCAAGCAGGATGCGAAGATCCGCCAGTTCCAGGAGTTCCTGCCGGGACGCCGGGCTGACCTCGAACCCACGCTGCCCTTCGGCAATAACAAGGTTCTCTGTGGTGAGCCGGCTCAATATTTCTCTGAGCGTCGAGACGCTGACGGAGTAACGCTCCTTGGTCTGCTCCAGCCTGATCTTGGAACCCGGGGGCAGTGCGCCGGAAATGATATCCTGGCGTATCCGCCGAAACACGGTCTCGCCGATCGTCTCGGCTGCCTCTTTTCCTGATTTCAGCATGTTTCCCCCTTGGAGCTGATCGTATATGGCTGATGAAGAAAGAAATACAGGGTAGAATCAAGTTAATAGGATGATTTGCGGTTCTTGCCTGCAAGGCCCGAAAGTCAGGCAAACACGGAATTGACTTATACGAACTATTTCGTACAATACAAAGGTGCGGCGTTCTCGGGAGGAATGGCCTGCACGAGGGAGGCTTCGTCGCAGGTAAGCGGCGCGCCGTGAGGAGGAGGAACCAGCCCATGACATTTTATCTGACCCGCCGACACTTTCTCGGCGCCACATTGGCAACCGCCGCCCTGTCCGTGCCGGCGCTGGCACAGGACAAGCCGGTCCTGAAATTTTCCGCGGTATTTTCCGAACAGGATATTCGCGCCCAGATGACCAAGATGTTCGCCGAGGCGATCGCCGGCTCGTACAAGCTGGAGCCTTATTACGGCGGCAACCTCTTCAAGCAGGGCACCGAGCTCGTCGCCATCCAGCGCGGCAATCTGCAGATGGGCAATATCGCCCCTCAGGATATTTCCAATCAGATCCCGGAATGGTCGGTGCTCACCTCAGCCTATCTGTTCCGCGACGCGCAGCATGTGACCAAGTTCTTCCAGAGCGAGGCCGGTGCGGAATTCAAGAAGATGGCCGACGAAAAACTCGGCGTCCATATTCTCGGCCCGACCTATTTCGGCGCCCGGCAGATCGGTTTGAAGCCGAACAAGAAGATTACCACGCCTGCGGACATGGCGGGCATCAAGCTGCGCATGCCGGGTGGCGATGCATGGCAGTTCCTGGGCGCCGCGATCGGAGCCAACCCGACGCCGATGGCTTATGCCGAAGTCTATACCGGTCTGCAGACCGGCGCGATCGACGGCCAGGACAATCCGCTGCCGAACGTCAAGAACATGAAGTTCTATGAAGTCATGTCGCAGATCGTCATGACCTCGCATCTCATCGGCTACGATCTGCTCACCATTTCCAGCAAGATCTGGAAGGGCATGAGCGCCGACCAGCAGAAGTCCTTCCAGGCGGCCGCCGACAAGGCGATGAAGTGGAGCGAGGACCAGCACATTGCACAGGAGAAGACGCTGGTCGACGAATTCAAGAAAGCCGGCCTCACTATTTACGAGCCGGACATCGCTGCCTTCCGCAAATTTGCCCAGGAGAAATACCTGGCCTCCGACCTTGCCAAGTCCTGGCCGAAAGGCATCCTCGAAAAGGTTGCGGCAATCTGAAAATAGCCCGCCCATGGGTGGGCTCCTCACAAATGCGGCGGCAGGCCGGAGCGGTCAACGCCCGGCCTGGTGGCCGAACCTCCGGGGGAGGGGGTGAATGAATTCGAAACTTATCGCTGCCGGCGGCTGGCTGCGGCGCCGCGCCGAAAATCTCCTGGCACTGATGCTGCTCGGGATGTTTGTCGCCTTCGTTCTGCAGATCGTCTTCCGCTACATCCTGAACCTGTCGGTCGGCTGGACCAACGAGATCAGCGTCGTGTTGTGGATCTGGATCGTGCTGTTTGGCGCAGCCTTCGTGGTGCGGGAAGTGGAGGAGATCCGCTTCGACTTCTTCTGGGCTGGCGCCGGCGACAGGGCGCGGCGGGTGATGCAGATCATCTGCGCCATCGCGCTCGTCGTCCTGTTCGGCATATCCCTGCCGGCGGTGATCGACTACGTGACCTTCATGAAGGTGGAAAGCACCGCCTATTTGAAGATCCGCTTCGATTACCTCTATTCCATCTACATCGTCTTCGCCGTCGCGATGATCGTGCGTTACATCTGGCTCGGCGTGCTCGCGGTCCGCGGCAAGGCGCCCGAAGCCTTTGATCCCACCAAGGCGGGCTCGGGCGTATGAACCTTGCAAGCCCCTTTTCGATCGCGCTCGTCGTCATCACGGCGCTCGCCTTCCTTGGCCTGCCGATCGGCCTTTCGATGATGTGCGGCTCGATCCTCTACCTGCTCCTCGCCGGGGCGGACATGGGCACGGTGGCCGAGCAGTTCCTGAACGGCATGTATTCGAACTACCTCATCCTTTCGGTGCCGCTCTTCGTGCTGGCCGCGGAGTTCATGAATATCGGGTCGATGACCGAACGGCTGCTGGCGTTCTGCAACGTGCTGGTCGGCCGCTTCCGTGGCGGACTGGCGCAGGTCAACGTGGTGCAGAGCATCATCTTCGCCGGCATGTCCGGGTCGGCGATCGCCGATGCCGCCGGCAGCGGCCGGATGTTGCAGAACATGATGACGCGGGACGGGCGCTATACGCCAAGCTATGCCGCGGCGCTGACGGCCGTCACCTCCGTTATCGGCCCGATCATTCCGCCCTCGATCCCGATGGTCATCTATGCGCTCGTGTCGGATGCCTCGATCGGCTACCTCTTCCTCGCAGGGATGGTGCCTGGCCTGCTGATGGCCGGCCTGCAGATGATGCAGGTGGCGATCACCGCGCGGCGCAAAAATTTCCCCGTCGAAGATCCGGTGCCGCTGCGGGACATTCCCCGCATCACCTGGCGGGCCTTCCCGGCTTTGATGATGCCGGTCGTGCTGCTCGGCTGCATCTATTCCGGTATTACCACCCCGACCGAAGCCGCCGCGCTCGCCGCCGCCTATGCGCTGGTCATCTCGCTGGTCATCTACCGGAGCATCAGCTTCGCAGCCTTCTACGATTCGCTGTTGCTCAGCGCCAAGTCGACGGCGTCGATCGGCATGTTGATCGCCGGTTCCCTGGTCTTCAACTATGTCGTGACGATCGAAAATATCCCGGACACGCTGCGGGTACTGTTGACCAGCTGGGACCTGACGCCCACCGGCTTTCTCATCCTCGTCAACATCCTGCTGCTTCTGCTCGGATGCGTGCTCGAAGGTACGGCGATCCTCCTGATCATCGTGCCCGTCTTCATTCCGACCGCCCAGGCGCTCGGCATCGACATGGTGCATTTCGGGGTCGTGGTGGTCGTCAACATCATGCTCGGGCTTGTCACGCCGCCTTACGGGCTGCTGCTCTTCATCATGACCAACATTTCCGGGGTGCCGGTCAAGGACATCATCAGGGACGCGGCACCCTTCATTTTCTGGATGGTGGTCAGCCTGGTCATCATCACTTTCGTGCCGGATGTCGTCCTCTGGCTTCCGCGCCTAATGGGTTATCAGGGGTGAACCGATGAAACCGATCTATATTCTCAACGGTCCGAACCTCAACCGGCTCGGAAAACGCGAGCCGGAAATCTACGGCACCACGACGCTTGGCGAAGTGGAGGCGTGGTGCCGGGAGGTGGCGGGCGAACGCCCGGTCGAATTCCGCCAGACCAACAGCGAGGAAAAGCTGATCGACTGGGTGCATGAGGCCATCGACGAGGGTGCGGGGATCATCATCAACCCCGCCGCCTTCACCTTCACGTCCCTGGCGCTCCTCGACGCGTTGAAGATGTTTACCGGGCCGATCATCGAATTTCACATCAGCAACGTCCATCGCCGTGAACAAATCTATCACAAATCCTATGTCTCCATGACCGCGACGACGGTGATGGCCGGCCTCGGGGCTACAGGTTATCCGCTGGCGGTAAAGGCCCTGGAACAGCTGATCGAAGAGAAGAGACGATAGCCGGTCGAGCGGCCCGCGTTCGGGTAAATAACGCTCTCGGCCCAAAGGCTAATATTGACAGGCAATGTATACAGACTTATTGCTGGTATAACGGCGTGGAGGGGGAGCGGCAGGCCGGGGGTTTTGTTGGCAGCGCAGAGCATGCCTTTTTATCCCGGTTTTTCTTGCGGTTTGGATGCCTGGCCCGAAGTTCGTCGTTTGCGGGAGCGATTTTTGGCAAAACGCGACGTGAGAGGCGGGTATGTATACACGGGTCTGCGAAATCCAGGCCCGGTTCTCGGGAAAGTCTGGCCACGTTCAGCCGGCTAGCGAACACGGAAAATAGTCGGTCGCCAAACTATCGCGCCCGTTGACTGTTGATCGCGATGTCCCCGATATATCGGACAGGCTGTGATGGGCCGGACGCCGCAAGGAGGACGCGGTCTGTCACCAGGAGCTTTGAGAACAGTTCGTCTTAGAGGAGGAAAGAAAATGATTACCAGAAGAACATTGATGGCTGCGGCCGGTCTTGCCATGGGCGGCCTCGTTGCCATTCCGGCATCCGCGCAGGAAACGGTCAAGATCGGCCTTATCCTGCCGATGACCGGTCCGTTCGCGTCCACCGGCCGCCAGGTCGAGGCGGGGGTCAAGGCCTATATGGCGCTGAACGGCGATACCGTCGCCGGCAAGAAGATCGAAGTCGTGCTGCGCGACGACGGCGGTGTCGCCGACCAGACCCGCCGCATCGCCCAGGAGCTCGTCGTCAATGACGGCGCCAAGATGCTGATGGGCTTCGGCTTGACGCCGCTTGCCATGTCGGTCGCGCCGGTTCTCAACCAGGCGAAGATCCCGGCGATCATCACCTCGGCAACGACCTCGGCGATCATGCCGCAGTCGCAGTATTACGTCCGCACCTCGATGGGCGGCCCGCAGTCCGCCGTGCCGGTGGCCACCTGGGCGGTGCAGAACAACCTGAAAAAGGTGGTGACGCTGGTTTCCGACTACGGTCCGGGGATCGATATCGAGCAGGGTTTCACCAACCAGTTCAAGAAAGATGGTGGCACGATCGTCGAGGCGATCCGCGTGCCTTTGGCGAACCCGGATTTCGCCCCCTTCCTGCAGCGCGTCCGTGACGCCAAGCCCGACGCCGTCTTCGCCTTCGTGCCGGCCGGTATCGGTGCGCAGTTCATGAAGCAGTATGTCGACCGCGGCCTGGCCGACGCCGGCATCAAGCTGATTGCCACCGGCGACGTCACCGACGACGACCTGCTGAACGGCATGGGCCCGGTCGCCAAGGGCGTCATCACCGGCCATTTCTACTCGGCCCTGCACGACAGCCCGGAAAACAAGGCTTTCGTCGCCCAGGTGAAGAAGGCTGCCAACAACATGCGCCCGAACTTCATGGGCGTCGGCGGCTACGACGCCATGACGCTCGCCTATATGGCGCTGAAGAAGACCAATGGCGATACCGACGGCACCAAGCTCATCGAAGCCATGAAAGGTGCCTCCTGGGTCAGCCCGCGTGGCCCGATTACCATCGATCCGGCCACCCGCGATATCGTCCAGGACATCTACATGCGCGAAGTCAAGGAAGTGAACGGCGAACTCTACAACGTCGAATTTGCGACCTTTCCGAAGATCAAGGACCCGAACGCCAAGTAACGCGGATGGAACTTTCGACATGGGAATGGCGGGCCTCGGTCAGCCATTTCTGTTTCGGTCTGACTACGGCCCATCGCCGTTTGGGGTCGGGATTTTCATTGGGCCGATCCCACCGGGCAACCGATTGTCAACGTTCCGCCTCCTCGGTCTGTTACTGCAAATGCCGCCGCAACGACAATCTGTTAAGATTGTGCTGAAGGCTTCGCTATCGATGCGAGCCTGATCAAGTTGGCGGCGAACAGAAGCACTCGCCGAAGATGATCGACCGGGAGACGATCGGCCGACCTCCGGCGTTCGTTCCAGGAATATATCGGCAGGCTCGATGACGCGGCCAGAGCGTTGAAGCCGAAGTTCATATCGACGTCCGCCCGAGTGACCGCAGAGCTAAAAGGCCACCCCTTTTTCGCTACGCCAGCAGCTATCGGATTGATCCGCACAGTGCTGTCATCGTTGATGTCGAGGCGAAGCTTCCGATTAGCCGGGAAAGCGCGCCGACCTCACCTGCGAGGCGCCACGCGATCTGCCAAATCGAAGTGCTTGATGATGCCCGGCTGCTGAACAGATATGCCGTATCAAGTAACGGCCACGCTTGCTGAACGCCAAAACGCACATGCCGGTGAATCGCCATCTAGAATCGGGGGCTGCCGTCCTGCCGACCCGGTTGGACGAACGCGTGTGGCTTTAATATTACTTCGGCGAGCGTAGTTAACCTTCTATGAAAATTCTTAATTCGATACATAACCCGCTATGTCGGGAAGGTTAAGGAACTATTGCGTTATGTTCAGAGGCGGGATTGATAGCGACATAGTTTTGTTGGGGGTTACACAATGTCCGTTGAAGATCCGCGCCTGTCGAACATCTCGGAAGAAAATCTGACTGAGAATTTCTCGTCGGAAATCCAGGAAGAGATCGCAGCCTCTTCTACGCCGTCTCCGATCGAGCATGAGATCCAGGTGGCGCAGGCCGGTGATGGCCGCACCCCGACGACGGGCCGCGTCCCGACCGATCCGAACGTGCCGGCCGCTGCTCCAGCGGCCCCGGCTGCGGAAGTGACCCCGGACGTCAACAACATCGTTCACCTGGCAACGAGCGTATCGATCGACGATATCCGGGTCGACGGCGCAAACCTGATCCTGGTGCAGGCGGACGGAACCGAGATCGTCATCGTCAACGGTGCGACCAAGATCCCGACGATGCTGATCGGCGAGGTGGAGGTACCCCAGCAGGTGCTCTTCGCCGCCCTGGAAGACAGCGGCATCAACGTCGCAGCCGGCCCGGACGGATCCTTTAGCGCCAGCGGACGCCCGGACAGTTCCGGTGCTGAATTCGACGACTCGATCCAGGCGAGCCAGAACGACCCCATTCAGCTCGCTTCGCTGCTCGGCGATACGGAATTTGGCGATGGCGGAGGGCTTGACGACCGGACGGCGGCGGACGATCAGCCGGACGCCTTCGACATGGGTTCGCCGTTCATCTTCTCCGAAGCGGTTCTTGCCGATGACGTTATCGGCAACGAGACGATCACGGGCACGCTCGGTTTCGACGGCGGTGACGATTTCGGCATTGTCTCCTCGGTGAATTACCAGAGCACTTTTGACATGGCGGAAGGGACCGGCAGCGGTGTTGCTGCGCCGCTCACGTCCGGCGGTCAGGCCGTTACGGTGTCGACCTCGGCTGACGGCCTGACGGTCACCGGCACGATCACCGTCGGCGAGACCACGGTCACCGTTTTCACGCTGACGGTCACCAACCCGACCACCGGCGCCTTCACCTACACGCAGTCGCAGCCTCTCGACCATCCGGATCTCGGTGAGATCGGTGCCGATGACGCCCTGCGACTGAACTTTAGGTTCACGGTCACGGACAAGGATGGCGATTCCGATACCGGCTCGTTCTCGATCGAGATCGGTGATGACGGCCCGTCGATCAGCGGTCCGGTGACGCTCGCTTCGGTGAACGAGGATGATCTTTCGAACGGCAATGACGACGGAGAATCGCACGAGAGCCTCGTCAGTTCGGCAGCTCTTGGCATTTCCTGGGGTGCCGACGCCAATGTCAAGGGCGAGTCGGAAGGCGATTCTTTCGGTCGCTCGATTGCCTTCAATAGCGATGGCCTGCCGCAGAACCTGACGTCGGGTGGCGTTGGCATCGTCTATGGCACGCCGACGGTTTCGGCCGATGGCACGGTCACCATCACAGCATATAAGGGCAATGTGGAAGGCCCGGCGGTCTTCACCGTCACCCTGGATCCGACCTCCGAACACGGCACCGCGACATTCGAGCTGAAGGGGCCGCTTGATCATGCTTCCGGGAGCGATGCTCTTCCGCTGACTTTCAATTATACGGCAACGGACGCCGATGGCGATTCGCAGACCGGCAGCTTCTTCGTCACGGTCGACGACGATATTCCGGTCGTCGGTGAGAACGCGCTGGTTCAGCTCGACGACGATGCGCTGACCGGCGGCATTGCCGGCGGCAACGGCGACGACGCCGATTCCGTCAATGCCACGGGCGTTCTTGCGCATGCCTACGGTGCCGATGGCGCCGGTTCGGTCCTGTGGCTTTCCAACGGCCTGACGTTGCCTGCGGGCTTCAGCGCGGCGCCGTCCGAAGGCGGCACGGTGATGACCATCTTCCAGGGCGACCGCGCGGTCGTCTCGATCACCATTACCGACACGGCGACGGGTGCCTACAAGGTCACCCAGCTGGCACCGATCAACCATCCGCAGGGAACGATCCCGGGGACGGAAGACAACGTACAGTTCACGGTCTCCTACCAGGCCACCGACAAGGACGGCGATGCGGCTGCAACGCCCGGCACGCTGACCATCAATGTCGATGACGATATTCCGATTGTCGTCGACAATGACATCCTGAAGCTTGATGACGATACGCTAGGCGGTAATGCCGATGGTGTAGGTGACGACACGCCAACTGCCACCTCCGGAATCCTTGGCCACAGCTTCGGGGCTGATGTCGCAGGCTCGATCTCGTGGTCGGGCAGCGGGCTCACGCTGCCCTACGGTTTCTGGTTCGTCCGATCGGAAGATGGGTCGCAGTTGACGATCACTCAGAACCAGAATGGGACGTACGTACCCGTGTTCAAGCTGGTCATCGACAGCGCTTCGACCGGCGCCTACCATGTCGAGCAGCTGGCTACCGTCAATCATGCGGGTACCAATCCTGGTTTTGAAGACAATATCTCCGTCACAGTGTCTTACGACGTAAAGGATGGCGACAACGACGTCGCCACCGGCACGCTGACGATCGATCTCGATGACGATACGGCCAAGATCGGTACGCCGTTTGCGGGCGGTATCGTGGAAGAAGAGCAGGGTGTCGTGATCGGCGCCGGCAACGAAGACACGAGCGGCACGGGCGATGCGGACGCTCTGTTCGGCTTGCGAGACCGCACGACGCAGACGACCGGTGGGACGCTTGCTATCTCGTGGGGTTCGGACAATGCCGACAACGAGGCGATCACGTCCGGCGCCGGCAACCGCTCGGTTGCCTTCGGTCCGGCCGCGCTTGCCAATCTCGACGCCCAGAACCTGACCTCCCGCGGTCTTGAACTGGTCTATACGCTGTCGGCCGACGGCACGGTTCTGACGGCGCATGCCGGCACCGAAGCCGGCTCGACCGTGTTCACGGTGACCCTGTCCGACAATGGCAGCGGTTCCTACTCGTTCACGCTGATCGACACGCTCGACCATCCGGCTTCGGGCGAAGACCAGATCGCGCTGAACTTCCAGTTCACGGCGACCGACTCGGACGGCGACACGACCGGTCCGGCAACATTCATCGTCAACGTGATCGACGACGTGCCGACGGCCGGCGGCGTAGGTGCTCGTTACGTCGAAGAAGAAGCGCTTTCGGGCGGCAATGAAGACGTCAGCCCGCTCGGCGTCGAACTCACTGGCGCCGTGCTCAACGGCGGCCCGATCACCGACAAGATCGGTGCATCTCTGAACATCTCCTGGGGCGGAGACGACTCCAACACGGTTGCCAATGGCGGCTTTACCGGCACGCAGGTGATGGGCGACCGCTCGGTGGTGTTTGCGGCCTCCGGTGCTGCTGCGACGGTGGTCGCTGCGGCTGACGCTGCAGCCTTCATGACGGTCAAGAGCGGCAACACGACGCTCGACCTCGCCAGCCTGACCTCCGGCGGCCAGGCTCTTGTCTACACGCTGTCTGCCAACGGCACGGTTCTGACGGCCCATGCGGGCACCGCCAACGGTGCGGCCGTGTTCACGGTGACGCTGAGCGATGCCGGCAAGGGCAGCTACAGCTTCGACCTCGACGGTGTGCTCGATCACCCGGTCAAGGCCAGCGGCGCCAACAACGAAGACGTGCTCACCTTCAACTTCACCGCCACCGCCCGCGACAGCGACGGCGACATCGTCAGGAACAGCTTCCAGGTCAATGTCATCGATGATAGCCCGATTGCCAATCCGGGCGCGGCCTCGACGGTGGAGGACGAAAGCGTCAACTCCGGCAACAACGAGACGGAAGACGGGTACTCGGCCAAGGCCGAACATGTCTCGCTAACCATCCAGTGGGGCGCCGACAATGCCAATGACGGCAACGGTCAGCCGGGCGACCGGGCGGTTGCATTCAGCAATGCGAATGTGACGGTTGTCGGCGAGGCAGGCAATTCGCTGACCTCGCTCGGCGTCGCGGTGCACACGGCGATCCTGGCGAACGGCACGCTGGTCGGCTATACCGGCAACACGGCTCCGACGACGACGGGTGCAGGCAATGTGGTGTTCTTCGCCACGGTCTCCGACATCAACAACGGCGAATACAACTTCACGCTGGTCAAGCCGCTCGATCACGACAACTCGCCGGCCAACAGCGAGAACAGCCTGTCGCTGAAGTTCAACTACACGGCTACCGACTCGGACGGCGACACGTCGTCCAGCACGTTCACGGTCAATGTCGTTGACGATACTGCCAAGATCGTCACGCCGTTTGCGGGCGGTATTGTCGAGGAAGAGCAGGGCGTCGTGCTCGGCGCCGGCAACGAAGACACGAGCGGCACGGGCGATGCGGACGCTCTGTTCGGCTTGCTAGACCGCACGACGCAGACGACCGGTGGGACGCTTGCTATCTCGTGGGGTTCGGACAATGCCGACAACGAGGCGATCACGTCCGGCGCCGGCAACCGCTCGGTTGCCTTCGGTCCGGCCGCGCTTGCCAATCTCGACGCCCAGAACCTGACCTCCCGCGGTCTTGAACTGGTCTATACGCTGTCGGCCGACGGCACGGTTCTGACGGCGCATGCCGGCACCGAAGCCGGCTCGACCGTGTTCACGGTGACCCTGTCCGACAATGGCAGCGGTTCCTACTCGTTCACGCTGATCGACACGCTCGACCATCCGGCTTCGGGCGAAGACCAGATCGCGCTGAACTTCCAGTTCACGGCGACCGACTCGGACGGCGACACGACCGGTCCGGCAACATTCATCGTCAACGTGATCGACGACGTGCCGACGGCCGGCGGCGTAGGTGCTCGTTACGTCGAAGAAGAAGCGCTTTCGGGCGGCAATGAAGACGTCAGCCCGCTCGGCGTCGAACTCACTGGCGCCGTGCTCAACGGCGGCCCGATCACCGACAAGATCGGTGCATCTCTGAACATCTCCTGGGGCGGAGACGACTCCAACACGGTTGCCAATGGCGGCTTTACCGGCACGCAGGTGATGGGCGACCGCTCGATCGTGTTTGCAGCGAGCGCAAGCGTCGCGGCAACAGTGGTCAGCGCGGCCGACGCTGCAGCCTTCCTGACGGTCAAAAGCGGCAACACGACCATCGGCCTCGACAGCCTGACGTCCGGCGGCCAGCACCTGGTCTACACGCTGTCCGGCAACGGCACGGTTTTGGTGGCCCATGCGGGCTCCGCCAACGGTGCTGCCGTGTTCACGGTAACGCTCTCCGACACGGGGTCGGGCCGCTACGACTTCGACCTCGATGGTGTCCTCGACCATCCGGTCAAAGCCAGCGGCGCCAACAACGAAGATGTGCTCACCTTCAACTTCACGGTAACCGCCCGCGACAGCGATGGCGACGTCGTCAAGAACAGCTTCCAGGTCAATGTCATCGACGATAGCCCGGTCATTGCGGGGCCTGCCGGTTCGGGTAGCCTTTCTGAAGCCGGACTGCCCACGGTTTCGTTCGATTTCGACAGCCTCAACATCAAGCTTGGTGCCGACAACAAGAACACCCATGTCGCCATCGGCACGGATGTCCACGGCGCGCCGATCATCAATGCCAACCTCACTTCCGACGGTGTTGCGCTCGATTATGTCATCCGGACCACAAATGGTGTCGATCAGGAACTGGTGGCATTCAAGCATGGCGAGACCGTTGATAACCCGGTCTTTATCGTTGCCGTCCTGCATCCCGGCAGCTTCGCCACGACCCTCTACCAGAACCTCGATCATCCGGCCGGCAGCGACAATCTCACTCTCAATCTCGTCGCCCGCGTCTATGACGGCGACGGCGACTTTGTCGACCAGCCGTTCAAGATCGATGTCACGGATACTATCCCGACGGTCGGCGCTGCTCCTGCCATGCAGACGGTGTTCGAAGACGGCACCCTGGCGCTCAGCGGTGTACCGCTCTCCATTTCGTGGGGTAGCGACGACGCTAATCCGAACGCCGGAAACAATGATCGGTCGATCAACTTCGCCAAGCCGATTGCTGCCAACAACGTCACCATCTCGGGTCCTGCGGGTGCCCTGCCCAATCTGACTTCGAATGGCGCGCAGGTACAGTTTGCGTTCATCGGCGCCTATCTGGTGGGCTTTATCGGCGCAATCGCTCCGGCAAGCGCGACTGACGCCGAGCATGTAGTCTTCAACGTTTTGCTGTCGGATCTCGCTTCGGGCAGCTACACATTCAACCTTCTGCAGCCGCTGGATCATCCCGCGCCGGTGGGCACGGCAGATTATATCGATCTTGCCTTCACCTATCATGCGACGGATTCGGACCACGACACGACCGCCGAGCAGACCTTCGTGGTCCGCGTCGATGCTGCCGGGACGATCGACTCCATCAATTACTCGAACCTGACTTCCAGCGTTTTCGTCAATCTCGACGATGCCGCCCATACGGTTCTCGGACAGAGTGTTGCCGGTGACCGGGCCACCGACGGTGCTCTCGTAGCTGATAAGATTATCGGCATCGACAACGTTACCGGCATCAACGATGCGATCGGCGGCTCTGCCGACGATATCCTCATCGGCGGCGACGAAGCCAACAAGCTCTCCGGCAATGGTGGCGACGACTACCTGGATGGCGGTCTCGGAGCCGATAATCTTGACGGCGGCGAAGGTAACGACACCTTCGTTCTCGGCGCGGACGTGACCGGCTCCGGTACTCGTAACATTCAGCTGGGTGACGGCAGTCTCCTTGCGGTCAATATCGCTGGTCTTGCCGGCACTGCCGACAAGGTTGTCGGTGGCGCAGGAAACGACACGATCATCCTGGAGCGGGATGGCAAATCGGGCTTCGTAGCCGACTACAGCACGGCTTCGGGTTATCTCTCCGGCGTCGAAAAGATTGTTGGTACCGATGGTAACGACGTCATTCTTCTGGCTGCGGGCTCCACTGCGGACGGCGGACCGATCACCATCGAAGGTGGCGACGGCAACGACATCCTCGGTGGTTCGAATTCCGCCGATATCATCAACGGCGGCGACGGCAACGACCTGATTTCCGGCCTCGGTGGCAATGACACCTTGACTGGTGGCAATGGCGACGACGTCATATGGGGCGGCCTCGGTGCCGATACGATCCATAGCGGCGCCGGTAGCGACACCATCGAAATGACTGCCGATCTGACCTACGCTGCGGGTACCCTTCACTCTGTTCCCGTGGTCGGTCTCACAACCGTCGGCGTCGATATTTCTGGCAAGGCCGGTACGCTCGACTCCATCAACGGTGGTTTTGACCTCGGCGATACGGTTTATCTGAAGGCCGGTAGCGAGGGCTTTGTCCTCGACGGCTATCAGACCAACATCGAGGGCGTCGAGCGTATTGTCGGCACGGATGGCGACGATGTCATCGTCATGAGGTCGGACTACGTAACCGACGACGGTGCTGGCCGCACGACTATCGAAGGTGGCCTGGGCAACGACACGATCGTCGGCGGTGCTGGCAATGATTTCCTCGACGGGGGCCAGGGCGCCGATACCCTCGCCGGCGGAGACGGAGCCGACATCCTCAAGGGTGGAGCCGATAACGACGCTCTTTGGGGTGGCAAGCATGCGGATAGCCTTTACGGCAATGGAACGACCAACCAGGGCGCGGACCTGAATGCGACCGCTGGCGAAGCCGACGTTGCAAATTATGGAGCTACCGCGGACAAATATCATGTCTTCTTCGATACTTCGGTACTTCAAGGGGGCGTCGGTATCTGGAGAGTCGAAGCGCTCGACGGTGCACCGGAATACACGGGCAGCAATGTCAACGTCGATACCGACAACCTCTACGGTATCGAACTGATCAAGTTCTCGAACGGTATCGTGCTCGATCTGACGGATCCGGTTCGCGTCTTCGACGGGGTGAACCTGATCGGAACATATGACTCCATCCAGGCAGCGAACGACGCAGCGTCAACGCTTGCAGGCTACCGCATCGAGCTCGTCGGTACAGTCACTGGCGAAGCTGCGACGATCACCAAGGAGAACCTGACGGTTGTCGGCGGCACCGACGATACGGGCATCACCCTGACGTTAAACGGTGTCCAGAACATCACGCTTGATGGTGCGGCACCGATCAACGTGGTCGGCAACGACCTCAGCAATGCGGTCGAGGGCAATGACGGCGCCAACGTCATCACGTCCGGCAAGGCTGGCGACACGCTGAACGGCGGCGATGGGGATGATACGTTCATCCTCAGCGCCGATCTCGACGACGCAACCGGCCAGGGCAGCCGGACAGTAACCTTGGGTGATGGCTCGACCATCAGCGTTTCGCTGGATCATCTTTCCGGCGAAGGCGATAGCCTCAACGGTGGAGCGGGTGTAGATACGGTTGAGTTCGTTTCTGCAGCGGGCGCTGCAGGCTTCGTGTTCGACCGCGCCAACTATCCTGGCACGATTTCGGGCATCGAACGGTTCATCGGTACCGACGGTAACGACATCATTCTGCTGCCGCAGTCCTACACTTCCGGCACCGATCCCCTTTACATGGAAGGTGGTGCCGGCAACGACGTCCTGCAGGGTTCGAACGCTCAGGCCGACCATATTCTCGGTGGAGCTGACGACGACCTCATCTCCGGTCTCGGCGGTAACGACACGCTTGAGGGCGGCAGCGGCAATGACCAGATCTGGGGCGGTCTTGGCGCCGACAAGCTGTATGGCGAAGACGGCAACGACACGCTGGTCGGCGGCAAGGGCGACGACTTGCTCGACGGCGGCACCAACAGTGCGGTTGGCTTCAACCGGCCATCCAACCCCGCATTGGGTGACGCTGCAGCGATTATCGCTTCGGCTTTCGGCGGCGACACCGCAGACTACTCGTCGCTGACGACCGGTGTGCTCGCCAACCTGGGTGACGCCGCAACTTGGCCGGCCGCTATCCCGGCCCACAGCGCAATCGATAGCAACGGCGCCAATGATGCGGTCGGAACGGATACGCTTGTCGATATCGAAAACCTGACGGGCGGGATCGGCGACGATATTCTGGCCGGTGACGGAAACGACAACATTCTCAAGGGTGGTGCGGGTTCCGACACTCTTCTCGGCGGTGCAGGCGACGACCTTCTCATCGGTGGCGACGACAATGTCGGCGATGGCCTCCTTGCAGGTGCTGGCAATGACATTCTCATCCTCGGCAATGGCGGCGGTACGGCCAAGGGCGAGGGTGGCGACGACCTGATCTATGGCGGATCGAGTGGCGATTGGCTCTATGGCGAAGACGATGGTAACCCGAATCCGGCCGACGCCGGTGCCGACACCATCTTCGCTGGTGGCGGCAACGACCATATCGAAGGCGGCGGCGGTGCCGACAAGCTCTACGGTGAGGACGGCGACGATACGCTGGTCGGCGGCAAGGGCGACGACCAGATTTTCGGCGGCACCGGCAACGACACCTTCGTCTATAAGGTTGGCGACGGTGCCGACGTCATCGACGGAGGCACGGAAACCGGCTCGATCTTCCCGGACTACGACGTCCTCAAGATCGCCGGCGATGCCGAGGGCCGCACCTTCACGATTGGCAAGTCGAGCCTGGCGGACCTGCAGAATGTTGCGGCGGCGGACGATCGTCCCGACGTGCTGGTCACCTATAGCGGCACTGGCGGCACGACTGTGCGGGCCGACGAAATCGAAGGCATCGAAATCACCCTGCATGCAGGCGGCGGCACGATCAATGTCGGCGATATCTCCGGCACTGCCATCGAACCCTCGACCATCGTCATCAACGGCGGTACGGGCAATGACACCATCGACCTAACCGGTCTCGCCGGTACCAAGGTGGTCATCAACGATATCGACGGCATCGGCGGAGACACGGATAGCGTAAAGTTGGCCGGCAAATGGGCCGACTACAACGTGACCGAGAGCAACGGTACCTTCACCATCAGCCTGGGCGGCCATGTCGTCGCCACCACGACCAATGTCGAGCAGTTCGTCTTCACCGGTGAAAGCGGTGGCGGCATCGTCACGGCCGATCAACTCCTCAACGACGCACCCTTGGCGATTGCCGACAGCAATTCTGTCGTCGAAGCCGGCGGCGTCGCCAACGGAATTGGTGGTATCCCTTCGGCAACCGGCAATGTCCTTACCAATGATACCGACGCCGACTCGGGTAATTTCGACACCAAGACCGTCACCTCGGTCCAGTTCGGCATCGACTCGGCAGCCAACGTTCCGTCCAACAACAACAATGCCACGGTTGCCGGAGTCTACGGCACGCTCACCATCCATGCGGATGGCAGCTATGCCTACGCCCTGGACAACAATGACACCGACACCCAGGGCCTCGGTCAGGGTACCCAGGTCAGCGAAATCTTCACCTACACGATGGCTGATGCCCATGGGGTGGAATCCTCGGCCGAGCTCAAGATCAACATCACCGGCACCAATGACGCACCCGTGGTGGATGTGATTGGGGCCTTCACCATTGATGAGGGCACGACCTGGAGCGTCAGCCATGACGTGATCAAGGAGTTCATAGACAACCATGTCGCGGACGTTGACACGCCGCAGGCGGGATTGACCTATTCGGTCGTCGTCAACGGCGTCACGATTTCCACTTTTACCAGCGCGACCATTCCGGCCGAGATTTCCTACACCCCGGCCGCGAACTTCAACGGGCAGCTGAACGCTCAGCTCGCCGTATCCGACGGTATCGCCACGACTACCCGTGACTTCAACATCAACGTCACTCCGGTCAACGATGCGCCGATCGCCGTCAATGACTACTTCTCCACAAACGAAGATACCGCCCTCTCGGGGCTGAAGCTCTTCGCTAATGATAGCGACGTCGAAGGCGGTCCCCTCACCGCTAACGGCATTACCGTTGGAGGCCAGCTGGGCGGATCCATCTCGTTTGAACAGAATGGTACCTTGTACTACAAGCCGCTGCCCAACGAGAGCGGATATGCGATCCTGCAATACGGCGTTTCCGATGGAAACCTGACCAGCACGGGCACGGTTACCATCGACGTCCGTCCGATCGCCGACACCGCTACGATTTCCGGTTCCGGCCTGGGCAACGAGGACGCTACGGCCGCTCTGAGCCTCTCCATCGCCCTCGGTGATACCGACGGCTCGGAAAAGGTGACGCGGGTCGAACTGTCGGGCTTCCCGCTGGGTGCGACTTTCAACCAAGGCGCGCTGGAAGGCGGTGTCTGGGTCATTACCAATACCGCCGGAGTCAACACCGGCGGCCTGACGATGACGCCTCCGGCCAATTATGCCGGAAACTTCAATCTCAGCGTTTCGGCAACCGTCCTCGACAGCGCCATCCTGTCCGACCTTGCGGTCCACACGGATACCAAGGTGTCGACGGGTTCGATCGGCGTCAGCATTACCCCGGTCAACGATGCGCCGGTCATCACTTCCGGCACTACCGGCGGTGAAGCCGAGAACGCCGCAATCTCCAACGTCATCTATCAGACGGTCGCGAGCGATGTAGATGGGACTTTGCCGAGCTACACGTTGAGCGGAGACGACGCAGCGCTGTTCGACATCTCGTCAACCGGGGCGGTAACCTTCAAGGCCTCGCCGAACTTTGAGGCACCGGCGGATGCCAATCACGACAATGTCTACAATATCGTCGTCAATGCCAGCGATGGCGTAGCCCCCGCGGCTACGCAGTCGGTCGCCATTACCGTGACAGACGTCAACGAAGCTCCGACGATCACGTCGGCTGCGATGGCGACGGCAGCCGAGAACACAGCAACTGGCAATGTCGTGTATCAGATTGCCGCGACCGATCCGGAAGGCACCACGCTCACGTATACGGTGACCGGCGCAGATGCGGATTTGTTCAACGTCTCCTCGACCGGCGCGGTCACGTTCAAGAACGCGCCGGATTTCGAGGCACCGGCGGATGCCAATGACGACAACGTCTACAACATCATTGTCAATGTCAGCGACGGCGTGAACCCGGCAACGGAACAGGACGTCGCAATTACCGTGACGGACGTCGTTGAGGTCGTAAATGCCGCTCCCGCCACCGGCGCCGACACTGTCCTCACCAATGTCGGGAACAACGGTACGGTTTATATTCCCGAATGGGCACTGCTAAATAATGATACCGATGCGGATGGTAATAGTCTCGACGTCGCCAATGTAGGGGGTGCTCTTGGCGGAGTGCAGTCCCATACGCCAGGAACCGGCAGTGCCGGGCAGGTCGGCTTTAACGATAACACCGGTGGTCTCGGAGGAAGTTTCACATACCGAGCCGACGATGGGATCACTCAGGGTAACGCGGTTACCGTTACAATATCGAATACCGGTACGGGCAACATAAATCTGACCGGTGGTGCTGGCGGTGAGATCATCATTGGCAATAGCGGCGACGAGATCATTACTGGTAATGCTGGTCGTGATGTTCTGATCGGCAATGGGGGCAACGACTGGTTCTTCGTCAATTCGGGTGACTTCGTCGCAGGCGAAGTTATCGATGGCGGCAGCGGTTCGGATGAGATCTATGCCTCGATGGGGAATGGAACGAGCCTAGATCTGACTGTCGGCACTGTCCGCAACGTGGAAAGCGTGGAATTTGCCTCTCCTTTTGGTTTCCAAAACTACGATCAGACGCTGACGCTAACTGCGGCCCAATGGGGGGATCTGTCCGAAATCGACATGGGTGACGGAACCGACACCATCAATGTTCAGGTTCGCGGTGCGATGGACATTGCCAATGATGGTACGACCACGATCTATAATAACGAGACGGGCAACCTGCTCGGTTCTTCCGGTGATGATGCTTTGACATTGACCGGGAGCCAACTGGATCGGATCCTTTCGGGTACCGGTAGCCGAGTCGATCTCGGCGGGGGTAATGATACGATTTCTCTGACCACGACCTCCGACGATCTGAACAGTATTGGCTCCGGTAGCGACAGTAGGCTCAGCGGCGTCGAATCTGTGTCGGCTGCCAGCGCAGGGAGTAGCGTTACTATTAACCTGTCGGCTCAGACGGAAGCCTTCAACATCACCGGTGGCTCGGGCGCGGATGATCTGCGTGGCGGTTCGGGCAATGATAAGATCGTCGGCAATGGCGGCGGAGATTTAATCGTAGGTGGTGCCGGCAATGACACGCTAACCGGTGGTACCGGCAGTGACGTCTATCGTTGGGGAAGTGAAGCATTGTCCGGCGTAAATACCGATCGGATTATGGGTTATACCAATAACGAGCGGATCGATATCACGTCGCTTCTCTCGGGTAATCCGAGCACCAGCGGTCGCGTTAGGATCGTTGTCGATGGCGACGACCTCCTCGTCAAGGTTGACCAAAATGGTGGCGGGGACAGTTATGTTGAAGCTTACCGACTTGTTGGTGCGATCTCGGGCGGTGTGACCTCCGTGAATGTCTATTATGGTACAAACGATCATAATATCGGCAACAGCAACTGGGTCTCGGGTCAGGACCCCATCATCCTCGATCTCGACCGCAACGGCTTCGCCTTCACATCCCTCGAAGACGGCGTGAAGTTCGACATCGATGCTGATGGCCACAAGGATCAGGTGGCCTGGACCAAGACCGATGGCATCCTTGCCTTTGATGTCGACGGCAATGGCAAGATCGACAACGGTTCGGAAATCTTCACCCCGAACTTTGCCGGTGGCGCGCATGCCGGCGGTGTGGCGGCGCTTTCGACGCTTGACGTCAACCATGACGGCAAGATCGATGCCTCCGACACCGGCTTCGACAAGCTGCTGGTCTGGCAGGATGCCAACGGCAACGGCGTCAGCGACGAGGGCGAGCTGAAGGGCCTGAACGACTACGGCATCACCGGCATCTCGCTCGATGCCGAGAGCGCGGAAGGTTATATCGACGGTCAGTCACTGTTTGCAGAAGGTTCGTTCACCTATGCCGACGGCTCGACCGGCTCCTTCGTGGAGGTCGGGTTCGACACCCTGTTCAGCGATGCGCCCGACCACGTGCTGGTCGGAACGGACGGCGACGATATCCTCGCCGCCATGCCGGGCCTGACGCAGATGACCGGCGGTGCCGGCGCGGATACGTTCGTGCTCGATCCTTCGGCCCTGCACGAACTGGACATGGCCGACATCATCACCGACTACAAGTCGAACGAAGGTGATGCGGTCGATGTTTCGAAACTTCTCGACACCCTGCTTGGTCATCAGGCAACCGGTGAAGAGGCTGCCGCGAACGTTCGCACCACGATTGCCGGCAACGACACGACCGTCAGCGTCCAGGTCGCGACCGACAGCTGGAAGGATGTCGCCGTGCTTCAGAAC
Organism: Neorhizobium sp. T6_25; assembly: GCF_002968555.1. NCBI lineage: Bacteria > Pseudomonadati > Pseudomonadota > Alphaproteobacteria > Hyphomicrobiales > Rhizobiaceae > Neorhizobium > Neorhizobium sp. T6_25. Next base: position 160,643 of record NZ_PVBL01000014.1, read on the forward strand.
CACACGGAAGCCGTCAAGATCCTCTTCGACGACGACAAGCACTCGGCCAACATCTCGCACGTATAAAGTGAAGAGTGTTGCAAGCCGGAAACCAGAGAAAAGGCGCGCAAGCGCCTTTTCTTGTTTAAGTAATGTCTTGCTGAACAAGTTGATGGCAAGCGACTGTTCTAGTTTTATACAGTTGGCAGGCGTGGAGCGCGTGTATCCTCGCCCCGGGGAAAGCAGTTCTCCATGTGTCCCGGCGGCTACACAGGAGGTAAATGTATACGCTTGAGCATGAGTCGCCGAACCGCAAGTTTTCTAGTTCATATCTTAAATCGTAAATGTCCCCATAGAAACAATCAGATGGATTGTAGAATTCGGTAATCACCCGCGGGGCCTCGCGATTGTCATGGGATTTCGGATCTCTGAATTAAAAGTCGTAAAGCTTCCCCGCGAAATCGCCGCAGTATATGAATGCCGAGATGGGATTTTAATCGGCGAGGGGCTTCCGATTGTTTAAGAGCACAAGAATTTTAGCGACGCTGTTGGCGACTGTAGCCTTGGGGGTTGTGTTTAGCGCACCTGCCAACGCGATGACGCTCGATGAGGCGGTAGCAAGGACTCTCAAAACCAACCCGCAAATCATGCAGGCGGTAGAAAACCGTGAAGCGGTCGAGTTCGAGTTGCGGCAGGCACGGGGTCTTTATCTTCCTTCGATAGATTTGCAGGCAGGTGTAAGCCGCCGCAGACTGTCTAACAGCAGTACTGGCACGCTGACCCGCGATTACGAAAACTTCAAAGGCTCCGATGCGAGCCTGACGATTACTCAAACGTTGTTTGACGGCGGCAGCCGGCGCTCTCAGGTAGAGCAGCAGGCGTCGCGCGTTGATGGCGCTTCGTTCCGCG